>SCTQ01000045.1 GCA_004322345.1 Aquabacterium sp. | reverse complement strand
CACGAGCAAATCTGTCAACTGGATCAGCAACATCGGCTGGATGATCGACTTCCCGATCGCGGGCGAGCGCGTGGTCACCAAGATGCTCCACCAGTTCAACACCCTGGTCGTGCCGACCGCGATCCCCGAAGGAGACGCGTGTGCTTCCACCGGTTCGTCCTACCTGTACTACCTGAACATCAACGATGGTTCCCCGCTGCTCAGCGGTGGCGTGGCCGGCTTCCAGTTCAGCAAGGACTCGATCATCGTGGGCGTGACTTGGGTGCAGACCTCGGGCACGAAGGACAGCTCGGGCAAGGTGGTGACCACGTCCAAGCTCATCGTCAACGACAGCAAGGGCAACGACGTCACCCTGTCGCCCCCGGGCGGCACCGGCGGTGGCGGTGAGGCGGGCACCCTGGGCACCCTGCGCCGCACCTCCTGGCGCGAGCTGGTGAACTGATCGGCGCCGATCGGCGGGTCGAAGGCTGCAGCATGGACCACACCCTGCACCGGGCCGCTGCCTCGCCGCGGCGCATGCCGCCGGCGCTTTGGGTGAGCCTGGGTGCGGTGGTGCTGGTGCATGCCGCCCTCGTGACGCGGCCATGGGACGGCATCGTGGCGTCGGCCGCGACAGGCCGCACCGCTTCGGTCGCGTCTGCCGCCCATGTGCGCATGGTGACCGTGCAGGCCGACGCTCCCTCGCCCGTCGACGACTCCGCCACCCGGCTCGGGCCGGTTCAACTGGACGCCACGCAGCCGCTGCAGTTCGCGGCCTGGGGCCTGGGCAGCCTGCTCGGCGCCACGCCCGAGGCGGCCGCGCCATCCGTGGCCACACCCGAACCCCAGCCGCCTGCCCAGGCCGAGGCGGCTGCCGCGCGCGACCCGGACGAGGATCTCTACGTCCCGCGCTCCCGGCTCTCGGTGCCCCCCGTGGCCCGGGAGCAGATCCGCGTGGACTTCCCCGCCTCCTTCCAGGAGCGCGGCGACTACACCGTGGTCCTCAGCCTCTTCATCGACGAGGCCGGCGTCGTGCGCCGCGTGCGCGTGGACTCGGTCGGCGTGCCGGTCGAGCTCCAGGACGCGGCCAGCCTGGCCTTCCTGCATGCCCGCTACAGCCCGGGACAGGTCGACGGCCAGCCGGTCAAGTCCCTGATCCGCATCGCCGTCGGGTTCGAAGACGACCGCGCCTGAAGCGGTCCGCCGACTCGGCCACAATCCCGCCCCGCGCGCCGTCGCACCTCGATCACGAGGGGGCGGCCGCGGCGTCCGGCGGCATGCCCCCATCCGCCCCGGGACGTCTCCACATCCGGGGCCATGTCGAGGCACACCATGTACAAAAACCTCCGGCGCTCGCTCGCCGTGACGCTCGCGGCCGGCTGGGCCGCCGCTCCTCTGCTGTCGCGCGCCCAGGGCGCATCCGCGGCGCTGCCGCAGCCCGGTGATGCACCGCTGCTGGTGGGCTTCGTCCACGTCTCGCCGGTCGGCGATGCGGGCTGGACCTACCAGCACGACCAGGGCCGCATCGAGATGGAGCGCCGCCTGGGTCCCCTGGTGCGCACGCGCACGGTCGAGAGCGTGCCCGAGGGGCCGGACGCCGAGCGCGTGCTGCGCGACCTCGCCTCCCAGGGCTGCGGGCTGATCTTCGCCACCAGCTTCGGTTACCTGGAGCCTGCGCTGAAGGCGGCGCGCGACTTCCCGCGTACCGTCTTCATGCACGCCGGTGGCTACAAGAACGCGCCCAACCTGGGCACCTACATCGGCCGCTACTACGAGGCGCGCTACCTCGCCGGCATGGCCGCGGGGCTGGCCAACCGCTCCGGTATCGCGGGCTACGTGGCCGGCTTCCCGGTGCCGGAGGTCGTCCAGGGCATCAACGCCTTCCTGCTCGGCATGCGGGCGGTGCGGCCGGGGGCGCAGCTCAAGGTGGTCTGGCTGGATACCTGGTTCGACCCTGCGCGCGAGCGCGAGGCGGCGCTCACGTTGGTGCGCCAGGGGGTCGACGTGCTCACGCACCACAGCGCCTCCTCGGCCGTGGCCGCCACGGCGCAGGCCGAACGCGTGCTGGTGCTGCCCTACCCGAGCGACATGCACGCCGTCGCACCCACCGCGCAGCTGTCGGCCATCGTGCATCGCTGGGGTGGCTTCTACACGCGCACGGCCCAGGCGGTGCGCGAAGGACGCTGGAGCAACCAGCCCGTCTGGGGCGGGATGAAGGACGGCTTCATGGACCTGCTGCCGCTGGCCCGCGCGGACTGGGGCCGTCGCATCGAGCAGGCGCAGGCCGAGCTCGTGGCCGGGCGGCTGCATCCCTTCGCCGGCCGGCTGGTGGATGCCAAGGGACGCGTGCGCCAGGCGTCCGGGCGGATGGCCGACGCGGACATCCAGGCGATGGACTGGTTCGTCGAAGGCGTGCAGGCGGCGGGCCGCGGCTGAGGGCGGCCGGGCCGGAGGCGACGCGCCGGCCCCGGCGCGCGGACAATGCGCTTCCCGCAACCGCCGCGCCCGCCCCACGATGATCACCGTCCATCACCTCGACCACTCGCGTTCCCAGCGCGTGCTCTGGCTGCTCGAAGAACTGGGCCTGCCCTACGAGATCAAGTCCTACCAGCGCGACCCGCGGACCATGCTGGCGCCGCCGCAGCTCAAGGCCGTGCACCCGCTGGGCAAGTCGCCGGTGATCACCGACGACGGCGTCACGGTGGCGGAGTCGGGCGCCATCATCGAGTACCTGGTCGGCCGCTACGGGCAGGGCAGGCTGGCGCCCGCATCTGGTACACCAGGTCGTATGCATTACACCTATTTCCTGCACTACGCCGAGGGTTCGCTGATGCCCATCATGGTGATGACCCTGGTCTTCAACCGGATCGCCTCCGGGCCCATGCCCTTCTTCGCCAAGCCCATCGCCCGCGGCATCGTGGGCCAAGTGCGCAAGATCTTCCTCGGGCCGCAGACCAAGCTGCACCTGGAGTTCCTGGAGGGGCATCTCGCCCGCCACACCTGGTTCGCAGGTGAGGAATTCTCCGCAGCCGACATCCAGATGAGCTTCCCGGTCGAGGCCTTGTTCGCACGCGGAGATGCGGCGTCCAGCTATCCCAAGCTGGCGGCCTACATGCAGCGCTACCGCGCACGCGAGGCCTGGCAGCGGGCATCGGCCAAGGGCGGGCCGCAGGGGCCGCTGGGCTGAACGCTGCCTTTCGCGTGGCGCATGAAATGCGGCCTTGTGCGCGTTTATCCGCAGTTCCTGCCCCAGGCTAGGGGTGGGACCACCCAATACGCGTGGCTATGATGAAATCCACCTGCTGCCTCGGGTCTTGGCTTGGTTTCGTGCCGGCTTGCCCAACCGGGCACGATGACCCCGAGCTGCCTAGCCTCCCATGACCGATCCCAAGCCGCCGAGCACCGACGCATTCGTGCAAGCCGTCCTGACGGCCCTGACCAGTACGGGTGCTGTGCTGATGGTCAAGGACGTCGCGAGCGGGCGCTACCAGCAGGTCGAAGGCGACGTCGAATCCCTGATCGGCCGCGCACGCGACCAGGTCCTGGGTCACACCGATGCCGAGGTCTTCTCCGCCAGTCAGGCGCTCGCCCTGCGTGCGGCCGACCAGCAGGCCCTGGCCCAGGCCGGCAGCCCGGCGACGGCCGAACACCGGTTCGAGCGCGCCGGCGGCACGCGCCAGGAACTCAGCGTCGTGCGACTGGCCCTGCCCGAGGGCCCCGACGGCTCGCGCGCCGTGCTCGCGCTGTGGCAGGACCACAGCGAACACCGCCTGCGCGAGGCCCAGCTGCGCTCCGCGCTGGACCAGCTGGAGCAGCAGCACAAAGTCAATGACGAACTGCGTCGCGAGGCCCAGGGCCAGCATGTGCGCGACAGCGCCACCGGCCTGTACCAGCGCGCCCACTTCGAGGAACAACTGCGTCGCGAGGCCGACCTGTCGGCGCGCGAGCACCGCGAATTCGCCCTCGTGGCCATCGCCATCGACGGCCTGGACGAGCTGGCGCAGGCCCACGGCCCGCAGTCGCGCCAGCGCGTGCTCGAGATCCTCGGCCGCCTGCTGCGCGCCAACACGCGTGCGATGGACTCCCCCTGCAGTCTGGGCGGCGAGCGCTTCGGCATCCTGCTGTCGGGCGTGGGCCTGGCGACCGCGCACGCGCGCATGGAGCAGCTGCGCCGCCAGTGCGCCGAGCACATCACGACACTGGGCGGCCAGCAGCTGAGCTTCACCGTGTCGATGGGCGTGGCCAGCTATCCGCATACCGCGGGCACCGTCGAGCACCTGCTGAAGGCCGCCGAGGCCGCGCAGGTCTCGGCACGCGAGCGCGGCGGCAACCGCGTGGTGCTGGCGAGCATCCAGTTCGAGGTGGCGTAAAGAGCCGCCGGTGCGAGCCGCGAAAGGAAAACGGCCTGCAGTGATGCAGGCCGTTTCGTCTGTAAGGGTCCGCCGCGAGCCGGTCGCCGCATTCCTGAACCCAGGGGATTCAGGTGGGCGAGGTCAGCGAGGCTTCGGGTTCATCTGACGCGAGACGATCACACCTACCTGGCGATGTTCCATGCCCTAGCTCAAAGAGCATCGGTTCAAGGAAATAAAGGCTTCCACGAACGCGACGGACGAGACCATTGTATGGGTCGCATGTGACGTGGCAAGCGAGAAATGCGAGATGGCGAGTGCGGTATTCGACAGGCCGCTTGCAGGCGTTGCCTGACTCGTTCAGAGCAGGTGGCCGTCGTGTTCGAGTGCGCGGTCGAGCTTGTCGATGAGGCCGTCGAGCTGCGATGCGTCGATCGCGGATGCGGTGGACTCGGGCTCCGCCGCCGGCTTGGGAGCAGGGGCCGCGGGACGCTGGGCCAGCAGGTAGGCGAGGTTCAGCGCGGCCAGCACGGCGATGCGTTCGCGCGCCTTGATCTTGCCCGCATCGCGGATGCCGCACATCTCCTTGTCCAGGCGCGCGACGGCTTCCTGCAGCAGTTTCTCGCCGCCTTCGGGGCAACCCAGGCGGTAGCTGTTGCCCATGATGCTGACTTCGATCTGCTTCAACGCGGGTCTCCGTGGTCGTCGCCAGCTTCGGCCGCCGCGGCGGCGACCTCGGGCAGGCGGTCGATGAGGGTATCGATGCGCGCGCGTGCGGCGGCCAGGCGCGACTTCAGGGAATCGCGTTCGCTGGTCAGCGTGGCCACGCGCTGCTCCAGCAAGGCGTTGGTGCGCTTGAGTTCCTCGTGACGCAGCAGCAGTCGTTCGACTCGTTCGGCCAGCTGTTCGATCTTGGTCATGGGCGGGGCTGTGCTGCTGAGGGATGCCACCGGGCGGCGGGAGCGGATTGTAGGCGTCGCGGGCCGGCGTCCAGCGCGCGCGGGGCCGCTTCCTACAATCCGCGGCGCGCGCGCAAGCGTCCATTGCTGCATTCCCTTCCTCGAGCCAACTTGACCCACTCCTCACCCCCGCCCTCATCCGCGACACGCATCGGCGCGGCCTGCCTGCTGGCGGCACTGATGGTGGCCGCCTGGTCGCTGGCCAGCGGCAGCGGCGGCTGGGACCTGGCGCTGGTGCGCGAGCTGCGCCTGCCCCGCGTGCTGGCCGCCGCGGGTGTCGGCGCGCTGCTGGCGCTGTCGGGCCTGGCGATGCAGGTGGTGCTGCGCAACCCGCTGGCCGATCCCTACGTGCTGGGCACATCGGGCGGCGCCTCGGTGGGCGTGCTGCTGGCCTTGATGGCCGGGCTCAGCCTGTGGACGGGGGCCGCGGCCGGTGCGCTGGCCAGCGGCTTCCTGCTGCTGGTGCTGGCGCGGCGCGCGCTGGCCGGCGGCGACGACGCGTCGGCGCGCCTGATCCTCGTCGGCGCGATGCTGGCTGCGCTGAGCGGCGCGATGGCGCTGATGCTGCTGACCTTGACCTCGGACGCGCAGCTGCGTGCCGCGGTGTTCTGGCTGGTCGGCGACCTGTCGGGCGCGAACGATCACGGCATCTGCATCGGGCTCGCCCTCATGCTGGCGGGGCTGCTGGCCTGGCGCGCGCGCAGCGTCGACCGGCTGATGCTCGGCAGCGAGGCGGCCGAGCTGCTCGGCGAGCCGGTGCGGCTGCTGCGGCTGGCGCTGGTCGCCGGCGGCTCGCTGGCTGCGGGTGCGGCGGTGGCGGCCGCGGGGGCCATCGGCTTCGTCGGCCTCGTCGTGCCGCACGGCCTGAGGCTGGCCGGCATCACGCGCACCCGCGACCAGGCCTGGATGGCGCCGCTGGCCGGGTCGGCGCTGCTGATGGCGGCCGACACGTTGGCCCGCACGCTGGCCTCGCCGCTGGAGCTGCGCGTGGGCGCCCTGATGGCCTTGCTGGGCGCGCCGCTGTTCATCGTCTTCCTGATCCGCGAAGGGCGCTGAGGTGACGCAGTCCGCCGCACCGATGATCGCCACCCATGCCCTGGGGCTGGGCGCGTCCTCGCGCATCCTGCTGCATGGCCTGGACTGGCAGGCGGCGCGTGGTGAACGCTGGGCCGTCATCGGCCGCAACGGCGCCGGCAAGTCCACGCTCCTGCGGGCACTGGCCGGCCTGCGCGTGCCGCGGCGCGAAGGCCGCATCGACTGGCAGGGTCGCGACCAATCGCGCTGGCCGGCTGCCGAGGCTGCCTTGCTGCGTGCCTACGTGCCGCAGCAGGCCCAGGACCGCTTCGTGATGCCGGTGCGCCGCGTGCTGGAGCTGTCCGCCGGCCCGCACGACGAGCCGGCCCTCGACGCCCGTGAGCTGCTGGCCGGGCTCGATGCCGCGCACCTCGCAGACCAGGACGTGTGCAGCCTGTCTGGCGGCGAGCGCCAGCGCGTGGCGCTGGCGCAATGCGCCGCACAGGGCGCACCGCTGATGCTGCTGGACGAGCCCGTGTCCTTCCAGGATCCCGGCCACCGCCGGCTCGTCGCCCGCTGGCTGGTCGAACGCGGCGAGGCGGGCTGCATCGTCTTCACCGCGCACGATCCGGACTGGATCGCCGGCGTGGCCACGCATGTGCTGGCCCTGCTGGGCGATGGCGCCTGGCAGGCCGGTCCGGTGTGCGTGCTGGACGAGGCGCTGCTGGAGCGCGTCTACGGCTGCCGCTTCGAGCGGCGCGGCAGCGGCTGGTCCGCCGCCTGAGTTCAGCGCGGCGACGAGGCGCGCCGCGCCGCGTCGATGGCCTCGCACAGCTGCTGCGCGCCTTCGACGAAACGCGGGCCCATGCGCGTCAGGCGGTCCGCATCCATGCCCGCGATCTGCCCGTTGCGCACGGCCTGCACGGAAGCGAAGCGCTGCCAGCCGCGGCGTGCAGCCTCCAGGTTCACATCGGCCGCGACCACCAGCTGCGGGTCGGCACGCACGCCGTCCTCCCAGGTGATGGTCGGCGTGAGCATCGGCAGGTGGGTGAAGGGATTGCGGCCGCCGCAGGCGCGCACCGCGGCGTCGATCAGGTGCTGGTGGTTGACGGTCATCAGCGGCTGGTCCCATAGCTGCACGAAGACGCGCACCGGCGTGCGCGACGCGTAGCGCTCCTGCAACTGCCGCCAGCGCTGGCGCAGCGCGTCGGCCGCCTGCCGCGCGGCGGCCTCGTTGCCCCAGGCGCTGCCCAGGCGCTGCAGCGTGCCGGCGATGCCGTCGACGCTGGTGATCTCGCTCTCGAACACCGGCACACCCAGGGCACGCAGGCGCTCGCGCTGGCGCTGGGGCGTGCCGGAGCGCCAGACCAGCACCAGGTCGGGTTTCAGCCGCGCGATGGCCTCCAGGTCCAGCGCGAAGGCATCGCTGACCACCGGCAGCCGGCGGGCGGCCTCGGGGTGGTCGCTGTAGCGGCCCACGCCCACGAGGAACGCGCCACCACCTGCCGCGTAGGCGAGTTCGGTGAGGTGCGGCGCCAGTGCCACGACGCGGCGCGCAGGCTGCTGCAGGACGAGATCGTGCCCGGCGTCGTCGGTCAGGTGGATCGTCGTGCCCGCGGCGTGCACATGGGCTGCCACCAGCGCGCACAGCCCGAGCAAGGCGGGCCTCATGCGCGCGGCGCGGGTGTCTTCGGCTGGAAGTCGCACCAGCGCGCGACAGCGCATTCCCAGCAGCGCGGCTTGCGCGCGACGCAGACGTAGCGCCCGTGCAGGATCAGCCAGTGGTGGGCGTCCACCGCATAACGCTGCGGCACGCGCCTGACCAGCTGCTGCTCCACCGCCAGCGGCGTCTTGCCCGGCGCCAGGCCCGTGCGATTGCCGACGCGGAAGATGTGGGTGTCCACCGCCATCGTGGCCTCGCCGAAGGCCACGTTGAGCACGACGTTGGCCGTCTTGCGGCCGACACCGGGCAGGGCTTCGAGTTCCTCGCGCGTGGTGGGCACCCGGCCGCCGTGGCGCTCGACCAGGATCTGGCAGGTCTGCAGCAGGTGCCGGGCCTTGTTGCGGTACAGGCCGATGGTGCGGATGTAGTCGCACAGGCCGTCGTAGCCCAGGGCCAGGATCTGCTGCGGCGTGTGGGCGACGGGAAAGAGCCGCCGCGTCGCCTTGTTGACGCCGACGTCGGTAGCCTGGGCCGACAGCAGCACGGCTGCCAGCAGCTCGAAGACCGAGCTGTATTCCAGCTCGGAGGCGGGCTGCGGATTGGCCGCCTGCAGCGTGGCGAAGAAGGGTTCTATGTCGGCGGTCTTCATCGGCCCGCAGTCTAGGGCCGATGAAGACGCGTGCTTCAGGCGGACCTGCGACGGGCCACGAAGCCGACGGCACCCAGGCCCGCGACGAGCATCGCGTAGCGGCCGGGCTCGGGGATGGCCGCAGCGGTGATCTCGGCCGAGCCGGTCAGGTCGGCTTGATCGCCGCCGCCGGACAGCTTGAACTTGGTCGTCAGGCGCCAGTAGTTGAAGCTGCCGTAGCCGGCCTTGGTGTCGATGTAGTTGCCGTAGGTGGCCAGCTGGTTGGCCGCGGCGTTGACGTTGGCCGCCTGGCCCACGTCCACGCCGGCGTTGACGTAGGTCGCGCCGCCGTCGCTGGACAGCTCGAGGATCTGCAGCTCGGCGATCAGGTCGGCGTCGGCGTCGGGCTGGTTGGGCGTGATCTTGATGCTGCCGGCGGTCGAGCCGTTGGTCAGCACGCCGGATACCTGGCTGGTCACGTTATAGGCGCCGGCCACCGGCGGCTCGATGTCGCCTTCCTGCACGAAGGTCACCAGCTTGTCGGTCGTACCGTTGTTCTTCACGCGCAGCGCGTAGTTCAGCTCGGGGTCGACGTTGCCGCCGTAGCCCAGCGTCACCGAGGTCGCCCACGGGCCGCCGGCGGTGGTGCGGGTCATGCTGTGCCAGCTGAGCACCGTCTCGCCGTTGACGACGCTGGTGGACCACTGGCCGTTGTCGCCGGCGACGTTGGAGGTGACCTGGGCCTGGCTCAGCAGGCTGGCGTCCACCGAGATATCGCCAGTGGCGGCATCGACGGTGACCACGGGCGAGACGTCCAGCGACCACCAGGCGCCGCTGCTTTCGTCCTGGATCAGGATGGTGGACTTCACGTCGGCATCGCTCACCGAGCCGGCTTGGGCGGCGGAGGCGGCGGCCAGCAGCAGGGCTGCGATGGGCGCGAGGCGCAGGTTGTGCGGGAACATGTTCGGGAACTCCAAGCTGGTTGAATGTTTAAGGATCGGGCCCGGTTTGGTTTGCCCTGAAAACAGCGAGAGAACGACGAGGGACAGGAAAGACGGACGGACTCAGCGGCGGTCGCGGCGGCGTGCCGCGGCCGCGCCCATCAGTGCCAGGCCGGCGCTCATCAGCATCCAGGCCTTGGGTTCGGGTATGGCGGGGGTGACGGATACGTCGTCGACCAGCAGGGCCGAGGTGCCGGCGGCGTCGTCGTGGTCGACGATGCCGAAGCTCAGTTGCACCGTGCCGCCGTGGGACAGCGTGATCGTCGTGGTCTGCCAGCCGGTCTGGCCGCCCGCGGCATAGGCGCCACCCACGGCCTGCGTGGCCTGCAGCGCGGTGGCCAGGTCGATGCGCTGGCCGTCCAGCAGCACGAAGGCGGTGTCGTCGAACAGCGTGTCGGTGCTCAGCAGGTTCCAGCGCAAGCTCAGCGTGGAGCCGGCGCTGGCGCTGAAGCTGATGCTGGCGGCCGAGCCTTCGAAGGCGAAGGCGGCGCCGCTGTCCAGGCCATTGGGGCCCAGGCCCAGCGAGGTGGCCAGGCCGTTGGCGGCGCTGGCGTCCAGCGCCGCGGTGCCCGACAGGTTGAAGGCGCCGGCGGTCGCGGGATAGTCGTCCTCGTACTCCGTGCTGGCGGTGGTCAGGGCCAGCAGCGCCACGCCCTCGGCGGCGTCGGGCAGGGCGGTGTTGCCGTGCTGCAGGGACACGTCGCCCCAGGTGACCCAGCTGGTCAGCGAGCCGGGGGCTTCGAAGTCGGCCAGGGTGGCGGCCGAGGCGGCGCTGCTGCCGAGGGCGATCAGGGCGGCAGCCAGCAGGTGGGTGGAGCGGATGGAGGGCTTCATGGCGGTACGTCTTTGGATGCGGGAGATCACAGGCCGAGGTCGCGGGCCGCGACGATCTGCGAGGCGGTCACGCCGCGCAGCGTGACCAGCGGGCGCACGCCGCCGGCGCCGGCGCTGCCGTCGGCATCCACGCGCACGCTCAGGCCGGCAGCGGTGTCAACCAGTGCGATGTAGCCGCCGGACAGGGCCTGCGAGGCGCTGATGCCCAGCTCGGCCAGCAGGCCGCCGAGGTCGAGGCGGTCGGTGCCGGGCACGAAGTCGGTGACCGTGTCGGTGCCGTCGCGCTGGCTGGCGTAGACGAAGACGTCGCGGCCGCCGTTGCCGGTCAGCGTGTCGGCGCCTTCGCCGCCGGTGATCACGTCGTCGCCGGCGCTGCCGACGATGGTGTCGCGGCCGGCCGTGCCGCCGAAGCGCTTGACCAGGTTCAGGCCGACGATCACCGGGTCGTGGTCGGACGAGCGATAGGGCGTGGCCGTGTAGTAGTCCGGGCCGCAGGTGGCGCAGGCCGGCTGCTTGAACTCCAGGTTGTAGTCGATGACGAAGGGTTCGTCGGCGTTGATGTGCCAGTGGGCCGCGCCGGTGGCCTGCGAGGCCAGCGAGGCCGTGGTCAGCGCGTGGTCGAGATAGCCGGACTCGCCGTCGAAGACGTAGGAGTACTCGCCGGCAGCGCCCAGCGTGGCCAGCAGGTCGGTATAGCCGTTGCTGGTCAGGTTGTAGACCGGGTCCTCGGCACCGTAGGCATTGAGGTCGCCGATGACGATCACATCGGGGTCGCCGCTGCTGGCCTGGATGCCGGTGATGAAGGCGCGCAGGGCCTGGGCCTGCCGCAGGCGGCGGTCGTTGAAGCAGCCCTGGCCGTCGCCCTGGTCGGCATCCGCGCCGGACGCACCGTCGCAGCCCTTGGACTTGAAGTGGTTGACCACGACGCTGAACTTCTCGCCGTTGGCAGCGGTGAAGCTCTGCGCCAGCGGCGGCCGGTTGTGGATGGACGCGGTGTCGCTGGTGGCGGAGCCGCTGAGCGTCAGCTTGCCCGGCTTGTAGACCATCGCGACGCGGATCGCATCGGTGCCGGTGCCCGCGCCGCCGGGCAGGCCGATGGTGGCGTAGGTGCCGGCGCCGACCCTGGCGTTCAGCGCGTTGACCAGGTTCTGGACCGCGGTGTTGCCGTTGTTCTGGATCTCCATCAGGCCGATCACGTCGGCGTCGATGGCGGCGACGGCCTCGACGATCTTGGCTTGCTGGCGGGTGAACTCGGCCGCGCTGTCGGCGCCGCGGCAGTCGCTGCGCGTGCCGCTGGGTGCGCAGGAGGCGCCGCTCTGGTCGATGGTGGTGAAGTAGTTCAGCACGTTGAAGCTGGCCACCTTCACGTTGCCCCCTACGGCTGCCGGCGCGGTGGTGCGCGGGTTGGAGCGGGTGAAGTTGACCGCGCCCACCGGGTGGATGCGGTAGTCGGCCAGGCCGGTGTTGTCGGCGGTGGCCAGGCCGTAGTCGATGACGCCGGTCAGGCCGTCCAGCGTGTCGCCGGCGCGCTGGGTGTTGTCGGCGGCGAGGAAGGGCGTGGGGTTGGGGTTCTGTGCGCCGCTGCCGTCGTCCAGGATGATGCGGCGGCGGGCGTTGTCGGCGGCCAGGCCCAGGGCGGCGACGCTGCCCGGGCGGTGAAGGTTGGTCGGCTTGAGCAGGCGGCCACCGGCGGCCAGCGTGATCTGGCCGTAGCGGCCCAGGAAGTAGTTCTGGCTCGCGGTCAGGGTGCCGTTGATGCGCACCAGCATGCCTTCGACGCGCTCCAGGTCGTCCTCGTTGAGCTCGGGGAAGTCGATGACGGTGGGCGTGATCGAGCCCGTGCCCAGCACGCTGAGGTCGCCGGGGTCGGTCAGCTCGGTGACCGTATGCGCGGCGGTCAGTGCGTTGCCGGCGGCGCCGGTGTTGTACTCGGCGACCGTGGCGGTCAGCTGCACCAGGTCGCCCACGGCGACGCCGGCCGGGGCGCTGCTGGTGAAGACGAAGATGCCGTCGGACGTGGCGGGGTTGCCGTCGCCGACGCTGTCCTGGATGAAATAGCCGTTGCTGTTGATCTTGGTGACCACGCCCTTGGTGGTCACGGTCTGGCCGAGCAGCGGACTGGTGGAGCCGCTGCCCTGGATCTGGAAGATCGGCGTGACGGCGGCGCCGCTGACGTTGACGGTGACCGAGCAGCTGGCGGTCTGCGACTCGTTGTTGGCGAACTGCAGCTGCGCGGTATAGCTGCCGGCGCTCAGGGTGTCGGCGACGCTCAGCGCGGCAGAGGCGGTGCCGCCGTCGGCGATGGCCGGGGTCACGGTGCCCAGCGTGATGCCGGCAACCGGGTTGGCCAGGGTGATCGCGTTGACGATGCTGTCGGTGTCGGTCGCGCTGACGTTGATCTGCACGCTGGTGCCGGCGCTGACGCTGACCGAGGCCGGGCAGTTGGGGACGATGGCTGCGTTGCCGCCGCCCGAGCAGAGATTGGCCGCCGTAGCGCTGTTGCGGAGGGTCGGGCTGCCGACGTTGAAGTCGGCACCGTTGTTGTCGGTATCGGTGCAGCCGCCGTTCTTGCGCTCGGCTGAGGTGGTGACGCTCAGGGCGGCGACGGCGGCGGCGCCTTCAGCGCCGCTGGACGAGCCATAGGCCACGTAGTCGACCAAGCGTGCGGCTTGAGTCGCGTTGCAGGCGGTCGGGCCACCGCAGCCCAGGCTGGTGGTGCCCGTGGCCAGGGCGATCTTGGCATTGGAGGCCTGCATCGAGATGCTGGTGCTCTCGAGGTCGAAGCCGGTGACGTCGGCGCCAGCGGAGCCCGCCCCGCTGACGGCCACCAGGTAGTACTTGCCGGGGGCGATCGCGACGTTGGGCAAGGAAACGATGCCCGAACCGAAGTTGCCGGTGGCGCTTCCGTACTGCAGCGACATGCCGCTCAGGCTCTGGGACGAGTTGCCCGCGTTGAAGATCTCGACGTAGTCGCGTTTGTAGGTTGCACCCCCGCTCTGGCCACCGCCGTAGACCTGGCTGATCACCAGGCCGGAGGTGGAAGCGTTGGCGCAGCCGAGCCCGGCAGCAGCCAGGGCGAGGGCGAGGGCGGTACGGCGGAAGCGTTGCATGGGGCGGCGGCGGGCGGTTCGTGGGCACGTCCTCTTCGGGGACGCAGGCGAGGCGTTGCAGCCTCGGACGAGACGCCGGGAAGTCTGACCAGGGCATGTGTCATGGGCCCCGGGCGCGCATCGCGCGATTTGTGGGCGGATCGGGCTAGGACCAGGCGTCCGGCGCGCGGCCCGTGGTCCGATCGGCGATGCGTTCGGCGGATCAGCGCCGTGCGCGTGCGCGTGCGAGCGCGGCCTCGATGACCGCGCGCTTGCGGTCCAGTTCGCCGGCATCGGTGATGCGGCTGTGGGCGGCCAGGTCCTGCAGCTTGTGCTCGGCCTTGGCGACCAGGCGTTGCGCCTGCTCGGCTTCGGCCCGCTGCAGGCGCTCCTGGTGGAAGGCGTAGCGTGCGCGAGCCTCGGCGGCCTGCGGCGGGCTCCACGCGGCCCAGCCAGTGCACGGCGTGGGCGCCACCATCTCGATGCAGTCCACCGGGCAGGCCGGCAGGCAGAGCTCGCAGCCGGTGCAGGCCGCATCGATCACCGTGTGCATGCGCTTGTTGGCGCCGACGATGGCGTCCACCGGGCAGGCCGCGATGCACAACGTGCAGCCGATGCACCATTCCTCGTCGATCAGCGCCATGCGGCGCGGGCCCTCGGTGCCGTGCACCGCGCTCAGCGGGATCACCGGGCGGCCGGTGGCCGCGGCCAGGCGCGCGATGCCTTCGGCGCCGCCGGGAGGGCATTGGTTGATGCCGGCCTCGCCCAGTGCCACGGCTTCGGCGTAGGCGCGGCAGTCCACGTAGCCGCAGCGCGTGCATTGCGTCTGCGGCAGCAGGGCGTCGATCTCGTCCGCGGTGGCCATGGCGCGATTGTCCCCGAGCCCAAAGGCGAAGCGGCCCCGGAGGGCCGCCTGCGCATCGTGCGGACGCCGCCTACTTGCGGTGGTCGAGGATGAAGTCGCGGATCTTCGGATATGCCTTCTCGCGCCAGCGGCGGCCCGAGAAGATGCCGTAGTGCCCCGCGCCGATCACGTCGTAGTGGGTGCGGCGCGCCTTCGGGATGCCGGTGCACAGCTCGTGCGCGGCGGCGGTCTGGCCGGCGCCGGAGATGTCGTCCAGTTCGCCTTCCACCGTGATCAGCGCCGTGGTCTTGATGTCCTGCGGGCGCACACGTTCCTTCTTGCCCTCGGGGCTGATGACGTCCCAGGTGCCGTTGACCAGCGCAAAGTCCTGGAACACGGTCTTGATGGTGTCCAGGTAGTAGTCCGCCGGCATGTCGAGCACGGCGTTGTATTCGTCGTAGAAGGCGCGGTGCGACTCCACGCTGTCGTCGTCGCCGCGCACCAGATCCAGGAAGTAATCGTAGTGCGAGGTCATGTGGCGGTCCGGGTTCATCGCGACGAAGCCGGTGTGCTGCAGGAAGCCGGGATAGACGCGACGGCCCGCGCCCGGGTAGTTCGGGGGCACGCGATAGATCACGTTGTTCTCGAACCACTCGTAGCTCTTGTTCATCGCCAGGTTGTTCACCGCTGTGGGCGACCTCCGGGCGTCGATCGGGCCGCCCATCATCACCATGGTCTTGGGCGTCTTCTCGCCGCGCGAAGCCATCAGCGAGACGGCCGCCAGCACAGGCACGGTGGGCTGGCACACCGACATCACGTGCACGTTGGGGCCGATGTGGCGGATGAACTCCTGCACGTAGTTGACATAGTCGTCCAGGTGGAAGGCGCCTGCCTCGGCCGGCACCATGCGCGCGTCGATCCAGTCGGTGATGTAGACCTTGTGGTCCTGGAGCATGGTGCGCACGGTGTCGCGCAGCAGCGTCGAGTGATGGCCGGAGAGGGGGGCGACGATCAGCACCGCGGGCTGGGCGCGCATCTTGGTGAGCACCGGCGCGTCGTCGGTGAAGCGCTTGAAGCGGATCAACTTGCAGAAGGGCTTCTCGACGGCCGCCTGCTCCTGCACGGCGACCTCGGTCTCGCCGACCTGCACGGTGTTGATGCCGAAGGTGGGCTTCTCGTATTCCTTGGTCAGCCGGTGGACGAGATCGAAGCTGGCGGCCATGCGCTGGGCGCCGGGTGCATGGGAAAAGGGCGAGAGCGGGTGCGCGTACAGCTTGGAGGAAGCGCTGGCGAATTCGGAGAACGGGCTGAGGAAGGCGCGCTGGGTTTCGTACAGGTGGTAGAGCATTCGTGACCTCTTCGTGCGGGCAGTGCGCTGCTGGAAGGCCGCTGCGCGGTGGATGGAACATAGCAGTTTTGTGCGGCGCAACAAACTGCAGGAGCCCGATTCGTTTTCAGGGTCAATGATGGACGCGCACGTTCGTTCGCAAATCGGGAAGGATGGGTAGGAAGCCGCACTTGTTCGGGGCATCGCCCCGGTATAGGCGAAAAAATGCCCGGCAGTGCCGGGCTTCATGGACGCTGGCGTACCCAGAGGTGCTCAGAGCACCTTCTTGATGGCGGCGACCACGGCGTCGATGTTGCGCGTGTTGAGAGCGGCCACGCAGATGCGGCCCGAGTCCACGCCATAGATGCCGAACTCCGAGCGCAGGCGCTGCATCTGGGTGGCGTTCAGGCCCGAGTAGCTGAACATGCCCTTCTGGCGCGTGATGAAGCTCATGTCCTGCTGGATGCCGGCCTGGGCCAGCTTCTCCACCAGCGCGGTGCGCATCGTGCGGATGCGCTCGCGCATGCCGGCCAGTTCATCTTCCCAAAGCGCACGCAGCGCGGGGGTGGTCAGCACGATGGCGACCACCTGGGCGCCGTGCGTCGGCGGGTTGGAGTAGTTGGTGCGGATCACGCGCTTGAGCTGGGACAGCACGCGGTCGGCTTCGTCCTTGGCGGTGCAGACGATGCTCAAAGCGCCCACACGCTCGCCGTAGAGCGAGAAGCTCTTGGAGAAGCTGGTGGACACGAAGAACTCGAGGCCGGAGTCGAGGAAGGCGCCGATGACCTTGCCGTCCTCGGCGATGCCGTCGCCGAAGCCCTGGTAGGCCATGTCGAGGAAGGGCACCAGGGCACGCTTCTTCAGCACGTCGATGATCTGCATCCACTGCTCGCCGGTCAGGTCGTAGCCGGTCGGGTTGTGGCAGCAGGCATGCAGCACGACGACGGTGCCGGCCTCGGACTGGTCCAGCTTCTGCAGCAGGGCGTCGAACTTCACGCCGCGCTTGTCGGCGTCGTAGTACGGGTAGGTGTCGACGGCGAAGCCGGCGGATTCGAACAGCGCGCGGTGGTTTTCCCAGCTCGGGTCGGAGATCAGCACCTTGGTCTTGCCGCTGACCTTCCTGAGGAAATCCGCGCCCAGCTTCAGGCCACCGGTGCCGCCCAGGGCCTGCACGGTGACGATCTTGCCGCCGGCGACGGCGGCATGGTCGGCGCCGAAGACCAGCGACTGCACCGCCTTGTCGTAGGCCACGATGCCGTCGATGGGCAGGTAGCCGCGCGGCTTGGGGGCCTCCATCAGCTGAGCCTCGGCCTGGGCCACGCACTTGAGCAGCGGCAGCTTGCCGGCATCGTCGGTGTAGACGCCGACGCCGAGGTTGACCTTGTTCGGGTTCGGGTCGGCGTTGAATTGTTCGTTGAGGCCCAGGATGGGATCGCGGGGGGCCAGTTCGACGGAGGAGAACAGAGACATGGGCAGGCCTGCTGGGGGGCTAGGGTTGCAAAGAGCGGATGTGTCGCCAGATGGCCTGCATTGCTCCCGGTGATGCCGGGTGGAGCTCGCAGGCCGCGTTCCGGTGCCGCGTATTCCGGATGCGCTACGCTGGCAGTTTCGCCGCTGAGTGGCGGACGGCGCTGCAAGCGCCGATCCGCCCGGGCGGGGAGCGTGATTTTACGAGAGCCCATGTCCACCCCAGCCGAAATCCCCGCCGCCGACGCCCCAGCCGG
>SCTQ01000044.1 GCA_004322345.1 Aquabacterium sp. | reverse complement strand
CAAAGGCAAGGGCGGCACGCTGCGCAACGCCGGGCGCTTCCTCGCGCTGCTGGTGGTCTGCGGCATCGCGCTGCAGCTGTACTTCCTGCTGCGCGTGGCGCTGATGATCGTCGTCGACCCGCAGTCCACCACCTTCCAGCGCTCGGAGATCCTGCGCCTGGCGGTGGAGCAGCACCAGGTGCTGTGGGCCCAGGAATGGCGGCCCTATGCGCAGACCTCCGACCAGATCAAGCGCGCCGTCATCGCCTCCGAGGACGCCGGCTTCCCGGAGCACAGCGGCGTCGAATGGGAAGCGCTGGAGAAGGCCTGGGAGCGCAACCAGCGCGCCGCCGCCCGCGCGCAGAAGATCAACGAGCGCCTGGAGCAGCGCGTCGCCCGTGCCGAGGCCCGCGGCAAGCCCGCGCCGGCGATCAAGCTGGCCCAGGCCAAGATCGTCGGCGGCTCCACCATCACCCAGCAGCTGGCGAAGAACCTCTTCCTCAGCGGCGAGCGCAGCGCGCTGCGCAAGGGCCAGGAGTTCGTCATCACCTTCATGCTCGAAGGCCTGCTGAGCAAGCAGCGCATCCTCGAGATCTACCTCAACAACGTCGAGTGGGGCGAAGGCGTGTTCGGCGTGCAGGCCGCCTCGCGCTACTACTTCCACGTCGATGCCGACCGGCTGGGCAGCTGGCAGGCGGCGCGGCTGGCGGTGATGCTGCCCGCGCCCAAGCGCTTCGAGAAGCGGCCCAGCTCCGCCTACATCACCAGCCACGCCGCCACCGTGGCCGCCCGCATGGGCGCGGTGTCCCTGCCTTGATCGCCCGCATGCCGGCGCACCGCCCCCCGGCTTACACTGCCGCCCCATGCTGAGCTGGTCGCGCCACCGCCGTCACCTGTCCTGGATCGCCGCCCTGGCCATCCTGCTGGCGGCACTGGCACCCTGGATCTCGCAGGCGCGCGGCAGCGCGGGCTTCGCGCAGCTGATGCAGGATTGGCCGGCGTGGCAGGCGATCTGCTCCGCCACCAGTCCCGCGGCCGATCCCGCCGCCCAGGGCCTGCCCGGCACCGCCGCCGACCACGGCGCGCACTGCCCCTTCTGCCTCCCGCATCCCGGCGACCTGGGCCTGCCCGTCGCCGCCCTGCCTGCCCCGGCCCGGCCCGACGCGATGACGGCAGAGCTGCCTCGGCGTTTCCTGCAGGCGCCCGCCACGGCCCACGCCTGGCGCAGCAGCCAGCCTCGCGCACCGCCCGCCACGGCCTGAGCCCGAACCCGCTTGCACGTGCACGGCCGTCCGTTGCGCGTCCTGTCTTCCGATTCCAGCCGCGGCATCGCCGCCGCCACGCGCCCACGAGGAAACCGCCATGCCCGCCACCCGCCGCGCCTTCGCCCGCCTGTCCCTGCTGCTGTCCGCCATGGCGCTCGCCGCGCCGGCCTGGGCCCAGGTCAGCGTCGATGACGCCTGGGCACGCGCCACGGTGCCGCAGCAGAAGAGCTCCGGCGCCTACCTGCGCATCACGGCAGCCCGCGCCGCGGCGCTGGTCGAAGTGCGCACGCCGGTGGCCGGCAGCGCCGAGATCCACGAGATGTCGATGGTGGGCGACGTGATGCGCATGCGCGCCATCGACCGCCTGCCCCTGCCCGCGGGCAGGGCCGTGGCACTGGAGCCCGGCGGCTATCACGTGATGCTGCTCGACCTCAAGCGCCAGTTGAAGGCGGGCGAGGTCGTGCCGCTGACGCTGGTGATCGAAGACCAGGACAAGAAACGGCAGTCCGTGGAGGTGCAGGCCAGCGTGCGCCCTGCGTCCGGCAACGCCCCCGCGAAGCCCGACCACGCGCACTGATCGCCGACCGCAGCCCCTGCGCCGGCCAGGCCCGCAGCGCGGCGAGATGCCGCCTGCCCTCGCGTCGTCATTGCCATGTCCCACATCAACCGGTCCACCGAGGCCGGCGCCTTCCTGCGCGCCGCCATCCGCCCGTCCGCCGTCGCGCGCGACGCCCGCTTCCGGCTCACCTGCCTCGGCGCACTGCTGTGCGCCGGCGGCCCCGCATGGGCCCAGCAGGCCGAACCCAGCGTCAACCTGCCGCCCGCCCTCGTGCGTGCACAGAAGAACGCCGACCAGTCCACGCTGACCCAGGCCGACCTGCCCGATGCCCGCCAGCGCATCGAACGCACGCCCGGCGGAGCCGCCGTCGTCGACGCGGCCGGCTACAGCGGCGGCCGCGTGGCCACGCTGGCCGACGCCCTGGGCCTGGCCACCGGTGTCTTCGTGCAGCCGCGCTTCGGCGCCGAGGAGTCGCGCCTGGCCGTGCGCGGCTCGGGCCTGCAGCGGACCTTCCATGGCCGCGGCCTGAAGCTGATGCAGGACGGCGTGCCGCTGAACCTGGCCGACGGCAGCTTCGACTTCCAGGCGGTGGAGGCGCTGTCGGCCCGTTATGTCGAGGTCTGGCGCGGCGCCAATGCGCTGCAATACGGCGCGGCCAACCTGGGCGGCGCGATCAACTTCGTCTCGCCGAACGGCTACAACTCGGACCTCGCACGCGTGCGCGTCGAGGCCGGCAGCCGCGGCTATGCGCGAGCGCAGGTCTCGGCGGGCAACGTCGCGGGCCCCTTCGACTTCTACGTTTCCACCAGCGCCTTCGCGCAGGACGGCTTCCGCCGACACGCGCAGCAGGACACGCGGCGCAACTTCGCCAACCTGGGCTGGCAGCTGACGCCGCAACTGGAGACGCGGCTGTACGTGGGCAACGTCAACAGCAACTCCGAGCTGCCGGGCTCGCTCACGCTGGCCCAGTTGCGGGCCGATCCGCGCCAGGCCAATGCGGCCAACGAGCTGAAGGACCAGCACCGCGACATCGACTGGACCCGCGTGTCCAGCAAGACGGTGTGGCGCGCCGATGCGCAGCAGCAGTGGGAGCTTTTCCTCTACGCCTCGGACAAGAAGCTGCACCACCCGATCTCGCTGATCATCGACCAGCGCAACCACGACCGCGGCGCCGAACTGCGTTACGTGCGCGCCGGCACATTGGACGGCCGGCTCAACCGCTTCACCTTCGGCGTGGCCAGCAGCGAGGGCCGCACCTGGGAGGACGACTACGCCACCGCCAGCGGCGGCATCTACGGCGCGCGGACCAACAAGAGCCGCCAGACCGCACGCAACCTGGAGGTCCACGCCGAAAACCAGCATGCGATCCGCGAGGACCTGGATCTCGTGGTGGGCCTGCAGGCCGTGCGCGCCCAGCGCAACCTGGAGGATCTGCTGGTCACCTCGTCCGGCAACGAGAGCTACGCGCTGAACTACAGCCACACCAACCCCAAGCTGGGCCTGCTCTACGCCTGGCAGCCGCAGGTGCAGCTGTTCGCCAACGTCTCGGGCAGCTACGAGCCGCCGACCTTCAGCGAGCTGGGCGGCGGCAATGCGCCGGTGATCAACCGCGCCCAGCGCGCGACCACGCTGGAGCTGGGCAGCCGCGGCCGCCACGGCTGGATCGAGTGGGATGCGTCGTTCTACCGCAGCCTGCTGCGCGACGAGCTGCTGCTGCTGTCGCCCGACCCCGCCATCACGAAGGCCGTCAACGCCGACCGCACGCTGCACCAGGGCCTGGAACTGGGCCTGGGCAACCCGGTCGGCAGCGGCCCCTTGGAATGGCGGCTGAGCGCGCTGTGGAACGACTTCCGATTTCGTGACGACGCCAGCTATGGCAACCGCCGGCTGCCCGGCGTGCCGCGCGTCTTCGCACGTGGCCAGCTCGGCTGGCGCCTGGCAGGCGGCACGCTGCTGTCGCTGCAGGTGGAATCGGCCTCGGGTTATGCGATCGACTTCGCGCAGACGGTGCGAGCGCCGGGCTACGCGACCTGGGGCCTGAAGGCCGGCGGCGAGCTCACCAAGGGACTGAGCTGGTTCGCCGAGGGCCGCAACCTGTCCGACCGCCGCCATGCGGCGGCCACCGGTGTGGTGCGGGTGGTGACGCCGTCGACGGCCGCGCAGTTCCTGCCGGGCGACGGGCGCGCCTTCTACGCCGGCATCGACTGGCGCTTCAACTGAAGGCTCAGGAAGAACGCTTGCCGCCCAGCAGGGCCGGCACCTTCTTCTTGGACTTGATGAAGCGCGACAGCCCCGTGGCCGGCGCGGCCGTCGGGGCGGCCTTGTCCCAGGCAGGGACCGACCCCGGATCGGAAGCCTCGTAGGGCTTGTCGAACAGCGGATCGGACGGCGCCTGGCGGCGGCGCGGCGGCGGCGCGCTGGACGGGCCCACGCCCAGCGGCGCGGGAGAGTCGCTGCGATCGCTGCGGTCGCTGCGGTCGCCGCGGTCGCTGCGCTCGCCCCGTTCGCCCTCGTCCTCGCGGCGGCGACGGCGCGGGCGCTCGTCGTCCAGGTCCAGGGCCTCGATGTCCAGCTTCTTCTTGATCAGCTTCTCGATGTCCG
>SCTQ01000043.1 GCA_004322345.1 Aquabacterium sp. | reverse complement strand
CCAGTCGAGGCCGTGTGCAAACGGTCAGTGCGAGCGACTGCAAGTAGTGGCGGCATTCGTTGCTGTTGGGCAGCCGCGAATTTTCAGTTGCACCCAGCCCGCGTGGCGGGCGTTCCGCCCTAGGCTCTCATCTCTGCGATCAGCGTCGCGGCTCCAAGGATCGTGATCACTCGCCGCATGTTGTACGCCAACACCTGCAAACTCATCTCAGTTCGCACGCGTGGGAGCGTTCGGGTTTGGAAGTGCGTAGATCCCATCCACGCCTTCAGCGTCCCGAACACATGCTCAACAGTGCGCTGTCGTAAACGAGAGGCCTCGGGCGCTCCGTCAAGGCGCGCCTGGACGACCTCGAGCACATCCTCATGCTCCCAGCGGCTGATGCGTCGATTCGAGGCTGGTGTGCACCGCTTCTTAAGGTGACACCCAGGACAAGCAGACGACCAGTACTTGTGCAGCGTCTTGCCGTCCTCGATCGTGGTGAACCGATGGATGGCAATCTGTCCCGCCGGGCACCGGTACACGTCGCGACGGTTGTCATAGACGAAGTCGCGCTTGTCGAAGCGCCCCTCGAACTTGCTGCCTGAGGTCAGTGGCTTCGGCACCATCGCCGCGATGCCTGCGCGTTCGCATTCCAGGATCTGGTAGCCCTCGAAGTAACCGCGGTCCGCCAGAATGATCAGGTTTGGGTGAGCGGCCGCCTCCTTCGCTGCCTTGGCCATTGCCCCAAGCTGTCCGCGGTCCGTAACGGCGTTGGTCACCTCGTGCGCCACGATCAGGTGATGTCTCGTATCGACCGCTGTCTGGACGTTGTACCCGACGACCGCCGAACCGAGCCGACTGGTCGCCATGGAGCGTGCGTCAGGATCGGTCAAGGAGACTTGCCTCTCCTCGGAGGACTGCAACCGCTGCTCAATCTCGCCAAGCCCTTGCATCTGCAGCTTGATCTTGGCGATCTTCTCCCTCAGACGCGCCGCCCGCTCGGGAAGCACGATCGCTGGATCGCGATCGGCGCGATCGAGCTCAGTGAGGTAGCGGTTGATGCTTTGCTCCAGCTGCTGCATCCGCACTTGGACCTTGTGGCTCGTGAAGTTCTTGTCGCGGCTGTTGACCGCCTTGAACTTGCTCCCGTCGACGGCCACGATCCCTTCGGCAAACAGCCTCAGCCGCCGGCACAGCAGTACGAACTCGCGGCAGACCTTGCGGATCGCCTCACCGTGGTCTTTGCGGAAGTCGGCGATGGTCTTGAAGTCCGGCGTCAAGCGGCCAGTGAGCCACATTAGCTCGACATTACGCTGGGCTTCGCGCTCTAGGCGACGGCTTGACTGGACCTGATTGAGGTAGCCATAGATGTAGATCTTCAGCAGCACTGACGGGTGATACGAGGGCCGGCCTGTTGCGGCGGGCTGGACACCACCGAAGCCAAGCGCGTGCAGCCTAAGTTCATCGACGAAGACATCAACAACCCGCACCGGATTGTCTTCAGCGATGTAGTCCTCTAGGCACTCAGGCAGCAACGTGACCTGCTGCCTACCTTGTCCCTCGATGAATCTGGGCATACGTGACCTCCATGTGGTCACATGCATGCAAACCATGGGCCAAATGCCTGCCCATCAACGGGTTTTCACACAGCCTCAGTCTCTTGCAGACGCTCATGCAGACAGCCCCACTGGACGATCTCGGCCGCCAACTGCAATTGCCAACCAATTGCGCATATCCAGAATCCGCATGGAGCCCGCGCAGCCTCCGGCTCTCAGCGTCCGGCAAAGCCCACCTCCACCCGCAACCCACCCAGCCGCTGCGAGCGGCCCAGCACCAGCCGTGCCCCATGCAGGTCCGCGATGGACTTGACGATCGCCAGCCCCAGCCCGCTGCCCGGCGCGCCGGTGCCGGGCACGCGGTGGAAGCGGTCGAAGACGCGCTCGCGGTCGGCCTCGGGGATGCCGGGGCCGGAGTCCTCCACGACGAGTTCCAGACCGCCCTCGGCCGTGCGGCGCACCGACGCGTCCACCGTGCCGCCGGGGGGCGAATACTTGATCGCGTTGTCCAGCAGGTTGCGCACGAGGATGCGCAGCGGCTCGGCGTGGCCGTCCAGGCTGCCGGGCACGGAATCGGCCAGCCCCAGGTCCACGCCGCGAGCCTGCGCCTGCGGGGCCACGTCGGCCAGCGCCAGGCGGACCAGCTCGGCCAGCTCCACCGGCTCGGCCTTCATGCCGTCGGCCGCGGTGGACTGGTGGCGGGCCAGGGCCAGCAGCTGCTCCACCAGCCGCGTCGCGCGGTCGATGCCGGCTCCCAGGCGCGTCACGGCGAGTTCGCGCGTCGAGTCGTCCGCGGCGCGGCGCAGGCCCTCGACCTGCAGTTTCAGCGCGGCCAGCGGCGAGCGCAGCTCGTGCGCGGCGTCGGCGACGAAATGGCGTTGCGCCTCGAAGGCCTGGTGCACGCGTCCCAGCAGCAGGTTCAGCTCCTGCACCAGCGGGCGGATCTCCTGCGGCAGGCCGTCCTCGGCCACCGGGTCCAGGTCGTCGGCCTGGCGGCGCGAGAGCTGGCGGCTGACGCGCGAGACCGGCGCGAGTGAGCTGCTGACGACCCACCACACGATGAGCATCAGCAGCGGCGCGGCCACCGCGATGGGGCCCATGGTGCGCACGGCCAGGCGCCCGGCCATCTCGCGCCGTGCGGCCATGTCCTGGGCCACCTGGATGACCTGCGGCCCGGCCTGCATCGAGAACACGCGGTAGACCGTGCCCCGCGCCGGCACGTCGGAGAAGCCCAGCGCACGCCGCGGCAGCGGCGCGCGCGTGGACTGGAAGACACGCAGCCCGCCGGCCGTCCACACCTGCACGACGAAGTCGTAGCCCTCGTCGTCCATCGCGTCGCCGCCGGGCTGCATGCCGCCGCGCAGCGACTGCGCCATCTGCTGCATGTGGTAGTCGAAGATCTCGTCGGCCTCGGCGCGCGCGGTGCGGTAGGCGATGAAGGCCTGGGCCACGGCGATGATCAGGATCGCCGCCAGCAGGAACCACAGCAGGCGGGCGCGCAGGGAATGCGGGGTCGGCAGTCTCATCTCAGGCTCGTGGGACCATGTAGCCGACGCCTCGCACGTTCTGGATCAGCTCGGCACCCAGCTTCCTGCGCAGCCCGTGGATGTAGACCTCGACCGCGTTGCTGCTGATCTCGTCCTTCCAGCCGTAGAGCTTCTCCTCCAACTGCGCACGAGACAGCACCATGCCCGGGCGTGCCAGCAGCGGCTCCAGCACGGCCCATTCGCGGGCCGACAGCGTCACCGGCTGGCCTGCGACCAGGACCTCGCGCGTGGCGGGGTTGATGCTTACGCCCTTGTGCTCGTAGACCGGCTCGGCGCGGCCGGCGGCGCGGCGCAGCAGGGCGCGGATGCGGGCCAGCAGCTCGTCCAGGTCATAGGGCTTGAGCACGTAGTCGTCGGCACCGGCGTCCAGGCCCTCGATGCGCTGCTTGATGGAATCGCGCGCGGTGGCGATGAGCACCGGCAGGCGCTCCTTGCGCGCGCGCAGCGCACGCAGCACGTCCAGGCCGTCGCGCCCGGGAAGGCCCAGGTCCAGCAGCAGCAGGTCGTAGGACTGCGTGCGCAAGGCGGTGTCGGCCATCTCGCCGTCCTTGACCCAGTCCACCGCATAGTGCTCGGCGCGCAGCAGGTCCAGCACGGCCTCGCCGATCATGGTGTCGTCTTCGACCAGCAGCAGTCGCATCGTGCGGTGTCGTCAAAAGACCGCCCGCTGAGGACGCAGCAGTCCAGGGCGGGCGGAACGTTCGACTTGTGGAGTTCAGGAAAGGAAGAACGAGGCTCCAATCTAAGCGATATGTCTTAGACCGGACTTAAGGCCGCCTGCACCCACGAAAAAGGCCCGCTTGCGCGGGCCTTCCTCGGCGTGCGGCCTGGGGCCGGCCGTGTCTGGTCAGTCCGAGTAGTAGGTCGTCACCGTCCCCCATGCCAGGTCGATCTGGCTGCGCATCGCGGCGTCGGTGATCTCCAGTTGCCCGGCCGGCGGCGTGAAGTTGACCATCGCCGCGACCAGGGCCTGCACCTTGCTGTCCACCAGCGTCCCCTCGTAGTAGACATAGTCGTTGCCCACCGCCGTGTTGCCCGCGACGATGTTCTCGACGTGCCGGTCCGCGCCGACGAACCAGTCGCGGATGGTCAGGGTGCCGCCGCCGTTGAGGGCGGTCAGGCGCAGGTCGTTGCCGGACTGCTTCAGCAGCAGCTGGTACGGACTGACGGTGCTGATCTGCAGGCGATCGAGATTGCCGGCAGTCGCGTCGGTGTCCTCGACGATGGCCGACGCGCCGGTGCTGAGGGAGCTCAGCCCGTAGTTGTCGTTGCCGGTCCCTCCGGACAGCGTGTCGAGGCCCAGGCCGGCGTACAGCCAGTCCTCCCCCGCGCCGCCGGACAACGAATCGTTGCCTGCCCCGCCGGACAGCGTGTCGTTGCCGTCGCCGCCCAGCAGGGTGTCGTTGCCCTCGTAGTCGTAGAGGTAGTCGGCGCCCGCGCCGCCCAGGATGGAGTCGTCGCCCGCGTCGCCCCGCACGGTATCGGCTCCGTCCCCGCCGGCCAGCGTGTCGTTGCCCTTGCCGCCCACGATCAGGTCGTTGCCGGCCTTGCCGTCGAGGTTCTCAGCGGCGTCGGTGCCCAGCAGGTAGTCGTCCAGCCCGGTGCCGATGCGGACCTGGCTCTCGATGACCGATGCCGCGACCGCGACGTAGGCGGTCCCCGCCTCGTTGAGTACCTGGATCTGCGGGCGCGACGGCGAAGCGGCGAAGTAGCCCGCGATGCGCACGCCGTCGCCGCCCGGGTCTGCGCTGCTGGCGATGCGCAGGTCGTTGGTGTTCGGCACGCGCAGCAGCGTGAGGCCGGAGAGCTTGAACCCCTCCATCTTCACGACGGCGGTGGCGGCGGACTGCGTGACGGTGTCCTGCCCGTCGCCCACGCGGTGGATCGCGAGGTCGTAGTTGCCCAGGGCCAGCAGATCGCTGCCCTTGCCGCCGTCCAGCGTCGAACCCACGGTCTTGTTGAACCACCAGGAGGCGCCGCTGAGCACGTCGTCGCCGTCGCCGCCGATCAGCTGGGACGCGATGTCGTAGCCGGGGGCCAGGCTCAGGCTGTCGCCCCCCGCGCCGCCGTCGAGCTTGCCGGTGCCTTCGATGGTGTCGTTGCCGTCGCCGCCGGACAGGTTGTCCACGCCGCCGGCGCCCTCGATCCAGTCGGCCCCGCCGCCGCCGGAGATGGTGTCGGCGACGGAGTAGCCGAACAGCGCGTCGTCGCCGGCCGTGCCCACCGGCGTCAGCGCGGCGCGGATCTCGGCGAAGCTCAGCACCGTGGAGCCGACCCGGATGGTCTGCAGCTCGCCGGAGCTGGTGCCGTCGGCATTGAGCAGGTTGGCCACGATGGAGCCGGCCAGGCCCTGAGCCGTGATCATCACCGCCGTGCCCGGTCCCTGCGACCAGTAGGCATGGGTGTCGCCCTCGCCCGAAGAGCCCTCGACGCGCTGGAAGCGCAGCGCGGACTTGCCGGCGGCGACGCCGCGGATGTCGAGCACGTCGCCGTCGCGTTCCCCGGCGAAGATCTCGGCCGTGCCCGCCAGCGACAGGTCGACGATGTAGGTGTCGATGCCGGCCCCGCCGCCGAGCATGTCGTAGTCGGTGCCCGAGACCAGGGTGTCGTCGCCGTCGCCGGCCCAGGCCGCGTCCTCGCCGCCGCCCATCCAGAAGTAGTCGGCGCCGGCGCTGCCGCTGAAGTTGTTGCCCATCGCGTTGCCGGTGATGCTCACCGCACCGCCCTGGGCCACGATCTGCTCCACGTAGCTGGACGTGAAGTCGTAGCTGCCGCTGAAGCCCAGGTACACCGTGTCGTACCCGCCGCTGTAGTAGTTCCAGTAGATGTAGGACGAGCCGGTGCCCTGCTCCTCCACCACCACGTCGGCTGCCGTATCCAGGTAGTAGGCGTCGTTGCCGTTGCCGCCGACCATGCGGTCCGCGCCGGCCTTGCCGTCCAGCACGTTGGCCGAGCCGTTGCCCGTCAGTACGTTGGCCGCCGCGTTGCCGGTGCCGCTGATGGCCGCGGTGCCGGTCAGCACCAGGTTCTCCAGGTTGGAGCCCAGGGTGTAGGTGATGGACGCGCTGACGGTGTCCGTGCCTGCGTTGGCCTGCTCGGTCACGGTGTCGCCGGCCTGGCCGACCACGTAGCTGTCGTCGCCTGCGTCGCCGCTCATCGCGTCGTTGCCTGCGCCGCCGTCGAGCACGTCGTTGCCGCCGCCGCCGGACAGCGTGTCGTTGCCGTCGCCGCCCAGCAGCCTGTCGGCATAGATGCCGCCCGTCAGGGTGTTGGCCAGCAGGTTGCCGGTCAGGGTGATGCCGGTGGCCGGCGTGGAGGTGGTGCGCGCGTTCTCGACGTTGGCGCCCAGCGTGTAGGTGCCCAGCAGGCTGAGGTTGACGGTGTCCGTGCCCTCTGCGGCCAGTTCGGTGACGACGTCGCCGGCCTCGCTGACCCAGTAGCTGTCGTCGCCCGCGCCGCCGGCCATCGAGTCGCTGCCGGCTCCGCCGTTGAGCGAGTCCTTGCCGGTGCCGCCCAGCAGGGTGTCGTTGCCGGACATGCCCAGCAGGTAGTCGTCGCCGTCGCGGCCGTCGAGCGTATTGGCCAGGCTGTTGCCGTACAGGTAGTTCCTCAGCCCGTTGCCCGTGCCGGTGAGCGCACCCGGTGCGCCTTCGGACAGGTAGAGCGATTCCACGTTGTCGCGCAAGGTGTAGCTGACGCTGGCCTCGACGTAGTCGTCGCCCTCGTCGGCGTACTCGGTCACCACGTCGCCCGCGTTGTCCACGAGGTAGCCGTCGTCGTCCTTGCCGCCCAGCATGAGGTCTGCGCCGGCACCGCCGTCGATGTAGTCCCAGCCTGCCCCGCCGACCAGCCGGTTCGCGCCCGCGTTGCCCGTGATCATGTTGTCCAGGTCGTTGCCGGTTCCGTCGATGGCCGCGCTGCCGGTGAGCACCAGGCCTTCGACGTTGGCCGACAGCGTGTACCCGACGGACGACTCCACCGTGTCGTAGCCCTCGTCGAGGGCTTCGGTGACGGTGTCGGCGGCGTGGTCCACGACATAGGTGTCGTCATCGGCGCCGCCGGACATGGCGTCGGCCCCGGCACCTCCTTCCAGGCGGTCGTAGCCGGCGCCGCCGGCCAGCGTGTCCTGGCCGTCGCCGCCGCGCAGCACGTTGTCCGAGTCGTTGCCCGTGATCCGGTTGGCCGCGGCGTTGCCGTTGCCGTCGATCCCGGCGCTGCCGATGAGGACGAGGTGCTCGAAGTTGTCCCCCAGCGTATGGGTCACGGTGCTGTGCACGGTGTCCGTCCCGCTGTCCACGGCCTCGCTGAGGCTGTCGGCGGACTGGTCCACGATGTAGACGTCGTCGCCTGCCCCGCCGGCCAGCACGTCGGCACCGGCTCCGCCATCCAGCGTGTCGTTTCCACCCTCGCCGTTCAGGCGGTTGGCCGCGGCATTGCCCGTCAGCAGGTTGTCCAGGAGGTTGCCGCCGGCATCGATGGCGGACGTACCCAGCAGGACGAGGTTCTCGACGTTGGCGTCCAGCGTGCGCGTCACCGTGCTGTGCACGGTGTCGTTGCCTTCGCCGGTCGCCTCCGTGACGCCGTCCTGCGCATCGTCCACCCAGTACCGGTCGTCGCCAGTGCCGCCCAGCATGGTGTCGACACCCGAGCCGCCGTTCAGGCTGTCGGCGCCCTCGCCGCCTTCCAGCCGGTCGTTGCCCTGCAGGCCGGACAGTAGGTCCGAGCCCTGGTTGCCGAACAGCGTGTCGCCGCCGGAGAAGCCGTAGAGCGAGTCGCCCTGCGCGGTGCCCACGAGCGTGCCGCGCAGCAGTTCGTCGAAGCGCACCGTCCGATCGCTGAACAGGATGGAAGCGATGCCGCTGGCGTTGCTGCCGTCGGCGCCGAAGACGCCGAGCAGGCGGGTCGACAAGCCGTCCTCGTCCGACACCAGGGCCATGGAGGCGCCGGTCTGCGCCTCGGTGGCGCCGCTGACCCAGCGGCCGCCGGCCGGCTGCGTCGCGTCGGTCACCCAGTCGCCCCGCTCCAGCCGCACGCGAGAGCGTTCCACGCCCATGGAGACCACGTCCCGGTGGCCGACCACGATGCGGTCCGCCCCGTCTCCCACGCCGAGGTAGTACTCGTCCGCGCCCTCGCCGCCGTCCATCAGGTCGTCGCCGGCCCCGCCGCTGAGCTGGTCGACGCCCATGCCGCCGTACAGGCTGTCGTCGCCGTCGCCGCCGTTCAGCGCGTCCTGGCCCGATCCGCCGTTGAGCACGTCGTCGCCCGCCTCGCCGTCCAGGCTGCCGCCGCCCTGGCCCGCGTGCAGCGTGTCGTTGCCGGCGCCGCCAGAGAGGACGTCGTAGTCGCCGAGCCCGAAGATCACGTCGTCGCCTTCGGCGCCGGACAACTGATCCGACCCGGCCGTCCCGCTGATCACCTGGTTGCCGTGGCCCGGCGCCTGCGGCAACAGGCGTTCGATATCCGCCTGGCTGAGGACCAGCCCCGGTGCATCGGCGAACTCGAAGCGCGGGAAGCGCACGAAGTAGTACTCGTCGAACCAGCCGTCGAAACGCAGAGAGCCGCTGCCGGCGCTGCCGAAGCGCAGCACCAGGTCGTCCCCGTCCTGGCTGGCCTGCAGGTCGGTCTGGCGGATGCCGCTCTTGAAGCGCACGGTATTGGCTTCGGACATGCCCGTCGGCTCGCCGTTCTCGTCGTAGACCTGCCCGAACCAGTCCCAGATCACGTCGTCGCCGTCGTTCGGACCGACCAGATAGAGGTCCGCGCCCGTCCCGCCGTACAACGTGTCCGAGCCGGCGCCGCCGTCGAGCGTGTCGTCGCCGGCCTCGCCGCCTACATAGTCGTCGCCGTCGTCGCCGCGCACGAGGTCGTTGCCATCATCGCCGTCCAGGCGATCCGCCTCGCTGCCGCCGACCAGGGTGTCGCCGCCTTCGCCGCCCCACAGGTAGTCGATGCCTGCGCCGCCGCTCAGCTGGTCGCCGCCGCCGTAGCCGTACAGGGCATCGGCCCCGCCCTGGCCGTCCAGCGTGTCTGGCAGTTCGCCAGCATGGATGGTGTCCCCGCCGGCACCGGTCGCGGCCAGGTAGAGGCGCCGTGCGACTTCGTCATAACTCCATATCGTGCCGGGCGCCGCGTCGAAGGTGATCTTCTCGATGCCGGTGTTGGTCCCGCCGTACGAGGAACGGGTGAACCAGTCCGCTATGGTCAGCGAGCCGCCGCCGGAGCCGACCAGGATGCGAAGGTTCTTCTCGCTGGTGCGCTCGAAGCGGATATCGGACGGCGCGATGCCGGCGCCGAACTGCAGCACGTCCACGTCGTCGGACTTGCCGCCGTCGTTCAGCGTGTCCGCGCCGTCGCCGGACAGGTAGCGATACACGTCGGCACCTTCGCCGCCGGACAGCAGGTCCGTACCCGCTCCGCCGGCCAGCGTGTCGCTGCCCGTTCCGCCGTAGAGGGAGTCCGCGCCTTCGCCGCCGGACAGCATGTCCTGGCCGCCGTCGCCGTTGAGCTTGTTGGCACCGCTGCCGCCCACCAGCGTGTCGTCCCCGTCCAGGCCCTGGATGGGGTCCGCCGCGTCGATCACGGACAACGCGTCCGCGCCGGCCGTTCCGGTGATGCCGCGGCCCAGCTTCTGGTCGATCATGGCCGGTGTCCACACCACGCCGGGAGCCGCCTCGAAGATGAGGCTGAAGCTGGCCGGGCCATAGTAGGAGCCCCATCCCTGCAGCGTGATGGTGTCGGCGGTGTTGCCCTTGATGCCGACGACGACCCAGCTGCCGGACAGGCTCAGCGCCAGGTCCTCGGGCCGCAGGCTGCCGGTGATGCGCAGCACCACGTCCGTCCCCTTGAGGCCCGAATAGGAGTCGATCCCGCGCAGCGCGTCCTTGCCGGAGCCGACGCCGAAGAGCACGGTCTGCCGGCTCGCCGCCGCGTAGTAGGTGTCGTCGCCGGCGCCGCCGTCCAGCACGTCCCCATCCGCCGAGCCGCTGCCGCCGGCGTCGCCGTACAGGCTGTCCTTGCCGGCACCGCCGCGCAGGACGTCGACCCCGTCGCCGCCGTGCAGCACGTCGTCGCCCTCGCCGCCGGCCAGGGTGTCGTTGCCGGCGTAGCCCTGGATCGTGTCGTTGCCCCCAAGCGCGTCCACGGAGTCGGCGCCTGCGGTCAGCCGCAGCACGTCCGCCGCGGAGGTGATGGCCGTGGCCGCAATCGCGTTGCGCATGTCGGCAGCGTTCCAGGTCAGGCCCGGGACGTCGGCGAAGGTGATGCTGCCGATCCAGGACTTGCCTTGAGTCGAGCTGCCGGCATCCGTGTATTCGCGGTCGTCGAACCAGTTGACCAGCTTGAGGCTGTCGCTGGTGGCGTTGGTGACCGTGATGCGCAGGTCGAACGTGTTCTCGCGAGTGAACAGCAGGTGCTCCGGGCGGATGCCGGTGCCGAAGTGGATGCGGTCCGAGCCGTTCTCGTAGTAGGCGTCGAACCACAGCCGGTCGGAGCCGTCGCCCCGGTTGAACACGAACACGTCGTTGCCGGATCCGCCTGTCAGCGTGTCGCTGCCCACGCCGCCCACCAGCGTGTCGTCGCCCTTGCCGCCGGACAGGACGTCCTGTCCGTTGCCGCCCAGCAGGCTGTCGCCGCCGTCTGCATATTCCCAACCGCCGGTCAGCGAATCGTCGCCATCGCCTCCGTACAGCGTGTCGGCGTCTTCGTCGCCGTACAGCGTGTCGTTGCCGATGCCGCCGTCCAGCATGTCATTGCCGTAGGAGCCTCTCAGGCTATCGGCGTCCGCCTCGCCCCACAGCGAGTCGTCGCCTTGGCCGCCGTCGAGGTCGTCGGTGCCGGTGCCGCCCCACAGGCTGTCGGCGTCCGCGCCGCCGTACAGCACATCGCGATCGGCTTCGCCCATCAAGCTGTCGGCACCCGGCCCTCCGTCGAGATAGTCGCCGCCGATGCCGCCGTACAGCGTGTCGCGTCCGGCGTCTCCGGAGATCCTGTCGTCGCCGGCGTCTCCGAAGAGGCTGTCGTCGTCCGCGCCACCGTTGAGGAAATCGCCGCCCGCGTTGCCGTACACCGTGTCGTTGCCGCCTTCGGCGTAGATGCGGTCATCGCCGTCGAGGCCGTCGATGTACTCGCCCCGCACGGTCGCATAGAGCCAGTCGGTCGCGGCCGTGGCGGCGGGCGTTGCCGCACGCATCGCAAGGTCAGCCGCCGCCCAGACGGTGCCGGGTGCGCCGAGGAACTCGATGCGCGAGACGGAGTCGCCCTGCAGCGTCAGCACGTCGCCGGCCCCGCCGCTGCTGAAGCGCAGCTCGTAGCGGCCGTAGCCCTGGTAGGTGATCTGCACATCCCGGGGCAGGAAATCCGCCCCCAGGCGCAGCACGTCCGCATCGCCGGCACGCGAGCTGACGATGCTGTCGCGGTCGTTGCCCTTGTTGTAGAGGTAGACGTCGTTGCCTGCGCCACCGTCCAGCGCGTCGCTGCCTGCCCCGCCGTCCAGCGTGTCGTCGCCGCCGTTGCCGTAGAGCGAGTCATAGCCGCCCAGGCCGCTGAGCAGTTCCCCGCTGGACCGGCCGTAGATGAAATCGGAGTCCGCGGTCCCCGTGGACGGCGTCAGCAGCGCAAGCGTGTCCGCCAGGCGGTATTGCACGCCCGGGGCATCCGCGAACTCGAGCAGCTCGACGCGGCTCTTGGCCTCCGTCGTCCAGCCGTTGAGGCTGTCGAACCAGGCGTCGACCGTGAGGTTCAGGCTGTGGGCCGTCACCCCGGCGCGCGTGGTGATGCGCAGGTCGTCGTAGGACAGCCGCGTGAAGACCAGGTCCGCCAGCGAGATGCCGGCGGCGAAGCGGATCACGTCCACGTCCGCGTTGGCACCCGATTCCGTGATCGTGGCGCCACCTTCCGAGGCCGTGATGAGGTAGACGTCGCTGCCCATGCCGCCGGCCAGGTAGTCGCCGTCGGCGCCGCCCTGCAGCGTGTCGTTGCCGTCCAGGCCGTACAGCGAGTCGTAGCCCGCCCCGCCCTCGATCAGGTCGCCGCGTCCGGTGCCGTAGAACGCTTCGCTTTGCGCGGTCGCGGGCAGCACGGCCTGCCGTGCCTCGATGTCGGCCAGGTTCCACACCAGGCCGGGTTCGCCGTCGAAGACGATGCTGTTGATCGGCCGCACCGCCGGCGTGGGCGTGGTGCTGGGCCACACGGCGGGCGCCGGGAACCACGACGGCAGCACGATGGCGTCCGCAGTGCCCCGGATGCGCAGTTCCAGCGCGTTGCCGACGCGCACGATCAGCAGGTCGCCCGACTTGAGCCCGTCACCCAGGCGCACCTGGTCGTTTGCCGAGTTGGCGTCGGTGTCGTTGCCGATGGTGTCGCGCCCGCTGCCGGGACGCAGCATATAGACGTCGGCCCCGGCACCGCCCTGCAGGCTGTCGTTGCCCGCGCCGCCGTCCAGCGTGTCGGCCCCTTCGTTGCCGGAGATCGTGTCCGCCCCGGCCATGCCGTAGAGGTAGTCGTTGCCGTCCTGGCCGAAGATGCTGTCGCCGTTCGACGTGCCGACGAAGCGGTCGTCGAAATCGGACAGGATCTTGCTGGAGCGGAAGGCCTCGTCGCGCAGGTTCCAGACGTCGCCGTTGGCGAAGGCGATGCGGTCGATCGCCAGGTCACGCTGGTCCGGACTCCAGTTCGCCAGCACGACCCGGCCCGAGACGCCGGAGAGGACAATGGCCAGCTCGGTCTCGCTGGGACGACTGAGCGTGACCTGGGACGTGGCGATGCCGGCGTCCAGCTTCAGCGTATCCAGGCCTTTGATCGAGGTTCCCGACACACCGTAGGCATCCGGATCGCCCAGCGTGAGGCTCGAAGAGTTCAGGCCGAAGAGGAAGGTGTCGTCGCCCAGGCCGCCGTCGGCATAGGCCTCGTACCAGGAGTCGGACGATGCGAAGCGTCCGGCATCGATCGTGTCGTTGCCCGCCCCCGCACTGACGAAGCGGTACTTCAAGCTGGTGTTGTTGACCACGAGGTTGTTGTCGCCCTCCGTGCCGAAGTAGCCCCCTGCGATGTCCAGCAGGCTCAGCGGCGTCACCACCAGCTTGGCCATGAGATCCGCGGCGGTCCAGGCCGCGCGCAACCCGCCGACGGCATCGACGAACTCCACGCGCTCGACCCAAGTGGCGCCCGGGGCGGCCTCGCGGTCGAACCAGTCCAGGATGGTCACCTGGCTGGTCGTCGCGCTGTCGCGGATGAGCAGCCCGCCGGCGCTGGCCATCACCTGGACCTGGCCGGGCGTGAAGCCGGGCCCCAGGCGCAGCACGTCCTGGCCGCCGGCGCTGGCGTCGTACTCGGCGATGGTGTCGCTGCCCTGGTTGACGTCGAAGATGTAGACGTCGTTGCCCACGCCGCCCATCAGCTCGTCCGAGCCCAGTCCGCCTTCGAGGGTGTCGTTGCCGGCGCCGCCATAGATCGTGTCCCCGTCCGCGCCGCCGTTGAGGTAGTCGGCGCCCGCGCCGCCTGACAGCTGGTCGCCGCCGGCCAGGCCGAAGATGGAGTCACCCGCGTCGGTGCCGTCCAGCGAGTCTTCGCCGGCGCCTCCGAACTGGCCGCCGGTCTTGGCCAGCAGCGCCTGCATCGTCAGCTCCTGGTCCTGGAAGACGAAGCGTTCGACCTGCTGCTCCGAAGCCCCTCCCGTCTTGCCGCTGAAGAAGCCCTTGACGACGAGCTGGTCCGAGGTGTTCTTGATCCGGATCGTCAGGTCGGAGGAACCGACCAGCACGTCGACCTCGGTGGAGGCGACGCCGGCGAACTCGGCGATGTCGCGGCCGCCGGTCTCCGTGACGTTGTCGCTGCCCGAGCCGCGGCGCAGCACGTAGCGGTCGTCGCCGGCGCCGCCCAGCAGCTCGTCGGCTTCGCTGCCGCCGTCCAGCGTGTCGTTGCCGGTGCCGCCGGACAGCTTGTCGGCGCCCGCGCCGCCGCGCAGGTCCGCGCCGACGCTGTTGTAGACGGACAGCGTGTCGTTGCCGGCGCCGCCGTCCATCAGCAGGCTCAGCGACGAGCCGCCCTGCAGGTTGTCGTTGCCATCCTCGCCGTACAGCCGCGATTCGGCACCCGACGCGTAGAGCGTGTCATTGTCCGCGCCGCCATAGAGCGTGTCGTTGCCCTCGCTGCCGCGCAGGGTGTCGTTGCCGGTGCCGCCGTACAGCGCGTCGTTGCCGCTGTTGCCGACCAGGGAGTCGCTGCCCGCATCGCCGAACAGCGAATCGTTGCCTTCTCCGCCGTACATCCAGTCCATGCCGTCGCCACCGCGCACGGTGTCGTCGCCGCTCCAGCCGCTGACGGTGTCGTCGCCGGCCAGCGCCTCCAGGCTGTCGGCGCCTGCGCCGAGCACCAGGCCGTCGGCGCCCGTGGTGGCCGGCTGTGCCACGCGCCGCGCCGCCAGCAGGTCGGACAGACTCATCGTGCGGTCGTCGAAGACGAACTGCTCGATGCCGCCGTTGCCGCCCAGCAGCACGGAATCGCCGGTCGAATCGATGCGGAACTTCCAGCCCAGGCTGGGGCTCGAGCTGCCGTAGACGTCGTAGACCCAGAAGGCGTCGGGCACGCCGATGACGCTGATGTCCGTGCTCCTCAGCCCGGAGAACTGCAGCACGTCGGTGCCGGAGGTGTCGCCCGCGATCCGGTCCTGCCCGAAGCCGCGCGCAAAGAGGTAGACGTCGTTGCCTGCCCCGCCCTGCAGTACGTCGTCGCCGCCGCCGGAGCTCAGCAGGTCATCGCCTTCGCCGCCGTCCAGCGACTCCCGGCGCGCGTCGCCGTAGATCTCGTCGTCCCCGCCCCGGCCCTCCATCTGGCGGTAGTAGGACCAGTTCACGCTGTCGATGCCCCCCTGCCACTGCACGGCGTCGGCGTCATCCGGACGGGCGGCCAGGTCGTTGCCGTCGTGGATGATGTCCGCGCCCTCGCTGCCCGTGGTCAGGCGGAACTTGTCGTAGCGCACCGAGTAGCCGGAGATCTCCGACCACTCCATGTAGTAGCCCTGCCCCGAGGCGTACCGGCGTTCGTAGATGGGCACCAGGGTGCGGTCGCCGGTCAGGTGGATGTCGATGAAGTTCGCGACGCCCACATGGTTGCCTGGGGAGATATTGGAGTAGTCGGCCTCGAACTTGAACTTCTCCGCGGTCAGCTGCGAGGCGGCGACGTTCTTCACCAGCACGCCGTTGGCGCCCGATCCGGTCCAGCCGACGAAGGTGTCGGCACCGCGGGTCTCGAACCTCACGTCCTGGAAGCCGAGTGCGCCGACGAGGACGATGCGCTCACGGTCCGCAGCGGAGAAATCGGCGATCGTGTCCGTGGACGAGGTCTTCGCGTCGAAGACGTAGTAGTCGCGGCCCGCGCCACCGGTGAGCACGTCCGCGCCGGCGTCCGCGCGCAGCACGTCGTCGCCGCCGCCGCCGCGCAGCACGTCGTCGCCGGCGCCGCCGGCCAGGTAGTTGGCCGCGTCGTCGCCGGTCAGGCTGTCGTTGCCGTCGCCGCCGATGACCTTCTCGATCGCCGTGCCTGCCGCCAGCACGATGCTGCGCCCGCCGATGTGGCTGGCACCCGTGCGCGACAGATCGATAGCGGAGGCCGCGTTGACCGCGGAGGCGTTGAGGATGTCGAAACCAGCCGTGTCGTTCAGCGTGGCCACGGCGGCCGCCGCGTATTCGTTGGTGAAGACGTACTGGTTGTCGTCGCTGGGCGCGACGCCGGTGAGCTTCAGCCGCCAGTCGAGGATCTGTCCGGTCTCGCCGGTGGCCGCGTCGCGGAAGCGCAGGGTCCAGGTGCCCTTGCCGTTCTCGCCCCAGAAGTTGAGGTCGTCCAGGTTGAGCGACAGGAAGGTCGTGTCGCTCACCAGCCCTGCGGCCACGAGGGCGGGGTCGGCCGCCGCGGGCGCCGCCTTGATGGATCCGTCGAAGTAGCCGGGGCGGTTGAGGATGACGCTTTCCGTGCCCTGGGGCGAGACCAGCACCAGGATCAGGTCGCTGATGCGGCGGTGGGTCAGGCTGAAGGTCACCTGCGCGTGGTGGACCACCACGTCGGTCGTCACGTTGACGGTGCGGCTGAGCGTGCCGTTGTCGGGCAGGGCCAGCGCGCTGGCCGGCGTATCCGCCGCCTCGGCCGTCTTGCCCGCGCTGAGGTTGGTCCAGGTCTTGGCCAGGTCCACCGCGGCCTTGGCGTCCACCATGCCGAAGCCGTAGTCGCGGCTGAAATGCAGGCCCGTCCCGTTGGCCTGGGTGGACTTGTTGGTGCGCCACTCGGTCGCGGTGTCGGTGAACTTGCGTGCGGTCAGCGCCAGGATGGCCTGGACGTCGCGATAGGTGAGGTCCGGGTTGGCCTCGAGCATCAGCGCGACCACCCCCGAGACGATGGGCGCGGCGAAGGAGGTGCCCTGCGTCGTCTCCTCGCTGCCACCGAAGGATGCGCCGTCACCGTTCTGAAACTGGGAACTGGAAGACGTGATGTGCGAGCCCGGCGCCGTGACCAGGATGGCTGCACCGGGATTGCTGAAGGGCTTCATCGGCGTCGAGCCGGAGCCGATGTCGCCCGTCTTGTTCACCGCCGCGACCATGATCGTGTACGGGTTGGCCAGATAGCTGAACGCGGTGTCGTCGCCCTTCTGCCGGTCGTTGCCGGCGGCGAAGATCGAGATGGATCCCTTGCCATCGCGCCCGCGCTGGGCGAGGTTCCTCAAGGCCTCCAGGTCCGTCACTTCCCCCAGCGCGCTTCCGGGCTTGAAGGCCTCGAAGCCCCAGCTGTTGTTGACGATGTCGTAGGCCAGGGTCGACTTCCAGATGTCCTCGTACTCGTACACCGACAGCGACTGCCCGACCCAGCCGAGGTTGATGCTGGCGAGCTGGGCGTCGTAAGCCACGCCCACACCGCCGATGCCGTTGCGCGCAGCGGCGATCACGCCGGCGACCTGCGTGGCGTGCGGGGAGACGGCGATATCGCCCAGCTGGAAACCAGGTGCGTTGGCGATGAGGTCGGGATGCGCGAGGTTGGCCAGCTCGCGGGTGACGGAGAAGTGGCCGCTGGGCTCCAGCACCAGCACCTTGACGCCCTTGCCGGTGTGGTCCTTCCACACGCGGTTGGCGCCGATCTCGTCCAGGTACCACTGGTTGATGTACTCGGGATCCGTCGGCATGTCGGCGTGCTGCAGCACCACCTCGGCCTTCATGGGGCCGCTCACCTGCGGATCCGCCACCGACTGGATGGTGGGGCTCGCGTTGTTGTCGCTGTCGCGCACCTGATAGGTGAAGCGCAGCGTGCCCGTGTAGCCCGCCGTCGGCGTGAACTCGACGACGGTGTTGTTGTCCACCAGCCTGACGCTGCCGCCGTAGGCGTCACCCACGGAGACCACCCGCAGAGCCTGCCCCTGGAAGTCGATGTCGTTGGCCAGCAGGGACGCCACCGGCACGCGGATGGTCGCCTGGTTGCGGTTGACCGCGAGGACGTCCTTGACCGGCAGAGGCAGGGGACCGCCCAGGTCCAGCGTGGTGCTGCCGTTGCCGGCCTTGAAGGAGAAGCGTTCGATGCCTTCCAGGTATTCGATGCCGTCGCGCCCGGCCACCCGGTCGGTGATGGTGTAGGTGGCAGCGCCGGTGCGCTGGATCAGATAGTCCTCGAATTCGCCGTTGAGCTGGATCAGGTCCACCCCATCCCCGCCGACCAGCGTGTCGTTGCCGCCGCCGGCCACGAAGACGTCGCCGCCGGTGCCGCCGTACAGCTTGTCGTCGTCCAGGCCGCCGTCGAGCACATCGTTGCCCTCGCCGCCGTAGATGAGATCCTGGTCGCGGCCGCCGCGGATCAGGTCGTCGCCCTTGCCGCCGTCGATCACGTCCTCGCCGTCCTCGCCATCGAGCACGTCGTCCGCCGTGCCGCCGATCAGGACGTCGTCGCCGGCCGCGGCGGCGACCACGTAGTTGTCCCCGCCGCCGCCGATGATCACGTCGCCGCCGAAGCCGCCGTAGACCACCTCCGCCTTGGCCAGCCACAGGTTGAGCAGCACACCGCGGTCGTCGGCGACCATGATGGTGTCGATGCCGGCGCCGGCATCGACGTCGCCCTGGCGGTCGTCGGCGTCGATGACCAGCAGATCGCTGCCCGCGCCGCCCTGGAAGCGGTCGGCGCCCGCGCCGCCGATCAGCCAGTCGTCGGCCGCCGTGCCGGCCAGCGTGTCGTTGCCGGCGCGGCCCATGGCCTGGCCGGCGCCGCTGCCGGCCAGGTCCAGCAGCGCGCCCTGGTCGCTGCTGGCGACCAGGACCGCACCGTTGCCGCTGTCCAGCTTGTCCACGCCCGGCCGATAGCTGGTGCGCGTGGTGGCCGGCCCCGTGTCGCTGCCGCCCAGCGGCAGGTCCCACAGCGTGCGGGTCGTGCCGCCGCCGTAGGTGGCGACCACGCCCTTGACGCCGGCCTGCCCGGCCACCGTCGAGGTCTTCATGTGGGCCGGGTCGAGGTCGATGGAGACGATGCCCGCAGCGGTGAGGCTGGTGCGCTCGGAAGCGCTGGCATAGCCGTCGAGGTTGCGGTCGCCCCAGATCTCCAGCCTGGAGAAGATCGCGTCCCTGCTGTCGAGGACCTTGTCGCCGTTGCTGTCCATGCGCAGCAGGTTCAGCGGCGCGGTGCCGTCCGCCAGCCCGATCAGTTCGCGGCCGTTGCCGATGCTGCCGTCGCCGTCGGTGTCCAGCACCAGCAGTGGATCGGCCGTGATGGGCCACGACAGGTTCTCGCGCGTGCCGTCGCCGTCGACGTCGAAGCTCACCTGCACCGGTGTCAGGCGAATGCCGTCGTTGTCCTGGTCCAGCGTCAGCGGGTCGGTGTAGGGCAGACGCTCGGCCTGTTGCCTGTACAGGATGACGTTGCCGGGATCGGCCGCCTTCATCCCGCCGGCCGTCCAACCGCTTCCGTCGGAGCCTGCCGTCACCGAAGGCACATAGGATGTACCAGCCACCAGATTGTCCGAGCCGGCCGAGACGTTGGTCTGCGGCTTCATGCCGATCATCGTGCCGTCGGCCGAGTAGAAGACCTCCGCCTTGAACGTGGTGTTGCTCGCGCCGTGGGTGACGAAGTCGATCTTCGAATACGCCGTGGCGGCGGGCACGCCTTCGCCTGCCACCAGCACGCCCTTCATCTGGCTGCCGCGCATCTGGTCGCGCACGTCGTTCATCTGCGCGCGCATCGAGTTCATGAAGCCCTCGGTGGGGTTCAGGTTCTGGTTGCCCGGGCGCACGCCGTTGGCGATGGCGTTGCTCAGCGCGGTGTTCACCAGGCCGTCGTGGTCGACGTAGTTGGTGTTGGCCTGCACCGAATAGCCGGGGCCCGCGACCAGCGTGCCGCGGCCGCTCTGGCTGCCGCCCAGTCCCTGCGTGGGATTGGGGTTCAGGTTGTTGGTGTCCACCGCCACGTCCAGCACCGAGCCGTTCTGCGACCCGCCCGTGACGGGAGGCGGCGCGCCCACGCCGAGGTCGATGCCGCGATCGGCCAGGGCCTGGCGAGCGTAGCCCATCAGGCGGGTACCCGCCTCGCTGCCGAGGTAGCCGCCGATCACCGCGGCCGCTACGCCGATGATGGCTGCCGGCACCGCACCGACCCCGAGCACCACCAGGCCGGCGCCGACGACGGCACCGAGGGCGATCTCGCCCACCGTTCCCAGCACGGTCTCGGCGGCGGCGTCGGCCATGATGCGCTTGGCGCCTTCCGTATCGCCGCCCTGGTAGGCCGCGTTGGCGTCGATGGCCGCCAGGGCCAAGCCCAGGAAGGGCA
>SCTQ01000447.1 GCA_004322345.1 Aquabacterium sp. | reverse complement strand
GCAGGGGCCGAGCGCCGGGCCGCCCCAAGCCGGCCCCCGTCCCCCCGGGGGACCGGGCCACGTACTCGTGGACCGAGGGGCTCACATCTGGCATGTCCCTCGCTTCGTTGCTCGTCATGCACAACGACCTGCGCCGCTTTTCCACCAGCGCCTTCCCGGCCGAACTGCGCCAGGGCGCCTGGTCCGAGGTGCTGGAGCAGGTGCTGCTGGCCAACGCGCCTGTGGCGCATGCGCTCCCCGCGCTCGATGGCCACGTCGTGTCCTGCCGGTCCAGCCTGGGCTCGGTCTTCGCCGTGCTGGCCTCCTCGCCCCAGGTGCTGCTGCCGCACGCCGCCAACACGCGCCGCTATGGCCAGGCGGTGCTGGTGCTGGCGCTGCTGTCGGGCAGCGGCCTGGCGATCGACGGCGGGCAGACGCTGGCGCTGGCTGCCGGGGACATCCTGCTGCTGGACCCGGCCCAGGCCTGGCGCATCGAGCTGAACACGGAGTTCCGCGCCGTCGTCGTGCGGCTGGAGTCGGCCAGCTTCGTGCTGCGGCTGGTGCGCACCGGCGTGCAGGAACTGGACAAGCTGGCCACGGCCGGCGGCGTCGGCGCGGTGTGCCTGAACCTCGTGCGTTCGGTGGCCGACGAGCTGGGCAGCCTCGGCCTCCATGAGCTGCCGCCGGTGGAGGCCACGCTGACCGAGCTGCTGGTGGCCTGCCTGTCGCAGCGCGGGGACCGCACGCCGGCCGAGGACACGACCTCGGTGCAGCTGGGCCACCTGCGGCGCGTCTGCCGTGCCATCGAGTCGCGCCTGGGCGATGCCGGGCTGAACATCGACGACATCGGCCGCCAGGAGGACCTCTCGCCGCGCTACATCCAGAAGCTGTTCAAGAGCAGCGACACCACCTTCGGCGAATACCTCAAGGCACGCCGGCTGGAGCGCTGCCGTCTGGACCTGATCAACCCGGCGCTTGCGCACTTCTCGATCTCCGAGCTGTGCTTCCGCTGGGGCTTCAACGACGCGGCCAACTTCAGCCGCGCCTTCACCGCGCGCTTCGGGCAATCGCCCAGGGCCTGCCGCGCGCAGCCGCCCCGGGACGTGGCAGAGCAACAGCGCCGCGGCCGCCCGACCGGGACGCCGCGCCGCGTGCCTGCTGCCAGGGAACCCGCGGCCGAGGCCCGACGCAGCCCCTTCGCCCACCTGCTTGGCGACCACGCGCGCTACGCCCAGGCCCTGGCGCTGACACCCAAGCGCGCGGCGCCGCCGGCCGGTGCCGCGGATGCTTCCATGCCCAGCCACTACTACATCCCGGTGTCCGACAAGACGGTGCACTGGGGCTGGTTCGGCCGCAGCATCCGGCCGGTGGTGTCGGTGCGCTCGGGCGACATCGTCACGCTGGAGACGCTCACCCAGCACGCCGGCGACGACCGCGAGCGCATGCTCGACGGCGACGCGGGCGCCGAGAGCGTCTTCCGCTGGACCCCCGAAGGCAAGGCCGTGGACCGCCGCGGCGCCGGGCCGATGGATGCGTCCATCTGCGGCCGCGGCGCGGGCGAGGGCTTCGGCGTGCACATCTGCACCGGCCCGGTCCACGTGCACGGCGCCGAGCCGGGCGACGTGCTGGAGATCCGCATCCTCGACATCCTGCCGCGCACCAGCTGCCACCCCAAGCACCACGGCCGGCTCTTCGGCAGCAACGCGGCCGCCTGGTGGGGCTTCCACTACAGCGACATGCTGACCGAGCCGAAGCAGCGCGAGGTGGTGACGATCTACGAGGTCGAGACCACCACCGACAAGCCGGTGGCGCGCGCCGTCTACAACTACCGCTGGACGCCCCAGACCGACCCCTACGGCGTGCGCCACGACACCATCGACTATCCCGGCGTGGTGGTGGACGAGGCCTCGGTGCAGAAGCAGTACGGTGTGCTCGCCAAGGCCGAGGTGCCCGTGCGCCCGCACTTCGGCGTGCTGGCCGTCGCCCCGCGCGAGGCCGGTCCGGTGGATTCCATCCCGCCGGCCTACTTCGGCGGCAACCTGGACAACTGGCGCGCGGGCAAGGGCACGCGGCTCTTCCTGCCGGTGTCGGTGCCCGGCGCGCTGTTCTCGGCCGGCGACCCGCATGCCTCGCAAGGCGACTCCGAGCTGTGCGGCACCGCCATCGAGTGTTCGCTCACCGGCGTCTTCCAGCTGGTGCTGCACAAGCGCGCCACGCTGCTGGCGCAGGACAGCTACCTCGCCGAGCTGAACCACCCCTTCCTGGAGACGCCCGACGAATGGGTGCTGCAGGGCTTCAGCTATCCCAACTACCTGGCCGAGCTGGGCCCGCAGGCGCAGACCCAGGTCTACAAGAAATCATCGATGGACGCCGCCATGCGCGACGCCTTCCGCAAAGCCCGCCACTACCTGATGAAGGCCCACGGCCTGAGCGAGGACGAGGCGATCTCGCTGCTGTCCGTGGCGGTGGACTTCGGCATCACGCAGGTGGTGGACGGCAACATCGGCGTGCATGCGGTGATCCGCAAGGCGGTGTTTCCGGGTGACGACGGCGCGATGCCGTAAGAGAGATTGACGGAATGCCGGGGCGTCCGATCGGTCCGCCCGGGCGCGGCCACACCTGCGTCAAGAATTGATCCCACGCTGCACCAGCGACAGCTTGCGCCTGAACTCCCTTCGCAGCTGGTAGATCTGCGCCGGCCGGTGCGCGCCGCCGGACTCCAGCTCGCCCTCGATGGGCTCCAGCATGCCCAGCTCGTCGATCTTGCGGCGGAAGCTGACCTTGTTGATCGGCTCGCCCAGCACGGCCTCGTAGATGGACTGCAGCTGGGGCAGGGTGACACGCTCGCCGCAGAGGTAGACGGGCAGCGAGGAGTACTGGCTCTTGGTGCGCACGCGGGACACGGCCTCCTCGACCATGCTCTTGTGGTCGAAGGGCAGGCGCGGCAGCTTGGCAACGGGAGCCAGCACCAGGCCCTCGCGGTCGGTGGGCAGCAGGTCCGGCGGGACCAGGGCGTAGTAGACGATGGACACCGACCAGCCGCGCGGGTCGCGATCCGGCCCCGACCAGGTGGCCAGCTGCTCCAGGTAGGGGCTTACGATGCCGGTCTTGTCGCGCAGCACGCGCGCGGCGGCGTCCCAGGCGCTGCGGTCCTCCTGTGCATGGACGTAGCCGCCGGGCAGGGCGGGCGAGCCGGCATGCGGCTCGCGCTCCCGGCGCAGCAGCACCACGTGCAGGGCCTGGTCCTTCAGGGTCAGCAGCACCACGTCCACGGTGCAGATGACCGGCGGAAAGTCCGGCTGGGCGGGCTGGTGCGGGATCTTGGGCATGGCGGGCAGGGGCGCGGGGTTCGCGGGCATGAGCTTCGTACATGGTAGCAACGAACTGCGGTGTGATCGAATCCCGGTCCCGCGCATCTCGTCCCGCCGGCGCGACGCCTAGATAGTTGCATTAATAAACAAACTGGCGTACAGTGCACTCACTGGCGCAATGGAGGTCCATCATGAGTCGCAACATCCAGCTCCTGGTCATCGATCCGCAGAACGATTTCTGCGACCTGCCCGAGTCCTGGCAGGGCATCGACCCGCTGAGCGGCGCGCGCATCGCGCCCGCGCTGCCGGTGGCCGGCGCCCACGCCGACATGCAGCGCCTGGCCGGCCTGATCGACGCCGCCCGGGGCAGCCTGTCCGGCATCACCGTCACGCTGGACTCCCACCACAGGCTGGACGTGGCCCACCCCGCGTTCTGGAAGCAGGCCGACGGCGCGGCCGTCTCGCCCTTCACCACCATCACCGCCGCCCAGGTGCGTGCCGGCGAGTTCCGCACCGCTGATCCCGCCGCCGCCGCCCGCACCCTGGCCTACCTGGACGAGCTGGAAGCCCGCGGCCGCTACACGCTGATGGTGTGGCCGGTGCACTGCGAGATCGGCACCTGGGGCCACAACGTGCATGCCGCCGTGCGCGCCGCCTACAACCGCTGGGAAGAAGCCCGCCTGGGCGTGGTGCAGGCCGTCTACAAGGGCTCCAATCCCTGGACCGAGCACTACAGCGCGATGCAGGCCGAGGTGCCCGATGCCGACGACCCCGACACCCAGCTCAACCGCGGCCTGATCGCCGGGCTGGACCGCGCCGACCTGCTGCTCATCGCGGGCGAGGCCAGCAGCCACTGCGTGAAGGCGACGACCGAGCACATCGTGGACAACCTGCCTTCGGGCCGCTTGGACCGCGTGGTGCTGCTGACCGACTGCATGAGCCCCGTCGGCGGCTTCGAGGCCCAGGGCGAGGGCTTCCTGGCCGCGATGCGCAGCCGCGGCGTCCAGCTCGCCACGAGCGCCGACGTGCTCGGCCAACTGAAGAACTGAATCCCGAGGGAAAACCGACATGTCCCCCGTCATCGACAGCCTGCTCGAGACCGACCTCTACAAGTTCACGATGTGGCAGACCATGCTGCATCGGCATCCGCAGACCGAGTCCGAGTACCGCTTCGTCTGCCGCAACGAGCCGGCTTATCCGCTGGCCGAGCTGGCCGAGGACGTGGGCCGCGAGCTGGACCACCTGTGCAGCCTGTCCTTCCGCGAGGACGAGCTGGCCTACCTGGGCGGCCTGCGCTTCATCAAGCCGGACTTCGTCGACTTCCTGCGCATCTTCCGTTTCCAGCGCCGCTTCATCGAGGTCAGCACGCAAGGCCCGATGCTGGAGATCCGCGCCCGCGGCCCGCAGGTGCACGTGATGGCCTTCGAGATCTATGTGCTGGCAATAGTCAATGAGCTGTATTTCCGGCGCTTCGATGCCGCGGTTGCCGTGGCCGAAGGCCGCAAGCGATTGCAGGCCAAGGTCGAGCAGTTGAAGGCCTTCGGCGCCGAGCCCGCGCGCGCCCATCCCTTCGAGTTCTTCGACTTCGGCGTGCGCCGCCGCTACAGCGGCCCCTGGCAGCGCGAGGTGGTCTCCACCCTGAAGGCCGCCGTGCCCCGTTTCTTCAAGGGCACCTCCAACGTGCTGCTGGCCCGCGACCTCGGCCTCGTGCCCATCGGCACCATGGCCCACGAGTATCTCCAGACCTACCAGGCCCTGGGCGTGCGCCTGCGCGACTTCCAGCGCGCCGCACTGGAGGACTGGGTGCAGGAATACCGCGGCGACCTCGGCACCGCGTTGACGGACGTGGTCGGCATGGACGCCTTCCTGGGCGACTTCGACCTCTACTTCGCCAAGCTCTTCGACGGCCTGCGCCACGACTCGGGCGATCCGGTTGTCTGGGGCGAGAAGGCGCTGGCCCACTACGCGAAGCTGCGCATCGATCCCCGCAGCAAGCGGCTGGTGTTCTCCGACGGGCTGGACCTGCCCACGGCCTTCGGCATCTACCGCCACTTCGCCGACCGCGTGCAGCTGGGCTTCGGCATCGGCACCAACCTCAGCAACGACGTGGGCCTCAAGCCGCTGAACATCGTGATGAAGCTGGTGGCGGCCAACGGCCAGCCGGTGGCCAAGCTGTCCGACACGCCGGGCAAGACGCTGTGCACCGACGAGACCTTCCTGGCCTACCTGCGCCAGGTCTTCGACGTGAAGCAATAGCAGAAGGAGAGGGGCGCCATGCTCAGGCTCACGCTGGCCCAGCTCAACCCCACCATCGGCGACATCGAGGGCAACGTCGCGCGCATGGTGGCCGCCGCGCAGCGCGCCTGGGCGGAAGGCTCGCAGATGGTCGTCTTCCCCGAGCTGTCGCTGACCGGCTATTACCCCGGCGACCTGCTGGACGACCCCGCCTTCCTGCAGCGCACGGCCGAGGGCCTGCGGGCGCTGATGGCGGCCTCGCGCCAGCTGCGGCAACTGCTGTGGGTGGTCGGCGCGCCGGTGCCGCGAGATGGGCCGGGCAAGCGCCTGAGCAACGCGCTGCTGGTGCTGCGCGACGGCGAGATCGAGCTCAGCTACGCCAAGCAGCTGCTGCCCACCTACGACGTGCACGACGAGCGCCGCCACTTCGAGCCCGGCGACGACGTGGCCCCGGTGCTGCGCGTGGGCGAGGCGCGCGTGGGTTTCCTGATCTGCGAGGACGGCTGGAACGACGCCGCCCTCGACTACGGCATCAACCCCTTCCAGCGCCTGCGCGACGCGGCGCCGGACCTCGTCGTCTCCATCAACGCCAGCCCGTCGGATGTCGGCAAGCGCGAGCTGCGCCACCGCGTCTTCGCCGGCGCCAGCGCGCGCCACGGGCTGCCGCTGCTGTACGTCAACCAGGTCGGCGGGCAGGACCAGCTGGTCTTCGACGGCGCCTCCTTCGCGGTGCAGCCGCAGGCCGGCGTGGTCTTCGAGGCCGCGCGTTTCGCGGAGGACGTGCGCACGCTGGGCTTCGAGGGCGGCCGTTTCCTGATGCCCGACGGCGGCGAGCCGCCGCGCGTGCCCGCGCAGGGCCTGGACACCTTGGCCTTCTATCGCGCGCAGATTGTGCTGGGCCTGCGCGACTACGCGCGGCGCTGCGGCTTCACGCAGGCGGTGGTGGGCTCGTCCGGCGGCATCGACAGCGCGCTCACGCTGGCGCTGGCCGTGCAGGCGCTGGGGGCGGAGAACGTGGCGGCGGTGACCATGCCTTCGCGCCATTCGTCAGCCGGCTCGGTCGACGACTCGGCGCAGTTGTGCCGCAACCTGGGCATCACGCTGCACACCCATCCCATCGCCGAGACGGTGGAGGTGCACGCCCGCCAGTTCGAGGCCGGCTTCGGCCGGCCGCTGCAGGGCCTGGCATTGGAGAACCTGCAGGCCCGCATCCGCGGCACGGCGTTGATGGCGTACTCGAACAGCTTCGGCCACCTGCTGCTGACCACGGGCAACAAGTCCGAGATCGCGGTGGGCTACTGCACGCTCTACGGCGACACCAACGGCGGCCTGGGCCTCATCGGCGACCTGTACAAGACGGAGGTCTTCGCACTGGCCCGCCACCTCAACGAGGCCGCCGGCCGCGAGCTGATCCCGCAGGCCATCATCGACAAGGAGCCTTCGGCCGAGCTGGCGCCCGGCCAGAAGGACAGCGACAGCCTGCCGCCCTACGAAGTGCTGGATCCCGTGCTGAAGGTCGTCGTCGAGGGCGAGCGCCTGGCGCACGACGAATACCTGCGGGCCCATGCCTTCGTCGAAGGCCTGCGCCGCGAGCCCGCGGGCTGCGCGCTGATCGACCGCGTGCGCGCCCTCGTGGCCCGCAACGAATACAAGCGCCGCCAGGCCCCACCCATCATCCGCGTGCGCGCCCGCGCCTTCGGCTCCGGGCGGCAGATGCCGATCGCGGCGCGGCATGTCTGACCCCCACACGAGGCCACAGATGAATCCGGACTCCTTCGACACCGCCGTCCTCGTCGGCCGCTTCCAGCCCTTCCACAAGGGCCACCTCGCGCTGCTGCTGCATGCGCTGGCCAGCGCGCCGCAGGTGGTCGTCGTGCTCGGCTCGGCCTGCCAGGCCCGCACGCCGCGCAATCCGTGGACCTGGCAGGAGCGCGCGGCGATGGTCGAGGCGGCGGTGACGCCCGAGCAGGCGGCGCGCATCCGCTTCCTGCCGGTGCGCGACTGGTACGACGAGGCGCGCTGGGCCCAGGCCGTGCGGCAGGGCGTCGCGCAGCTGCTGCCGCAAGGCGCGGGGCGGGTCGCGCTGGTGGGGCATCTGAAGGACGACAGCAGCACCTACCTGCGCGGCTTCGAGGGCTGGACGCTGCTGGACGCGCAGCGCGCGGGCGACATCGACGGCGCGGCCCTGCGCGACCTGCTGCTGGGTCACGGGCCGGAGGCCGCCCAGCAGAGCCTGCAGGCGCTGTCGGCCTCGGTGCCGGCGGGCGTGCTGGCCATCCTGCGTGCGTGGTGCGAGGGGCCCTTCCTGGCCGAGCTGGCGCGCGAATGGTCCGCATTGCGCGCCAACCGCGAGGCCTGGGCGGGCTCGCCCTATCCGGTGGTCTTCGTCACGGTGGACGCGGTGGTCACCTGCGCCGGCCGCGTGCTGCTGATCCGCCGCGGCCAGCCGCCCGGCGTGGGGCTGTACGCGGTCCCCGGCGGCTTCATCGAGCAGCGCGAGACGGCCTGGCAGTCGGCCCTGCGCGAGCTGCGCGAGGAGACGCGCCTGGACCTGTCCGAGGACCAGGCCCGTGCCTGCCTGCGCGGCTCGGCCGTCTTCGACCATCCGGACCGCAGCCAGCGCGGGCGCACGATCACCCATGCCTTCCACTTCGAGCTGGCGCTGGACCAGCCTCCCGCGGTGCAGGCCGACGACGACGCGCAGTCCGCGGCCTGGGTGCCGATCAGCGAGGTCGCCGCGCTGGAAGACCGCTTCCACGACGACCACTTCCACATGCTCGACCGCTTCCTCGGGCTGCTGGACGACTGACGGCGGGTGCTCAGGACCATGCTGAAGAACCTCCAGGATCGCCTGCTCCACGCCCTGCTGGGCTTCATCTTCGGTGCCGTCCTGGGCGCCGCCGGCTGGTGGCTGTACGACGGGGGCATGTCGACGCGCCAGTACGGGGCGCAGATCCACCTCGGGGTGGCGCAATGGATCAAGTACGCGGGAGGCGGCTTCGCCCTGGTGGGATTCCTGTTCAAGGAGCGCGCGGGCAGCGCGGTCGCGGGGGCGGCTGCCGGGATGTACGAGGCGCAGCGTGGCGCCGGACTGCCCGACGTGCCGCGCTGGCTCGCGATACCGGTGCTGCTCGCGGTGCTGGCCGGCGTCTGGTACTACGTGCGCCAACACGGCTGAGCGGGCGGCGCCCGCCGGTCAGTCGGTGAGGACCTCGTCGCGTTCGCGCAGCGCCTTGCATTGGGCGTGCTGCGAGAAGGTCTTGCGCTGGCACTGGGTCTGCATGCAGCGGTAGAGCGCGAACTGCTCGCGGCTGCCGCAGGCCTGGCGCGGCGACGTGATGCGAACGGGGGCCGCGTCTTCCGTCGTGCGGGCGGCCGGCGCCGGCGCGGCGGGCTGGCGCGAGCTGCCGGCGACGCCGCCGCGGGTGGGCGGCTCGGCGGTCGCGACCTGCGTTGCCGGTGCACGTGCCTGCGATGCGTGCACGGTGGACGAGACGGCGGGTGGGATGACCAGGGACGGCAGCGTCGTCGTGACCGAGGCCGCGGCCGGCGGCACGTGCCCCGGGGTCGCGGAAGCAGCGGCCACAGGGCCGGCGGCGGTCGGCACGCCCTGCAGGCGGTCGATCTCGTCCTGGCGGATGGATGACGCCAGCGCGTCGGCATCGGAGCTGCGCACGGCCGCGGGGGATCCGTCGAGGTCGGGCTTCACACCGGGGTTGCTTTCGGTCGCGCGCAGTGCGGCCTCGGAGACCTGCGCCGCGCGCTTCTCGGCCTCGTAGTAGCGCTGCAGCGGCCCGGCGCTGGCCACGACGATGCCCAGCGCGGCGACGCCGCCGCCCCAGCGCAGCAGGCGCCCGGCGCGCCGTGGCGGCGGGGCGTCGTAGGAAGGCTGCAGCTGCGTGGGGTCCGCGCCGTGCGCGGCGTCCTCGGCCTCGGCTTCGCCGGCGGCGGCCGGTGCCGCGCCGGCGCCGCCCGGTCGCAGGTGGGGCAGGGTCTCGAAGCCGCTGAGGGCGGCGTCCAGCGCGGCACGCACCGCAGCGTCCACGGGCTCGTCCTGCGGGGTGGTGGGGCCGATGGGGTCGGCCCCCGCGAGCTGCTGGGCCAGCTGGCGGGCGGAGGGGGTGCCGGCCGGCCCCTTGCCCGGCAGCGTGAACAGCGCCACCGTCGGGCGCGCACGCGGGTTGGTCGCGGTGCCGGCCAGCGCGGCGCGCAGCTCGGCCACGCTGCGCGGGCGCTCCTGCGGCAGCACGGCCATCGCCCAGTCGATGGCCTGCAGGAACGCCGGGCTGTACTCCAGGTGCGGGAAGGCGGTGGAGATGGTGCGCGCGATGTCGGCCATCGGCTGCATCTGGTCTTCCACGGCTCGCACGGTGGCCGGCAGCGGCGCGTTGCCCGTCATGCAGTAGCGCACGACGGCGGCCAGCGCGTAGAGGTCGGTCCAGGGGCCCTGATGCACGCGCGAGCCCTCGGCGTATTGCTCGATGGGCGCGAAGGCAGGCTTGAGGATGGCCGTCAGCAGCTGGGTGCGGTCCTCGACGACGCGGCGCGCGGCGCCGAAGTCCAGCAGCACGGGCAGGCCGCTCTCGCTGAGCACCAGGATGTTGTCGGGGGAGATGTCGCGGTGATAGCAGTTCTCCGCGTGCAGCACCTCCAGTGCGCCGAGGATGGGATCCAGCAGGCGGCGCAGCCAGGCCTCGTCGGGCGGCTGCTGCATGCGGCGGCGGCGCGCCTGCAGGGTCTCGCCGTCGTAGTAGGGCATGGCCATATAGGCCGTGCGGTTCTCCTGCCAGAAGCGATGCACGCGCACGAGGGCCGGATGGTCGAAGTGGGCGAGCATGCGGC
>SCTQ01000446.1 GCA_004322345.1 Aquabacterium sp. | reverse complement strand
ACGTACACGACTCCTATGCCGGCTTTCGACCTTTTGATCAGCTGAATATTCTGGGCTGGGACCCGGTACCTGGATCCTGGGAATCTGAGGGCTACTTCCGTTGGCGTCGACGGTATGAGGGCTCGGACACCAGGTACACCCGCAATGACCGCACGCTGGATCAGGACCGAATCGTGGCGTGAAACGAATCGCCAATTGCTCTCTCAGACCGGTTCAGTTCCACGCCTCAGCTGTCCGTCCTACGGCATTACTCGTGCCATCTTCCCGCTTGCTGCACCGCAGTAACACTTTGACGCACCGCAGCACTCAAGCCTTCCCCACAGTTATCCGATGTCCTTCCGGTTCTCCGGACCGGGCGCCTGCTTGGGGGCGCTCCAGCGGCGAGCCTCGAACGAATAAAGGATGCTGCGATGAACGTGAAGAAGTGGACGCTTGCCTTGGCTGTACTGTGCCTGGCGCCGCTGGCGCAGAGCACGCAGTTGGACGAGAACGATGCCTTGACCGAGGGCACCCGGCGCATGCTGGCGGCCCACTGCGCCTCCTCCGGTTTTGCCGAACGCTACGTGAGCCTGTCCCAGCAGGCGATCCAGCGCACCGGGGCCTCGGCTGACGCGCAGCACCTGGAGCTGCTGGCCAGCCACGCGCCGGCGTGGACGGCGGCGCAGATCGGCAATGTCACCCCGGAGGACTGCGCGGACCACCTGGCAGTGCTGATCTCGGTGATGAAGCAGCGCGAGGTGGACCTGGTCAAGCCGCAGTACTTCGCACGCGATGACGGGAAGAGCGCACGCACCCCCGGCGCGCCGATGAACTGAATCTGGCAAGTCCTCAGGGCCTTCGGGCCCGGGCGATCAACAATGGGCAGGCGACTTGCATGGTCGGCCTGCCCATTGTTTTTCGGGACGCGCAGCCCGCGTCCCGCTGATTGCCACAGCCATGAGCCAACCGAGCTTCCATACCGATCCCGCCTGCGTGGGACACCACATCGGCGGCCAACGTCCCGACACGGGCGCGGCCACGCGCAAGCAGGACGTCTTCAACCCCGCCACCGGTGAACGTGCCCGCCAGGTCGCCCTGGCCGAGCCCGCCGACGTGGCCCGCGCGGTGGCCGCCGCACAGGCGGCCTTCCCGGCCTGGGCCGACACGCCGCCCATCCGCCGCGCCCGCGTGCTCTTCAAGTTCCTTGAGCTGCTCAACCGCCATCGCGACACCCTGGCCGCGATGATCACCAGCGAGCACGGCAAGGTGTTCAGCGACGCCCAGGGCGAGGTCACCCGCGGCATCGAGATCGTCGAGTTCGCCTGCGGCATCCCGCAGCTGCTCAAGGGCGACTACAGCGAGCAGGTCTCCACCGGCATCGACAACTGGACGATGCGCCAGCCGCTGGGCGTGGTGGCCGGCATCACGCCCTTCAACTTTCCGGTGATGGTGCCCTGCTGGATGTTCCCGGTGGCCCTGGCCTGCGGCAACACCTTCGTGCTCAAGCCCAGCCCCATCGATCCCTCGCCCTCGCTCTTCATGGCCCGGCTGCTGAAGGAAGCCGGCCTGCCCGACGGCGTGTTCAACGTGGTCCAGGGCGACAAGGTGGCCGTGGACGCGCTGATCGACCACCCGGACGTGAAGGCGCTGAGCTTCGTCGGCTCCACGCCGATCGCACATGCGATCTACGAGCGTGGCGCCCACCACGGCAAGCGCGTGCAGGCCCTGGGCGGCGCGAAGAACCACATGGTGGTGATGCCCGATGCCGACGTGGAGGCGGCGGTCGATGCCCTCGTGGGCTCGGCCTACGGCTCGGCCGGCGAGCGCTGCATGGCCATCAGCGTGGCCGTGCTGGTGGGCGAGGCGGGCGACCGCATCGTGCCCCTGCTGGAAAAGCGCACGCGCGATCTGAAGGTCGCCAGCGGCTTGCTGCCCGATGCCGAGATGGGCCCCATCGTCAGCGCCGCGGCGCTGGAGCGCATCAGCGGCTACATCGCCGATGGTGCGGCCTCGGGCGCGAAGCTGGTGGTCGACGGCCGCGGCTTCAAGCCGGCGGACGCGGGACTTGCCGCCGGCTTCTGGCTCGGCGGCACGCTGTTCGACCACGTCACGCCGGACATGCGCATCTGGCGCGAGGAGATCTTCGGCCCCGTGCTGTGCTGCGTGCGCGTGCCCGACATGGACAGCGCGCTGAAGCTGGTCAACGGCCATGAGTTCGGCAACGGCGTGGCCTGCTTCACCGCCAGCGGCCACACGGCGCGCGAGTTCGCGCGCCGCGTGCAGGCCGGCATGGTGGGCATCAACGTGCCCATCCCCGTTCCCATGGCCTGGCAGGGCTTCGGCGGCTGGAAGAAGAGCCTGTTCGGCGACATGCACGCCTACGGCGAGGAAGGCGTGCGCTTCTATACGAAGCAGAAGTCGGTCATGCAGCGCTTCTTCGCGGACGGGCAGGCCGGCGACGGCAACGCCTTCGTGATGCCGACGGCGAAGTAGGCACTTCAGGCCTGCTGCCGGTCCAAGGTGACCAGGCGAACCTGCAGATCCCGCAGCCTCAGGGCCTGAACGCCGCCGGGCAGCGGAAAGCGCAGGGCGATGCGCTTCAGCATGCCTGCGCTACAGCGGGGCCCCCGCCACGAAGGCCTTCAGCTCGCCCGGCTTGAACTGCACCCACTCCTCGCCCACGGTCAGCGGCTCGGTCGCGATGACGGCGATGCGGTCCTCGGGGTGGGTCATCTGGGCGAAGTCCAGCGACAGGTCCTCGTCCTGCAACCGCGCCACGCCGAAAGGATGCTGGCGCACCAGGTAGTACAGGTTGGTCGTGGCGTGGGCCCACAACGCCTCGCCGTTGCCGAGGATGAAGTTGAAGGTGCCGTACTTCGACAGGCGCGGCGCCAGCTCGGCCAGCGTCTCGGTCAGCGCGGGCACGTCGGGCACGCCGGCGTGGGACTTGGCCAGCTCCTGCATCAGCCAGCAGAAGGCACGTTCGCTGTCGGTGCTGCCCACCGGGCGGAAGGCGGCGTGCAGCTTGGGCTCGAAGTCCTTCAGGTCGCCGTTGTGGGCGAAGACCCAGTAGCGGCCCCACAGCTCGCGCACGAAGGGGTGGCAGTTCTCCAGCGTCACGCGGCCCTGCGTGGCCTTGCGGATGTGGGCGATGGCGTGGCGGGTCTTGATCGGATAGTTCTTGATCAGCTCGGCCACCGGCGAGCGGCCGGCCGCCTCGCGGTCGACGAAGAGCCGCACGCCCTTGTCCTCGAAGAAGGCCACGCCGAAGCCATCGCCGTGTTCGGTGGACCGGCGGGCGAAGCCGGTGAAGCTGAAGACGATGTCGGTCGGGGTGTTGCAGTTCATGCCCAGCAACTGGCACATAGGCGGGTTCCGTAGCGGATAAACGTTCCCTGCACTGTACGCGCCCAGCCCACGCCGCCCCCCGGAACGCGGGCCGGAACAATCCTCTTAGCAGGGCCCGGCTGGCTTTGGACAATGTGCCCAGCCGCATGCGCTGCGTTTCAAACGCGCGGGCTGCGGACGAGACCATCAACCATTGCACCCACCGCCAAGGGCCGCCGCCTGTGGCGCCGCTTTCCATGCTGTTGCCCGCCGCTGTCACCGACGTCCTGCATCCCGCGCTGCGCCCCCTGCGACCGCTGGTGCGCCGGCAGTGGCTCAACGAAGCCACGATCGACGCCTGGACCTCGCTGCTGCACCCGACCTGGCGCCTGAACCGCGTATTCGCGCGGGTCGTCTCCCGCAAATGGGTGGCGCCCGACATGCTGGCCCTGGGCCTGAAACCCAACCGCAACTGGCGCGGCTTCCAGCCCGGCCAGCACGTGCAGGTGACGGTGGAGGAAGGCGGCGTGCGCCACAGCCGCAGCTACAGCCTGACCGGCCTGCCGGGCGCGCGCACGCTGGAGATCGGCATCAAGCGCACGGCCGGCGGGCGTGTGTCCAACCTGCTGCTGGACGGCGTGAGCCTGGGCCACGTGGTCGAGATCGGCCCCGCCTTCGGCGAGCTGCAGCCGCCGCGCCCGCGCGACCCCGGCCTGGTGCTGCTGGCCGGTGGCAGCGGCATCACGCCGCTGCTGGGCCTGCTGCGCGCCACGCTGGCTGCCGACTGGCGCAAGCCCGTCCTGCTGCTGCAGTACGTGCGCGACCGCGCGCTGCAGCCCTATGGCGACGAGCTGATCGCGCTGGCCAAGCTGCATCCCAACCTGCGCGTGGGCGTCATCGAGACCGGCGACACCGAGGCCTCGATGGCCGCCACCGCGCCGCATGCCGACCAGCTGGAAGGCTGGCTGGCCGACCTGGACCTGGCGCCCGGCTCCTGCGCCGTACGCGCCTGCGGGCCGGCCGCCTTCGTGGCCTGCGTGGAGCGCTGGTGGGAGGCGGGCGGGCATGCCGGCACGCTGCAGGTGGAGGCCTTCACGCCGCCGGTGCTGCGCAGCCGCTCGCAGGTGCAGGCCGTGCAGTTGCAGCTGCATCGCAGCCAGGCCGGCTACACCCTGGACAACCAGCGCCCGCTGCTGGAGCAGATGGAAGCCCGGGGCCTGCGCCCGGCCCATGGCTGCCGCATCGGCATCTGCCACACCTGCACCTGCCGCAAGAAGAGCGGCGCGGTGCAGGACCTGCGCACCGGCGAGATCCACCGCGCGCCCGACGAGCTGATCCGCCTGTGCGTCAGCGCGCCGGTGTCCGACGTCGTGCTCGATCTCTGAGCCGCTCACGAGAAGACACCCATGAACAGCCACACCGCCGCCATCCAGCGCAGCCTGCCGCCGGACGACACGCCGCACGAGCGGCCCACGACCACCAGCAACGACAGCCGCAGCGACCGCCACCTGGGCCAGGCCGAGCTGGACGAATTCGGTGCCCGCCTGGACGAGCTGCGCCGGCGCACGTTGGCCGACATCGGCGAAGCCGATGCGCGCTACATCCGCCGCATCCGCCTGGCCATGCGCGCCTGCGTGGTCGCCGGCCGCGCCCTGCTGTTCTTCGGCTGGTTCCCGCCCACGTGGATCCTGGGCAGCCTGCTGCTGGGCCTGGGCAAGATCCTGGAGAACATGGAGCTGGGCCACAACGTGATGCACGGCCAGTACGACTGGATGAACGACCCCGAGCTCAGCGGCAAGACCTACGAGTGGGACATCGACGGCCCGTCGGACTTCTGGCGCCATACGCACAACCACGTGCACCACGCCTACACCAACGTGATGGGCAAGGACGACGACATCGGCTACGGCCTGGCCCGCCTCTTTCCCGACCAGCGCTGGAAGCCGCACTACCGCTGGCAGATGTGGTGGGTGAGCATCCAGGCCCTCCTGTTCCAGTATTCGGTGGCGGTGCAGGACCTGCGGCTGGACAAGTACTTCAAGGGCAAGCCGCTGCCGGACTTCAAGCAGAAGCTGCGCGCGTTCTGGCACAAGGTGGCCCGCCAGTCGGCCAAGGACTATCTCTTCTTCCCACTGCTGGCCCTGGCCGCGGGCGCGAGCTTCGGCGCCGTGCTGGCCGGCAACGCGCTGGCCAACGTGATCCGCAACTTGTGGACCTTCACGGTCATCTTCTGCGGCCACTTCACCGAGAAGGCCGCCGTCTTCCCGCCCTCGATCCTGGAGAACGAAAGCCGCGGCCACTGGTACCTGCGCCAGCTGCAAGGCAGCAGCAACATGACGGGCGGGCCGCTCTTCCACATCCTCACCGGCAACCTCAGCCACCAGATCGAGCACCACCTGTTCCCGGACCTGCCGGCGCGGCGCTACGCCGCGCTGTCGGTGGAGGTGCGCAAGCTGTGCGAGGAGTACGGGCAGACCTACAACACGGGGACGATGGCGGGGCAGTTCGCCACGGTCGTGAGGCGGCTGTGGGTGTACCGGAAGTCGAACAGGGAGCTGGGGCTGCCGGCGTCGGCCTGAGCGCCGGCATTCAGCGCGCCGCAGCCACCCGGTCTTCCTGTTCGACGGCTCCGGTGCGCTCGACGCCGTCCCAGCTGCCGCCCAGCGCCCGCACCAGCCCCACCGTCGCCTGGTACTGCGCCGACCGCACCTGCAGCGCCTGCCGCTTGTTGGCCAGCTCGCTGCGCTGTGCATCCAGCAGGTCGATCTGGCTGATCAGCCCGTTGCGGTAGCGTGACTCGGACAGCTTGCTCGCGCGGCCCGCGGCGGCCACGGCGCGGCCCTGGGCCTCGGCCTGACTGGACAACAGGCGCAGCGCCGACAGCTGGTCCTCGACGTCGCGGAAGGCGACGAGCACCTGCTCGCGGTAGCCGGCCAGCGCGGCGTCGAGCTGCGCGGCGGCGACGCGTTCGCCGGCCTCGCGCCGGCCGCCGTCGAAGATCGGCAGCGAGAGCAGGGCACCGACGCCCCAGGAGCGCGCGGACCACTTGAAGAGGTCGTCCAGTTCGGGCGAGGCCTGGCCGCCGTTGGCCGTCAGGCTGATGGCCGGGAACCACGCGGCCTTGGCGACGCCCACGCGCGCCTGTGCAGCCAGCATGCCGGCCTGGGCGGCGGATACATCGGGGCGGCGGGCCAGCACGGTGCTGGGCACACCCGCCGGAATCACCGGCAAGGCGGTGCTCCACACCGGCTGCGGCGCCACGCTGAAGGCCGAGGCGGCGTCGCCCACCAGCACGGCCAGCGCGTGCTCCAGCTCGGCGCGGCGGCGCTCCAGCGCCAGCGCGTCGGACTCGGTGGAGGCCACCTGCGTGCGGATGCGCATGAGGTCCAGCTCGGCCACGTCACCCGCTTCGAGCCGACGCTCCACCAGGCGCTCGGTGTTGCGATAGCTGGCCACCGTGTCGCGCATCAGCGCCAGCTCTTCGTCGGCGGCACGCAGCGCGAGATAGGTCTGGGCCGTGTTGGCCTGGACCAGCAAGCGCGTGCTCTGCAGCAGGGCTTCGCGTTGCTGCGCGTCCAGCGCGGCGGCGCGCGAGGCACCCGAGAGCCTGCCGAAGAGGTCGAGCTCATAGGACAGCGTCGCGCCCAGGTTGAACTGCGAGCCGATGGAGCGCGGCAGCGTGGTCGCATTGGCATCCGTGCCGCGCGACGCCCCGGCCGCAAGGCCCAGCTGCGGCGTGCGGTCGGCATCGGCCGACTGCAGCAACGCGCGCGCCTGGGCCAGCCGTGAGGCTGCCACCTGCACGTCGGTGTTGCGCTCGCCGGCGCGCTGCACGAGGGCATCGAGCTGCGGATCGGCGAAGGCCTTCCACCATTCGCCGCGCGCCTGGGCCTCGGCGGGCGCGGCCGTCGTCCAGCGGCCGTCGCCTTCCTTGAAGGCGGCCGGCGCGGCGGGCACCGCGGAGGTATCGATGGGCGGCACCGAGGCGCAGCCGGCCAGCACCAGGGCGGCCAGCAGGGGCGCCAGGGCGGCACGCTTGAAGGATTGCGGGTTCTTCATGATCAAAGGTCCTTCAGCTTGTTGGCGGGGGCGGGCAGGGCGCCGCCACCTGCACCGTGGGGCACGGTGTTGTCGGCACTGACGAAGGCCTCGACGTGCGGCACCTCGCCGTGCTGCTTCAGCGGTCGGTTGCCGGTGAGCTTGCGCATGAGCACGTAGAACACCGGCGTCAGGAAGAGACCGAAGGCCGTCACGCCGATCATCCCGGCGAACACCGCCACGCCCATCGCGCGCCGCATCTCGGAGCCGGCCCCGGAGGACAGCACCAGCGGCAGCACGCCCATGATGAAAGCCATGGAGGTCATCAGGATGGGGCGCAGGCGCAGCCGGCTGGCCTCGATGGCGGCCTGCAGCGGGCTGCGTCCGGCGAACTCCAGCTCGCGTGCGAACTCGACGATCAGGATGGCGTTCTTCGCGCTCAGGCCCACCAGCACGATCAGCCCGATCTGGGTGAACACGTTGTTGTC
>SCTQ01000445.1 GCA_004322345.1 Aquabacterium sp. | reverse complement strand
GCGCCGCTGGCACCGCAGGTGGTGGCGATGGAGCCTTCGGCCGCCGCGTCCGGCGCCGCGCCCGCGGCCAAGCAATAAGCAGAACAACGCGAGCCCAGCAATGAGGACCCTGCGATGAACCTTTCCAAATTCTTCATCGACCGCCCGATCTTCGCCGGCGTGCTGTCGATCATCGTCTTCCTGGCCGGCCTGATCTCGATCTTCAAGCTGCCGATCTCGGAATACCCCGAGGTCGTGCCGCCGTCGGTCGTGGTCAGCACGCGCTTCCCCGGCGCCAACCCGACCGTGATCGCCGAGACCGTCGCCGCCCCGCTCGAAGAAGCGATCAACGGCGTCGAGGACATGCTCTACATGAGCAGCCAGGCCACCGGTGACGGCGGCATGAACCTGACGGTCACCTTCAAGGTGGGCACCAACGTCGAGCAGGCCGAGACCCAGGTGCAGAACCGCGTGCAGCGTGCCCTGCCCCGCCTGCCCGAGGAAGTGCGCCAGATCGGCGTCACCACCGTGAAGAGCTCGCCCAACATCACGATGGTGGTCCACCTCGTGTCGCCCAACTCGCGCTACGACGAGGTCTACCTGCGCAACTACGCGGTGCTCAACATCAAGGACCGCATGTCGCGCATCCCGGGCATGGGCCAGGTGCAGGTCTTCGGCTCCGGCGACTACTCGATGCGTGTCTGGCTGGACCCGCAGAAGGTGGCCTCGCGCGGCCTGACCGCGCCCGACGTGATCGGCGCCATCCGCGAGCAGAACATCCAGGTGGCCGCGGGCGTGGTCGGCGCCTCGCCGGCGAAGGACGCGACCTTCCAGCTCTCGGTCAACTCGCAGGGCCGCCTCAGCACCGAGGAGGAGTTCGGCAACATCATCGTCAAGACCGGCGCCGACGGCGGCATCACCCGGCTGCGCGACGTCGCGCGGCTGGAGCTTGGCGCCTCGACCTACTCGCTGCGCTCGCTGCTGAACAACAAGCCGGCCATCGCGCTGGGCATCTTCCAGGCGCCTCAGTCCAACGCGCTGCAGCTGTCGTCGGACGTGCGCAAGCTGATGGACGAGCTCAAGCGCGACTTCCCCGAGGACCTGGAATACACGGTCGTCTACGACCCCACCAAGTTCGTCAACGACTCCATCGAGGCCGTGATCCACACGCTGCTGGAGGCCATCGCGCTGGTGGTGCTGGTGGTGATCGTCTTCCTGCAGACCTGGCGCGCCTCGCTGATCCCGCTGCTGGCGGTGCCGGTGTCGGTGATCGGCACCTTCGCCGTGCTGCTGGGCTTCGGCTTCTCGATCAACACGCTGAGCCTGTTCGGCCTGGTGCTGGCCATCGGCATCGTGGTGGACGACGCCATCGTGGTGGTGGAGAACGTCGAGCGCAACATCGCCAACGGGCTCAGCCCGCGTGACGCCACGGTGCAGGCGATGAAGGAAGTGTCCGGGCCCATCATCGCCATCGCGCTGGTGCTGTGCGCGGTGTTCGTGCCCATCGCCTTCGTCTCGGGCCTGACCGGCCAGTTCTATCGCCAGTTCGCGCTGACGATCGCGATCTCCACCGTGATCTCGGCCTTCAACTCGCTGACCTTGTCGCCCGCCCTGGCCGCCGTGCTGCTGAAGCCGCACGACGCACCCAAGGACCGCCTGTCGCGCGGCATGGACTGGGCCTTCGGGTGGTTCTTCCGCCGCTTCAACAGGTTCTTCGACCGCTCCTCGCACGCCTACACCGGCGGCGTCACCAAGGTGCTGGGTCACAAGGTGGCCACACTGGGCGTCTACGTGCTGCTGATCGTCGGCGCGATCTTCATGTTCCGCGTCGTGCCCTCGGGCTTCGTGCCGGCCCAGGACAAGTCCTACCTGATCGGCTTCGCGCAGCTGCCTGACGCCGCCTCGCTGGACCGCACCGAGAACGTCATCCGCCGCATGTCGGACGTGGCGCAGTCGGTGCCGGGCGTGAAGAGCTCGGTGGCCTTCCCCGGCCTGTCCATCCACGGCTTCATGAACGCGCCGAACTCCGGCATCGTGTTCTACACGCTGGAGGACTTCAAGGACCGCAAGGGCCGCAGCGGCGGACAGATCGCCGCCGAGGTCAACCAGAAGCTGGCCGGCATCCAGGACGCCTTCATCATGGTCTTCCCGCCGCCTCCGGTGGACGGGCTGGGGACGATCGGCGGCTTCAAGCTCTACATCGAAGACCGCGGCAACCTCGGCCAGGACGCCCTGTTCCAGGCCGTCATGGCGCTGCAGATGAAGGCCTGGCAGACGCCGCAGCTTGCCGGCGTGTTCTCCGGCTACCAGATCAACGTGCCCCAGCTGGACGCGCAGGTCGACCGCGTGAAGGCCAAGCAGCTGGGCGTGCCGCTGTCCGACATCTTCAACACGATGCAGATCAACCTGGGGTCGTTGTACGTCAACGACTTCAACAAGTTCGGGCGCACCTACCAGGTGATCGCGCAGGCGGACGCGCCCTTCCGCTCGGACGCCTCGGCCATCGGCCAGTTCAAGGTGCGCAGCGCCTCGGGCGAGATGGTGCCCCTGGGCAGCCTGGTCAACGTGACGCCGTCCTACGGGCCGGACCGCGTCGAGCGCTACAACTCCTACTTCGCCGCCGACTTCAACGGCGGCCCGGCGCCGGGCGTGTCCTCGGGCCAGGCCCAGGCCATCATGGAGAAGCTCGCAGGCGAGGTGCTGCCGCGCGGCATCAGCTTCGAGTGGACCGACCTGACCTACCAGGAGATCCTGGCCGGCAACACGATGGTCATCGTGTTCCCGCTGTGCGTGCTGCTGGTGTTCCTGGTGCTGGCCGCGCAGTACGAGAGCTGGACGCTGCCGCTGGCGGTGATCCTGATCGTGCCGGCCTCCATCCTGTGTGCGCTGATCGGCGTGCACCTGACCGGCGGTGACAACAACATCTTCACGCAGATCGCGCTCTTCGTGCTGGTGGGCCTGTCGGCGAAGAACGCGATCCTGATCGTCGAGTTCGCACGTGACCTGGAGCATCAGGGCAAGGGCATCGTCGAGGCCGCGCTGGAAGCCTGCCACCTGCGCCTGCGCCCCATCCTGATGACCTCCATCGCCTTCATCATGGGTGTGCTGCCGCTGGTGTTCTCCTCGGGCGCCGGCTCGGAGATGCGCCACGCGATGGGCGTGGCGGTGTTCGCCGGCATGCTGGGCGTGACCTTCTTCGGCCTCTTCCTGACCCCCGTGTTCTACGTGCTGCTGCGCAAGCTGGCGGTGCGCCTGGAAGGCCGCCGCGGCAACGAAGCCGTGGTGCCGGCATGAGGAACAAGACCATGAACATCATGAACGACGACAAACCCAAGGTCCCCGCGGCGCTGTCCGCACTCGTGCTGGCCCTGGTCCTGGCCGGCTGCTCCACGGCGCCCGAGGTGCCCAAGGCGGGCATCGACGTGCCGGCCAGCTACAAGGAAGCCGCCGCGCTGGAGGCCGAGGCCGCAGGCGGCCGCTTCAAGCCGGCCCAGCCGGCCGAGGCCGCCGCACGCGGCGCGTGGTGGACGGCCTTCAAGGATCCCCAGCTCGACGCGCTGCAGTCCCAGGCCGAGGCCGCCAATCCCAACCTGGCGGCAGCCGCCGCCCGCGTGAAGGCCGCCCGCGCAGTGCTGCGCGGCGCGCGGGCCGACCGCCTGCCGCAACTGGGTGCCAGCTTCGGCGTCACGCGCCAGAAGCAGGCCGCCGTGGACCGCGGCCAGCCCGCCGGCACCCCGGTCGATCCCAGCACCGCCTGGCGCGCCTCGCTGGACGCGAGCTACGAGGTGGACCTCTTCGGCCGCGTCGCCAACGCCGTCGATGCGGCGACGGCCGATGCCCAGGCCGTGGAGGCCACCTACCGCTCGGTGCTGCTCGCGCTGCAGGCCGACGTGGCCCAGACCTACTTCCAGCTGCGCGCCATCGATGCCGAGGTCGAGCTGCTGGAGCGCACCGTCGGCCTGCGCGATGAGAACGTGCGCCTGACCGACAAGCGCTACTCGGCCGGCGACATCTCCGAGTTGGACCTGGCCCGCGCGCGCACCGAGGCCGCGACCACCCGCGCCGAAGCCCTGGCCCGCCGCGGCGACCGCGCCCAGCTGGAGCACGGCCTGGCCCTGCTGCTGGGCAAGACGCCGGCGGCCTTCGGCTTCGAGCGCAAGCCGCTGACCTCCGACGCCCTGGTGCCGCAGGTGCCGGCCGGCCTGCCCTCTGCCCTGCTGGAGCGCCGCCCCGACGTGGTCGCCGCCCAGGCCCAGCTGCTGGCGGCCACCGCCCGCGTGGGCCAGGCGCATTCGGCCATCTTCCCGGCCCTGGCCCTCACGGCCAGCGGCGGCTACGTGTCCAACGACCTGGAGGACCTTTTCAAGTGGGACGTGCGGACCTGGCTGGCCAGCGCCGTGCTGTCGCTGCCCATCTTCGACGGCGGCCGCAACCGCGCGGGCATCGCCCGCGCCGAAGCGGCGCTGGAGGAATCCGTGGCCAGCTACCGCCAGTCCGTGCTGGCGGCCTTCGGCGACGTCGAGAACAGCCTGTCCAACCTGCGCAGCGTGCGCGGCCAGGCCGAGGAGCTGAACAACGCCGTCACCGCGGCGCGCCGCGCGGCCGACCTCGCCGACAAGCGCTACCGCGCCGGCGAGGACAGCTACCTCACGCTGATCGACGCCCAGCGCAACCTGCTGGCCATCGAGCGCCAGGCCGTGCAGCTGCGCGGCGCCTGGGCATCGTCGACGGTGGGCCTGATCCGCGCGCTCGGTGGCGGCTGGGAAGCACCACCGCCGCAGACCGCGGCGGCGAACTGAGCCGGGGCCTCACGCAGCCAGGCCGCAAGCCAGGAAGGAGCCCTCGGGCTCCTTCTTTCTTTCAGGTGCCCGGCACGGGGCTCAGGAGGCGCGCCGGCGGTCCGCTCCGGGATCGTCGTTGGACGCCCGCGCCGCCTTCGACACCTGATCGGCTTGCTGCTGCGGCAGGTCCGCCCCCGGTCGCCGGCCGCGCCCGCGCAGGTAGCCCAGCACGTAGAGCACCAGCATCAGCACGATCAGGGCGTAGGGCAGCAAGGCCCACCAGCTGAAAGGCGGCAGGGTCCAGCCCTGGCCGAAAACGGATCCTCCTGCGTTGCTGCCCATCCCGCGCGCCTCCTGTTTGCGGGCAGATTGTGCCGATACGTTTGTTACGTGTGGCGGCTCCGCGTGTAAGGATTCC
>SCTQ01000444.1 GCA_004322345.1 Aquabacterium sp. | reverse complement strand
CTCGATGCGGTCGCGCATCACCGGGATCTCGGGCTCGCCGGGGCGGCCCATCAGGCGCGCGCCGATGTCGGGCTTGAAGTCGAGGTCGATCAGCGCCTGGTTGGTGACGAAGCTCTGCAGCGCCAACCGTGCGCGCAGGCCGCGCTGCACCAGTGCGCGCACGTCGTCGCGCACCTGGCCGTCGCCGAACCTCAACACCTTGGCGTCGAGCAGCAGGGTCACCGGGATGCGCGTGGCCAGCGTCTTCTCGTTGACCTGCACGCCGATGCTCTGCACCTGGCCGATCTGCACGCCGCGGAAGGTGACGGGCGCGCCTTCGTAGAGGCCCTTCACGCTGCCCTCGAAGTAGACGATGGCCTCGGTGCGCTTGTCCCACAGCCAGGCACCGCCCAGGCCGATGATGGCCGCGACGACGAGGGCGACGGCACCCAGCACGAAGGCGCCTGTGACGAGGGCGGTACGTTTCATGTGTCGCTTGCAGCCTTCGAGGCCGCGGGGGTGGCCGGGGAGGTGTCCACCGGGTCGGGATTCTCGCGGTGCAGGAAGGCATGCACCGTTGGGTGGGTCGCAGTGTCGCGCAACTCGGAAGGCTTGCCGTGCGCGATGGGCACCTTGGTCTCGGAGTCGAAGAAGACGCTGTCGTCGGCAATGGCGAAGATGCTGGGCAGCTCGTGCGTCACCAGCACGACGGCGCAGCCGCTGCGCTCGCGTATCGACAGCACGAGGTCGTCCAGCCGGCGCGAGGCGATCGGGTCCAGGCCGGCCGAGGGCTCGTCCAGGAACAGCAGCGGCGGCTCGGCCACGACGGCGCGCGCCAGGCCGGCGCGCTTCTTCATGCCCCCGGACAGGTCGGAGGGCATGTACTGCGCGAAGTCGGCCATGCCGACCCAGGACAGCACCTCCATCGCGCGGTCCCGCCGCGCGCCCTCGTCCTCGATGCGGCCCAGGCGCTCCAGCGGCAGCAGCACGTTGTCCAGCACGTTCATCGACGACCACAGGGCCGCGCTCTGGAACAGCACGCCGAAGCCGGCGCGCAGCCCGGCGCGCTGCTCCTCGCCGGCGGCCCAGTAGTCCTCCCCGTGGTAGACCACCTTGCCCGCCGCCGGGCACAGCAGTCCGATCAGGTGCTTGAGCAGCGTGCTCTTGCCGCTGCCCGAGGCGCCCATCACCGCGAAGATGGTGCCGCGCTCGATGTCGAAGGACACGTCCTTCTGGATCAGGCGCTCGCCGAAGCGCATCTCCAGGCCTTGGACCGACAACAGGGGAGCTTGCTCGTCCGCCATCGCCGCCTCAGATGTTGAGCGCGTTGGCGCAGATGGCGAACACCGCGTCCAGCGCGATCACGCCGACGATGCCGATGACCACGGCCCTGGTCGTCGCCAGGCCCACGCCCGCGGCGTGGCGCTGCGCGGTCAGGCCGCAGTAGCAGCCGGCCAGCGCCACCAGCACACCGAAGGCGAAGGACTTGCTCAGCCCCAGGCCCAGGTGGGCCCAGCTCAGCGCATTGAGCGTGCGATCGAAGTAGGCCGCCGGCGAGACCTGCAGCATGGTCGAGCCGACCAGGAATCCACCGAACAGGCCCGTGGCCACGCCGTAGGCGTAGAGCAGCGGCAGCATCAGGATCAAGGCCAGCACGCGGGGCAGCACCAGCCAGGCGATGGGGTCGATGCCCAGCACCTTGAGCGCGTCGACTTCCTCGTTGGCCTGCATGGTCGCCAGCTCCGCGGCGAAGGCTGCGCCGGTGCGCCCGGCCATCACCACCGCGGTGATCACGGCCGCCATCTCCCGCGCGGCCGCGATCGCCACGCCATCGGCGACGAAGATGCCGGCGCCGAACTTGACCAGTTGCACCGCGCCGACGAAAGCCAGGATGGCCCCCACCAGCATGTTGACCACGGTGACGATGGGCAGGGCCCGGGCACCGGCATCTGCCAGCACACGGTTGAAGTCCCGGGCACGGAAGGCGCCACCGCGGGTGGCCGCCAGCACCACCTCGCCGACGAAGGCGACGGGGCGCAGCATGGGTGTCAGGACAGAGGCAAGGGGCATCGGCGGTGGGCGAAGGCGCAAGGCCTGCCGCGAGGCAGGCCGGGTCGCGGCGGCAGGCCGCAACCCTAGCAGCAATCGGCGCGCCGCCGTGTGGCGCTCAGGCGCTGCGTCGCCGTGCCGCCACGCAGCAGGCGGCCAGGCCCAGGCCCATCGAGGCCCAGGTGGCCGGCTCGGGCGCATGGGCGATGGAGTGGATCCAGTCCTGCGCGGGGAAGACCAGCGCGTCGGCGGCGAGTTCGCCCCAGCTGCCGACCGCCGAGGGGTTGCGCACGTAGCCGTCGAGCTGCAGCGCGAACGAATGCACCCCGACGATGCGGCCGTTGAGCAGGCTCGGACCGCCGGAGTCACCCAGGCCGATGGAGCCTTCCTGGTCGTTGCCCAGGCCGGTGTCGTGCAGGTTCATGAAGCGGCCGAAGCTGTCGAAGCGGGTCGTGCCGTTGTCGAAGTCGTAGAAGACCAGGTTGTCCAGCCCGTAGCCCAGGCTCTGCATCGCCGGGTCGCTGCCCAGCACCTCGTAGAGGTTGCTGACCCGGCGCAGCTTGCCGTCGGACGGGTAGATCGCGCCCTGGCCGCCGGGGCCGTAATCGCCGTAACCGTAGATGTCCACGGCCTTGCCGAGCGCGTCGTTGCCGGTGGCCAGCTCCAGGCCCTGGATGCCGCTGACGGCGAAGTCCAGCGTCAGCACGGCCAGGTCGTTGCCGTCGGACAGATCGCCCGTCCACAGGGGGCTGAGGTGGATCTTGTTGGCGCCGGTGACGGTGACCTGCGTGCCGTTGATGTCGTTGAAGGTGACGGTGATCTCGGAGACCATCGGCGTGAGGCCGGTGCCGGCCACGCAATGGGCG
>SCTQ01000443.1 GCA_004322345.1 Aquabacterium sp. | reverse complement strand
CGCGGGTCCGCCGCGACGCGGTCGAGCATGCGCGAGATGACATTCGTGATCCCAGCCTCGCCCCCGAGCTGCACATACAGCGGCTCCCGCCTCGGCGTGCCCGAGCAGGAGCAGAGCAGGACCGCAGCGGCCAGGGCGACTGCCAGGCGCTCGAGTGCGGTAGACGACATGCGGGGCTCCGGGGCATCGGTCGACGGAAGGGGCACCCGCTGCCGGCGTGCCCGCTCCGCTAAAAGCCGCTCCGCCGGCGGCCGATAACCAGGGCGGGAACGGAGGGATGTCCATTTATCGACCGCTGCCTTCCCACGCTTGAGCGGCGCCGGGGCCGAGCATCACCCACGCCGCACCGTTCTTTCGACAAGGCGAAGCGCATGACTTTCCTCACGAGATCCGACCCCGTCCGGCACCGCGGGCATCGCCTGCTGCTGGCCGCCGCCGCGTTGCTGGCGGCCACGGCCGCGGCCCCGGTTCATGCCGGGGACAGGTTGCTCGGCACCTCGGGCGTGTCGCCGGTCGAGGGCGGCGGCGGCGGCGGGCTGTCCCCCTGGGGTGTGATCACGGGCACCGGCAGCCGCGGGCAGACCGGGGGCTCGGCCTATTTCACGCGCATCCACACGCGCGGCGGCTACGACCTGACCGCGGCTGGTGCGGCAGTGGGCATCAGCGACCGGGTCGAGCTGTCGATGGCGCAATGGAGCTTCAAGCTCAGCGACACCGTGCCCGGCGAGAAGATCCGCGTGCAGGTGCTGGGTGCCAAGCTGCGCATCGCCGGTGACGCGGTCTACGACCAGGACACCTGGATGCCGCAGATCACCGCGGGCGTCCAATACAAGCACAACAGCGACATGGCGGTGCCCGACCTGCTGGGCGCCAAGCGCGGTTCGGATGTCGACCTGTACCTCAGCGCCACCAAGGTCTGGCTCGGCGGCCTGGCCGGCTGCAACGTGCTGCTGAACGCCAACCTGCGCGCCACGCGGGCCAACCAGTTCGGCCTGCTGGGCTTCGGTGGCGACAACAGCGACGACTACAAGCCGCAGCCCGAGGTGAGCCTGGGGGTGATGCTGCGCGACGACCTGGTGGTCGGCGCCGAATGGCGCGCCAAGCCCGACAACCTCGGCGCCTTCAAGGAAGAGGACGCCTGGGATGCCTTCATCGCGTGGTTCCCCACGCGATGGATCAGCCTGACGGCGGCCTGGGTCGACCTGGGCAACATCGCCAACAAGCCGCACCAGACCGGCTGGTACTTCAGCGGGCAGCTGGCGTTCTGATCTCCGCGCTCAGGCCGCCTGCCGGCTGCCGCCGTGCTCCGGCAGCGTGCTGGGTGTCGGCGCATCCGGCACCACGCGTGCGTTGCGCTGCGCGGTGAAGTAGGCCCAGGCCCAGTCCCACATCACGAACAGACGGTTGCGGAAACCGATCAGGAAATAGATGTGGACGAAGAGCCAGAACAGCCAGGCCGAGAAGCCGCTGAACTTGACGCGGCCGAAGACCGGCATGTCCACCATCGCGATGGCCGCCTTGCGGCCGATGGTGGCCAGCGAGCCGTAGTCGGCATAGACGAAGGGCTTGGTCTCGCGTCCCTTCATTCGATGCAGCAGGTTTTTCGCCGCGCGGCGGCCCATCTGCTTGGCGGCCGGGCTCACGCCTGGCACCGGCGTGGGCGCCTGCGGATCCAGGTAGCTCTTGGCCGAGGCCAGGTCGCCGACGACCTGGATCTCCGGATGGCCGGCCAGGCTCAGGTCCGGTTGCACGAGCACGCGGCCGGCGCGGTCCAGGTTGCAGCCCGTGCTGCGCGCCAGCTCGCGGCCCAGCGGCGAGCCGGCCACGCCGGCGGCCCAGACGATGGTGCGGGTGGGCAGGCGATGCGATTCCAGGCGCTCGCTGCCGTCAGCCGTCTTCGCGCGGGTCTGGTAGCTCAGGCCGGTGGGGCCGATGTCGGTCACCTGGGCGCCGGTCAGCACCTCCACGCCGAGGTCCACCAGCTGCTCGCGGGCGCGCTGCGACAGGTCCTCGGGGAAGGCGCCGAGCACGCGCGGGGCGCCCTCGATCAGCACCACGCGGGCCCGGCGCGAATCGATGTTGCGGAACTCGCGGCTGAGGGTGTGGCGGGCGATCTCCACCATCGTGCCGGCCATCTCCACGCCGGTGGGGCCGGCGCCGATGACGGCGAAGGTCAGGCATTGCTCGCGCTCGACCGGGTCGCTGCTCAGCTCGGCGCGTTCGAAGGCGGTGAGCACGCGGCGGCGGATGTCGAAGGCGTCGGCAAGCGTCTTCAGTCCCGGCGCGTGGGCGGCCCACTGGTCGTTGCCGAAATAGCTGTGGGTGGCGCCGGCGGCGACGATCAGCTCGTCGTAGGGCACCTGCTCGCCGCCGGCCAGGGTGACCTGGCGGGCCTGGGCATCGATCGTCTTCACTTCGCCCAGCAGCACCGTCAGGTTGCCGCGGGCCATCTCCTTGCGCAGGATGTGGCGGATCGGGCCCGAGATCGCCGGGGCCGTCAGCCCGGCGGTGGCCACCTGGTAGAGCAGGGGCTGGAAGAGGTGGTGGTTGGTGCGGTCGATCAGGGTGATGTCGACAGCCTCGGTGGACAGGGCCTTGGCGGCTTCCAGTCCTCCGAAGCCACAACCGATGATCACGACGCGGCGGCGGGAAGGAGTACTGCTGGCGTTCACGATGCGGTCCTGACGTTGGGTGACGAGCGGTTGGCTGAATGGGTTCAGGTTTGACTGAAGTCAATGTCTCTCTGGATGTTCGTGTTTATACCAACCGGTTTTCCCGCATGGGTTCAGACTTTCGGACGGGCAGGTTTCAGGAAAACCTTAAGTAACCCGAATCCCGTCGGACCCCAATCAGAGGGATGACCGGCCTGCGCTAATCTCCCTCCCTCGAACAGAGGGGTCCCGATCGCGTTGTCGCGGTGCGGCACCATCCGCTCCTCCCCTCCCGGCCACCCCAGTCCTCCTACATGCCACCCAGCACGATCAGCGATCTCGACTCCCTGCCGGCCGGCACGCGCCTGGGGGAATTCGAGATCGAATGCGTGCTGGGGGTCGGCGGCTTCGGCATCGTCTACCGCGCGCTGGACCATGCACTCGAGCGTCGGGTCGCGATCAAGGAGTACATGCCGGCCGCGCTGGCTGCCCGGGGCGCGGACGCCAAGGTCTCGTTGCGCTCGGCCTCGCATGCGGACACCTTCGACCTGGGCCTGCGCTCCTTCATCAACGAGGCCCGCCTGCTGGCGCGCTTCGACCATCCTTCGCTGGTCAAGGTCTACCGCTTCTGGGAGGCCAACGACACGGCCTACATGGTGATGCCCTGGTACGAGGGCGTGACCCTGCGCGAGGCCCGCCGCACGATGGCCGCGCCGCCCACCGAGGCCTGGCTGCGCAGCCTGATCGAGCCGCTGCTGGGCGCGCTGGCCGTGCTGCATCGCGAGCAGGTCTATCACCGCGACATCGCGCCCGACAACATCCTGCTGCTGGGCGACGCCGCGGGTGAGGGCGTGGCGCTGCCGGTGCTGCTGGACTTCGGTGCGGCGCGCCACGTCATCGGCGACCACACGCAGACGCTGACGGCCATCCTCAAGCCCAGCTTCGCGCCCATCGAGCAATACGCCGAGGCCGCCTCGTTGCGCCAGGGCCCTTGGACCGACTTGTATGCACTGGCGGCCGCGGTGCACTTCTGCATCACCGGCCGCGCGCCAGCGCCCGCCACCACGCGCGCCGTGGAAGATGAACTGACGCCGCTGGTCTCCCTGGCCGCCGGGCTGGAGCGCGACTTCCGGCGCGTGTATGCGACTGCGTTCCTCGCGGCCATCGACCACGCACTCGCGGTGCGGCCGCAGGAGCGGCCGGCGTCGGTGGGCGACTGGTGGCGCGAGTTGTCCGCCAGCGCCGATGGCCAGCACGCGCACGCGCAGATGTCGGCCGACGGGGTGATGCGCACCGTGGTCTTCGATCCGGCCGGCCGCCGCGGCGTCGATCCGCACGTGGCCGAGCCCACTGCCTATGCGACGACGGCACCGGCCACCGCACCGGTCAGCGCGCTGGCGCTGCAGCGCACGGTGCCCATGGGGTCGGGTGGCTCGGGCGGGCAGGGCGCGGCCCATCCCGCGCAGGCGAAGGCGCAGGAAACGGTTGCGGCACGGCAGCCCGGGCATGCGGCCGTGAACGCGGCGGCCGAGGCGATGCGCGCCGCCGCCGCACGGACCGGCACCGAACGCTCCAATCGCTGGATGTTCTGGGCCCTGGGTGCGATGGTGCTGGTCACGATCTGGGCCCTGTGGCAGTTGCGTCTGGCCCGCCGCGCCGACGTGCCGGCCCTGCCGACGGCCATGGCCGGGACCGAAGCAGGCAAGGTCGTGCACTCTTCCGGCCGGGCGGTGCTCGCCGCGGCCGAGGCCAAGGATGAGTCCGATGCCAGGCCGGTGCGCGTGGCGCGTGTCGAGGAGTCCGCGTCCGCGTCCGCGTCCCAGCGCCAGGCGCGCGTGGGGCGTGCGGCGAAGCCCGCTGCATCGCGGGTGTCCGCCGAACTGGGAGAGCCGCGCGCGCAGTGCGGCAACAAGGTCTTCATCGCGCTGGCGCTGTGCATGAAGCGCGTCTGCGAACGCGCGGAGTACTTCCCGCATCCGCAATGCGTGCGCTTCCGCGAGATGGAGGACGCCAACCGTCCCGCGCGACCCTGACCCTGGTCCTTGCGGCCCGGGTGTCTCAGGCGCGCATGCGTTCGATCGCCCCGCCGGGGCGGTTGCGCGCGCGCATGCGCTTGAGCGTCATCTGCAGCAGCCGCGCATCCGAGCTGGCGCGATGGCGCGCCAGTTCCACGGTGCTGGCAACCTGCTGCTTGACCTCGTGCCAGCGCCCGGCCTCGTCGTCGTTGAGCAGGGCGCGCAGGTTCTCCAGCTTGAAGCTCGGCGCGCGGCCCGCGGCCTCGTAGAGCTGGTTGAGCCAGGAGTAGTCATGGGCCCAGGCGTCGGAATAGACGACCTGCCCGCGCAGCCAGTTGTCCAGCGTCTCGACCACCTGGGCCGGCGCGCGGCCGTGCTGTTGCAGCGATTCACGCGTGATGCGGTGCATGGCCTGGGCGGCTTCGTCCCAGTGCGTCCACTCGGGCTCGGGCTTGATCAGGCTGCACCAGGCCTGGCCGTTGGACAGCACGAAGCCGACTTCGATCGGGTAGCCATCACGCCCGAAGCCGGAGGCCTCGATGTCGAGGATGGGAGGGGGCCAGGCAGGATCTTGGGACGAAAGCAAGGCGCGCATGCATGGGGACTCGGCTGATGGTGGCGCCCTGAGCGTTGCCCCGAGCGGGTTCACGCTAGCGCAGGCGCCTGCGGCGAGCATGAGACCAGCGACCGCCCGGAAGGGAGAGGAAGACTCCTCAATTCCCCTCATCCACGTGCGTGGATTTGAACGGATTGTGCTCTCTGAGCTCATCGACGTAGTGGGAAACACCGGTGCTTTCCCGTTCCAGATGATCGGCCACCGCCTGCGCGAAGCCGGGGTGGGCCAGCCAGTGGGCGGACCATGTCCTGACGGGGAGCAGGCCGCGTGCCATCTTGTGTTCGCCCTGGGCGCCGCCTTCGAAGCGCTGCAGGCCTTGTGCGATGCACCACTGCAGCGGCGCGTAATAGCAGAGCTCGAAGTGCAGCAGCGGCACATGGCGCTGCGCACCCCAATAGCGGCCATAGGCGGCGCCGCTGCCGCGGTCGACTCCGATCAGCGAGGCCGCCACCCGCTGGCCATCCAGCGTCGCGACGAACATCAGCCAGTTGGCCGCCATCGTGCGGCCCACGCGCTCGAAGAAAGCGCGGTTCAGGTAGGGCCGCGAGCCGTGCTCACGGTAGGTGCGCGTGTAGCAGGCATGGAAGAAGTCCCACAGCCCTGCATCGATCTCATGGCCTTCGTGGGCGGTGACCACGACGCCGGACTCCTGCACGCGGCGACGCTCCTGCTGGATCTTCTTGCGTTTCTCGCGCTGCAGGGCTGCCAGCATCTGCGCGAAGCCGGCATAGGGCTGGCCGCTGTCGGCCTGCCGGTTTTCCCAGTGGAACTGCACGTTGCCGCGCATGAGCCAGCCACGCTGCTGCGCGGCCGCGCGGTCCTCGTCGTCCATGAACAGCAGGTGGGCCGAGGACCAGCCGGCCTGCCGCGCCAGTTGCTCCATCGCCGACAGCAGCGCATCGCGCGCCTGCGGCGAACGCGCGAGCAGCCGCGAACCGGGCACGGGCGTGAAGGGCGAGGCGCACAGCAGCTTCGGGTAGTAGGGCTGGCCCGCGCGTTCGTAGGCATCGGCCCAGGCCCAGTCGAAGACGTACTCGCCGTAGGAATGGGTCTTGGCATAGAGCGGGCACACGGCCTGCACGCCGCCCTCGTCTGCGACGCTGAGGAACAGCGGCGACCAGCCGGTGTCGGCCGTCGTGCAGCCGCTGTCGTGCAGGGCCGCGAACCACTCGTGGCGCATGAAGGGGGAGGGCCGCGGGCTCGCGTCGAGCAGTGCATCCCAATCCTGCGCGGCGATGGCCTGCGGGCTGTCGTGCACCTGAACGGTCCACGCTGCCGCGGCGCGCGCCGCGCGGCGCCCGGTACCATTCGCGGCTTTTCGCGCGGCACGCGCGGTCTGTTCTTCGGGTTCGTCCATTGCCTTCATTCTGGGGCGCGATGCTCCGGAAGCGGCCTGCGGGGGGATCGAGATCCCATCGCCTCGAGGTTTCGTGCTTAAATTTTGTTCACTCTCGCCATTGGAGCTCCGCCATGAAACAGATCACTGCAGTCATCAAACCGTTCAAGCTGGAGGAAGTGCGCGAGGCACTCGCCGAAGTGGGCGTCACCGGCCTGACGGTCACCGAGGTCAAGGGCTTCGGCCGGCAGAAGGGGCATACCGAGCTCTACCGCGGCGCGGAGTACGTGGTCGATTTCCTGCCCAAGGTGAAGGTCGAGGTCGTCGTGAAGGACGGCGACGTGGACCGCTGCATCGAGGCCATCGTGAAGGCCGCCAAGACCGGCAAGATCGGTGACGGCAAGATCTTCGTCACCAGCGTCGAGCAGGTCGTGCGCATCCGCACCGGCGAAACCGACGAAGCCGCCGTCTGAGGCACGGCCTTCGCACTGGGGCGGGGCGCATCGTGCTGCCCCCGGCTCCAAGATCGGGCGCATTCCGGCGCCCGGCCTTCAGGCGCGCCGCGGCGCGCCTTCTCATATCTGGCGGTAGTCGCCCTGCCTGTCCGCGGTGCGCGCATGCACTGCGATGGCGTCCAGCAGCGCGGCCGCATCGGTCTGCACGATCAGCGTCTGCCGCTGCTGCACCGACAGGAAGCCTTCGGCCACCGTGTGGTCGATGAAGGCGAGCAGCGCGTCGTAGTAGCCGTCCACGTTCAACAGCCCCAGCGGCTTGCGGTGGTAGCCGAGCTGGCCCCAGGTCCAGGCCTCGAACAGCTCCTCGAAGGTGCCGATGCCGCCGGGCAGCGCGATGAAGGCGTCGGCGCGGTCCGCCATCCATTGCTTGCGCTCGTGCATGGTCTGCACGACGTGCAACTCGGACAGGCCCGTGTGGCCGACCTCGCGGTCCATCAGCCTTTGAGGGATCACGCCGATGGCATCGGCGCCGCCGGCGATCACCGCGTCGGCCACCTCGCCCATCAAGCCGACCTTGCCGCCGCCGTAGACCAGCTGCCAGCCGCGGCGGGCGATCTCCTCGCCGGTGCGGCGCGCGGCCTGGGCATAGCTGTCGAGGCGGCCGGGGCGCGAGCCGCAGTAGACGCAGACGGAGAGCTTGGACGGGGCGGTGGCATTCATGCGGGCCAGGATGCCACAGCGGCATGACCCTGCCGCACGGGGCGGATCAGGCCGTTATTCCGCTCTTGCGGCCGAGGCCCGCAGCCGGATACTGGCCCGGCAGCCGTCGCTGCCTCCTTGCTCCCCATGCACCAGGTCATCCAGATCCATCCCGAGGCACCGGCCAAGCCGGCCCTGGGCCAGGCCTGCAACGGTTGCGGCGTGTGTTGCCTGGCCGAGCCTTGCCCGCTGGGGCAGATCATCAGCCGCAAGCGCCACGGGGCCTGCGCGGCGCTGCTGTGGTCGCAGGAGCAGGGGCGCTATCTCTGCGGCGCGGTGGCCCAGCCTCAGCGCTGGTTCGGCTCCCGCTGGCCGGCGCGCAAGCTGGCCGCGCGGGTGATGTCGGCCTGGGCCCGGCGCTGGATCTCGGCCGGGCGCGGCTGCGACTCCGACGCGCAGGTCGAGGACTGAAGCCGCTCAACCCGTGCGCGAAGCCAGCCACACGCCCAGGGCGGCCAGCGCGAAGCCGGCGACCTCCAGCAGCCCCAGCGGCTCGTGCAGCATCACGGCACTCATCAGCGCGGTGACCGGCGGCACCAGGTAGAACAGCGCGGCCACCGATGACGCCGCGCCGCGGCGGATCAGCACGAAGAGCAGCGCGAAGCCCAGCACCGAGTTCATCAGCACGATCCAGCCCAGCGACAGGGCCAGCGGCCAGCCCGCTTCCAGGCGGAAGTGCTCCAGCCCCCAGGCCAGCGGCAGCAGCACCAGCGTGCCCGCCGTGTTCTGCACGAACAGGCCGGCACGCAGGTCGATGCCCGAGCCGTGGCGCTTCTGGTAGATCGTGCCCGCGCTGATGCCCAGCAGGCCCAGCACCAGCGCGCCGCACGCCGCCAGCGTGGCGTGCGCATGCGCCAGGCGTTCGGCCACCACCAGCAGCACGCCGCCCACGCCGAGCACGAACCCCAGCCACTGCCGCGGCAGGATGCGTTCGCCCAGCAGCCAGCTGCCCAGGGCAACGGTCAGCGGCATGGTGCCGATGACCAGCGCGGACAGGCCGGCGCTGGCGCCCAGCGCGAAGGCCGCATAGACGCCGCCGAACTGCAGGCCCATCGTGAGCACGCCGACGACGGCGCTGTGCAGGGTCTCGTTCCAGGCCGGCAGCTTCACACGGGCGGCGGCCATCAGCGCACCGAAGACCAGGGCCGTGAAGGCGAAGCGCAGCATCAGCACCGTGAAGGGCCCGCCGTGGCCGACCGCCACCAGCCCGGCGAGGTAGCCGGTGCTCCAGACCACGATGAAGCTGCCCGAGACGAGGGCGGTGGAGGACATCGGCTGGAAGCTGCGCGGCGCGGCGAGTTTGAGCGTGGACGACATGATGGCTCTCTGGCGGCTGGAGGTGGCCATGGCCACCACGAGCCCGGAAGATAAGAGCGGCCGTTCCAACAATAAAGCGGCGCACGGCAATTGATCATTGCTCATACGGCAATAATCAGGCGCATGGACCGATGGACCGAAGTCAGTGCCTTCGTCGAGGTGGCGCGCCGCCGCAGCTTCGTGCGCGCGGCCGAGCACCTGGAGGTCAACGTGTCGGTCGTCAGCCGGGCGGTGGCCGCGCTGGAGCAGCGCCTGGGTGTGCGCCTGCTCCAGCGCACGACGCGCCAGGTCAGCCTGACCGAGGTCGGCCAGGCCCACCTCCTGCGCTGCGAGGCGCTGCTGGGCGAATGGCAGGCGGCCGAAGCCTCGGCGGCGGAGGCCGGCACCTCGCTGCACGGGCTGCTGCGGGTGGCCGCGCCGCCGGCCCTGGGCCTGACCCACATGGCGCCGGCGCTGGCCGGCTTCCTGGCCCGCCATCCGGGGCTGCAGCTGGACGTGCAACTGTCCAACCGCTCGGTGGACCTGGTGGAGGAGGGCTACGACCTGGCCATCCGCGTCGGCAGCCTGCGCGACTCGCGCCTGGCCGCACGCAAGCTCAGCAGCAGCCACCGCATGCTGGTGGCCGCGCCGTCCTATGCGCCACCGCAGGGACTGCCGCGGCGCGCGGCCGACCTGGCCACCCATGCCGTGCTGGTGCTGGACATCGGCGGCTCGCCCCTGCGCTGGACCCTGCACCGCAACCAGCGCGCGCACAGCGTGGACGTGCAGCCGCTGCTGCGCTCCAACCATGCACTGGCGCTGCGCGATGCCTGTCGCGCGGGCGCCGGCATCGCGCTGCTGCCGCAGTTCATCGTCTCGGCCGACCTGGCCTCTGGCGCGCTGGTGCCCGTGCTGCCGGGCTGGACGGCGGATGCGCAGCACATCTACGCGGTCTACCCCAGCCACCGCTTCATCCCGGCCAAGGTGCGGGCCTTCGTGGACTTCCTGCACGACGAGGTGCTGGCGGGCTGAGGGAGGTTGCCGACGTGTCGGTCCACGAAATGGTCCGTTCGGCTGCCATGCGAGCCCACACGTTCGCCATAAAATCCGCGCCCTTGCCCGTACACCGCGCACAACGCGCCTAGCCCATGGCCACCAAGAAGACCGTCAAGCCCGCCGCCCCGCCGGCGGCTACCCAGCCCGCTGCCGCACCCGTGAAGGCGAAGGCCGCGAAGCCCGCCAAGGCGGCCGCCCCCGCCAAGCCCGCCGCGGCGCCCGCATCCAAGGTCAAGAAGGTCGTGCTCGCCTACTCCGGCGGCCTGGACACCTCGATCATCCTGAAGTGGCTGCAGGACCAGTACCAGTGCGAGGTCGTCACCTTCACCGCCGACATCGGCCAGGGCGAGGAGATCGAGCCCGCGCGCGCCAAGGCGCTGAAGATGGGCATCAAGAAGGAGAACATCTTCATCGAGGACCTGCGCGAGGAGTTCGTGCGCGACTTCGTGTTCCCGATGTTCCGCGCCAATGCGCTGTACGAAGGCGAGTACCTGCTGGGCACCTCCATCGCCCGCCCGCTGATCGCCAAGCGCCTGGTGGAGATCGCCAAGAAGACGAACGCCGACGCCATCTCCCACGGTGCCACCGGCAAGGGCAACGACCAGGTGCGCTTCGAGTTGGGCGCCTATGCGCTGCTGCCCAACGTCAAGGTCATCGCGCCGTGGCGCGAATGGGACCTGCTGTCGCGCGAGAAGCTGCTGGCCTACGCCGACCAGCACGGCATTCCGGTCGACTTCAAGAAGCGCAAGGGCGGCGCGCCCTACTCGATGGACGCCAACCTGCTGCACATCAGCTACGAAGGCGGCGTGCTCGAGGACCCGAACTTCGAGCCCGAGGCCGACATGTGGCGCCTGACGGTCAGCCCCGAGAAGGCACCGGCCAAGGCCCAGGTGGTCGAGCTGACGTACGAGCGCGGCGACGTCGTCGCCATCGACGGCAAGCGCCTGAGCCCGGCCAAGGTGCTGGCCACGCTGAACGAGATCGGCGGCAAGCACGGCATCGGCCGTCTGGACAAGGTCGAGAACCGCTACGTCGGCATGAAGAGCCGCGGCTGCTACGAGACTCCGGGCGGCACCATCCTGCTGTCGGGCCACCGTGCCATCGAGTCGATCACGCTGGACCGCGAAGTGCTGGCGCTGAAGGACGACCTGATGCCGCGCTACGCCCGCCTGGTCTACAACGGCTACTGGTTCAGCCCCGAGCGTGAACTGCTGCAGGGCCTGATCGACGCCAGCCAGAAGACCGTCAACGGCACGGTGAAGCTCAAGCTCTACAAGGGCACGATCATGTGCACGGGCCGCGAGAGCAAGACCGACTCGCTGTTCGACCCGCAGATCTCCACCTTCGACGACGACGGCGGCGCCTACAACCAGGCCGACGCCGGCGGCTTCATCAAGCTCAATGCGCTGCGCATGCGCATCGCCGCCAATGCCGCGGCCAAGCGCGGCAAGGCCAAGAAGGCCGCGGGCAAGAAGGGCGGCAAGGGCTGACCCAGGCTTGCTCGCCTTGAACGAAAAAGCCGCTGCACCCGCAGCGGCTTTTTTCGTTGGGGCCGGCGCGACGCCGGCTCACGCGTGGCGCGTGCGGATCACTGCGCCGTCTTCTTCTTGGGACTCTTCTTGGGTGCGGCGGTGCCTTCGGTGGAGGCCGGCGTCGAGCCGCCCTGCACGCCCAGTCGGCCGCCGGTGCCCAGGCCGCCCTTGACTTCCTGCGCCTTGTAGCTGCGCACGGACCTCACGAGCTGGTTGTAGGAGTCGATGAAGGCGGCGACCAGCACCTTGCCTTCGGGCGTGTTGGTGTAGCCGCCCAGGCCACCGAAGGCGCCGCCGCCGGCCAGGCCGCCGAAGAGGTTGAAGTCGGTGTTGCGGGCGCTGCCCTCGGCTGCGGCCAGCTGCACGCCGGAGCGGTTGTCGATCATGGTCAGCACGGTGGAGGCATCGTTGAACTTCAGCGAGCCGGCCACGGCACCCAGCACGCCGCCGCCGAAGCCGCCGAGGATGCCGCCCATGCCGCCGGTGCCCTTCTGGCTGAAGGTGATGCTGGGGTTCATCGTGTAGTCGGCGGCGACCATCTGGCCCTTGCCCATGTTGCTGTTGGCGCGCATCTCGCCGCTGTCACGCAGCTGGCGCTCCATGTTCATGTTGCGCATGGCCGCACCGCGTTCGATGACGACGAAGCAGTTGGACTGCTGGATCAGCAGGCGCAGCACCGGGATGGTGGAGCGCAGGTTGTAGCTCTGCAGCTCCTGGTACCAGATGGAGCCGGTGTCCTCGACCACGGCCACGGTGCCCAGCGTCTCGCTGCATTTTTCCAGCTGCTTGTTCTCACCCTGGGAGTTGGCGCCGCCGGCCGAGCCGGTGGCCGCGGTCTTGGCGTTGCTGTCGCCGATGGTGGGTGCGGTGCCCTGGCAGCCGGTGATGCCCAACGCGAGAGCGGACAGCAGGGCCAGGCGAGCGGACGAATGGGTCGCGAACTTCATGAGGTCTCCCAAGACGAGATGGCAAAGAGCTGGTTTTTCGAGGCGCTACCCTGGGGGGTAACCGGTTGCAGCGGGCAGTCTAGCCAAGGAAATGCGGGAATTGCCGCGAAATCTGCGGCGGAATCGTCACCCAGTAGAGGGGGAATCGGCCCGGATCTGATCGGGCCCCCGGGAGACGGTCGCCTCCCTGATCAGCCTTGTGAGACAGCGCACCAGAAAGCCGATCCTATTTTTCGACCGCTCCCGAGGATGGGGAGCCGGGGCCTTGCGAACCGCTGGGGTGGCAGGCGCTACCGGCGTGCACGCAGTCTTTTCCAGGGGTTGCATACACACCACCCCCTCTCGGTGGAACACCCTCGAAGTGGGTCACTGGAATGCGGGCCCGACCGGCCCCGAAGGGTGCTTGCGTCCGAGCGCTTAGGATGCCGCCTTCGCGGCCGCGGCCGCAGACTTCTTTTCCCGAACCATTCCGGAACACCCCGTCATGACCGACAAGATCCAAGCCACCGTCACCACCAAGGCCAACGTCTACTTCGAAGGCCGTTGCGTCTCGCACACCATCGAGCTGGCCGACGGCACGCGCAAGAGCGTGGGTGTCATTCTCCCGTCCACGCTGACCTTCAACACCGGCGCACCCGAGGTCATGGAGACCGTGGCCGGCGCCTGCTCGATCAAGCTGGCCGGCCAGGCGGAGTGGAAGCGCTACGGCGCCGGCCAGTCCTTCGACGTGCCCGCCAACTCCAGTTTCGAGATCAAGGTGGAAGGCGAGCCCTACCACTACATCTGCCACTTCGGCTGATCCTGTGAAGCTCTCAGCTTGTGTGAGCGAGCCCGGCCCCGAGCGCCGGGCCGCCCCAAGCCGGGGCCGACTCCCTCTTACGGTCGGCGGCCGGCCCCGGCCGGCGGGGTGCAGTCGATGACCCGCTGCCTGCTGGTGGAGGACGACGCGGAGATCCGCAGCCTCGTCTTCGACCACCTGCAGCGCTTCGGCATCGAGGTCGACGCCGTCGGCAGTGCCGCCGCGATGCGCGCGGCGCTGGCCGCCGGGCGCTACGAGCTGATGCTGCTGGACCTGATGCTGCCCGACGGCGCCGGCCTCGACATCTGCCGCGAGCTGCGCCAGACCGACCATCCGGCCGCCGCCATGCCCATCATCATGCTGACGGCCCAGGGCGACCCGATGAGCCGTGCGGTCGGCTTGGAGATGGGTGCCGACGACTACCTGGCCAAGCCCTTCGAGCCGCGCGAGCTCATCGCCCGCATCCACGCGGTGTTGCGCCGTGCGGCCGGCCTGGTGGCGCCCGGCCTGGCGCTGTCGCGTGCACCGGTGGTGCATTTCGCCGGCTGGACCTTCGACCGGCTGCGCCGCACCCTGGTCTCGCCGCGTCAGGTCAGCGTGCAGCTGTCGGGCGCGGAGTTCCGCCTGTTGTCCGTCTTCGTCGACCATCCGCAGAAGGCGCTCAGCCGCGAGCGCCTGCTGGAGCTGTGGCGCACGCCGGGCGAGGAGGTCAGCGACCGCAGCATCGACCTGGCCGTCTCGCGCCTGCGCAGCAAGCTGGGCGACACGCCGCGCGGCCGCGAGGGTGAGCCCGGCCTGATCCGCACGCTGCGCGGCGAGGGCTACCTGCTCGACGCCAAGGTGAGCGCATGAAGGGCTGGTGGCGCGACACGCTGTTCAAGCGCCTGTTCGTGCTGCTGTGGGTGGCCCTGGTGGCGAGCCACCTGCTGGGCTTCTTCGCGGCGCATACCAAGGCGGTCATCGGCGGCCCGCAGGGAGGCTTCCCGGGCCGGCCTCAGGGCGAGGAGCCCGCGGGCATCGGCACGATGCCGTTGCCCTCGCTGCCGCCCGGGCTGACCGGCCGGCAGCCCTTCGAAGGCGGGCCGGGCCCGGACGGCGCATCGGAGCCGTCCTTCGATTCCGGCATGCGACCGCGCGGCGCCGGCCCCTACGGCGAAGGCGGCCCCGGCCCGCGCTTCCCGCGCCAGCAGCCTGGGCTGGCCGCGTTGTGGCCCGACTACCTGGCGCGTGTGCTGGTGATGGGGCTGGCGGCCTGGTTCGGCGCCGGCTGGCTGGCCAAGCCGGTGCGCCGCCTGACCGCGGCGGCGCAGGCGCTGACCTTGTCGCTGGACAAGGGCCAGGGGGGCTTCGAGCTGGACGAGCACCAGGGCACGGTCGAGGTGCGGCAGGCTGCCCGCGTCTTCAACGAGATGGGCCGCCGCCTGCGCGGCCAGTTCGCCGAGCGCAGCCTGTTCATGGCCGCCGTCTCGCACGACCTGCGCACGCCGCTGACGCGCCTGCGCCTGCGGCTGGACCGGCTGCAGCCCGACCCGCTGGTGGAGCGCTGCATCGCCGACGTGCGCGAGATGGACACCCTGCTGCAGACCATGCTGGACGTGCTGCACGACCAGCGCGCGCAGGAATCGACCCAGGCGGTGGACCTGGGCGCGCTGGCCCAGGCCCTGGCCGACGACGCGCAGGACGAAGGCCGGCAGGTCGCCGTGGCTGGCAGCGGCCTGGCGCGCGCCCAGCCGCAGGCCCTGCGCCGCGTGATCGGCAACCTGCTGGGCAACGCACTGAAGCACGCCGGCAGCGGCGTGCGCATCGTCGTGGAGGCCGAGGCCGGCGGCGAGCGCATCTGCATCGCGGTCGAGGATGACGGCCCCGGCATCCCCGAAGGCCAGCTGGCCGACGCCTTCCGGCCCTTCTTCCGCCTGGACGCCTCGCGCAGCCGTGCCACCGGTGGCAGCGGGCTGGGCCTGTACATCGCGCGCGAGCTGACGCTGCGCCAGAACGGCGAGATCCGCCTGCGCAACCGCCCACAGGGCGGGTTGCGGGCCGAGGTCCTGCTGCCGTGCGCATGACCGCGCACCTGGCCCGGCCCGGGTGCGCCGTCCGTCGGATGCCTGGCCCATGTGTCACGGCAGACACGATCCGGCCAACTCGCAGCAAAGCCGCGGCGGGACAGTGCGACGCCGGCCTGGCCATCGCGGTGCGGCCCGATTCGTGCACGCCGCCGGCGGGTGGCCTCTGACCTGATTTCCAAAGGAGCGACGCACCATGCAAGTCTTCCAGCGCATCGTCCGCGACGTCCTCGTGATGACCGCCGTCGGCGCCACCGCCGCCGCGCCTGCCGACAGCCTGGTGGGCCATGCCAGCTTCGAGGAGGTCGCCGACGCGACCCTCGAGGAGTTCATGCCCTGGGGCGCCTTCGGCGGCGGGGTGCTCAGCGAGGTGCTGGGCGAGTTCGGCGACGACCCCTTGTCCGAACCGCAGCCCACCTTGCCCGCCGCGGGTGACGCTGGCACGCAAGGAGGGCCGCAGGTGCTGCTGCTGTCCGAGTTCGCGTTCCCCGATCCCACCAGCTGCGCCCTGCTGCTGGGCGGCCTGGCGGGCTGGGCGCTGTGGCGCCGACGGGTGCAGCGTCGCCGCCATGCCGGCGGCATCGGCGCCTACATGATCTGAACCGGCAGGCCGGGCTCCGGCCCTGCGGGTGATCTCAGGAAAGAGGGCGCTCTCCGGTCGTGGCGCAGCACACGAGTGTCGTGAGTTGGAAGTTCGTCGAACAAGTCTGCCGAGAGCAACGTCATGCGGCGTTGCAAATGCTCGCAATGCCTAGGGGCAGTGCTGTGCTTTGCGCCTTGCCTGACGCTGATCTCGACAGGCTTTCTTCTTCGACGAACTTCCAACTCACCACACTAGACGACCACCGGCTCCGGCTCCAGCCGGATGCCGAAGCGGCCGTAGACGCTCTCCTGGATCGCACGTGCCAGCGTGACCACCTCGGCACCGATGGCGCCGCCGCGGTTGACCAGCACCAGCGCCTGCTTCTCGTAGACGCCTGCCTGGCCGATGGACTTGCCCTTCCAGCCGCAGGCGTCGATGAGCCATCCGGCAGCCAGCTTCACCGTGCCGTCGGGCAACGGGTAGTGCACGATCTCCGGGTCGCGGCCGATGATGTCGCGGCACTGCTCCTCGGTGACCACCGGGTTCTTGAAGAAGCTTCCGGCATTGCCGATGACCGCCGGGTCCGGCAGCTTGGCGCGGCGGATGGCCACCACCCAGTCGAAGATCTGCCTGGCGCTGGGCGCGTAGTTGCCGCTCTCGGCCATCTTGCGCTCCAGGTCCAGGTAGCCGAGCACGGGGATCCAGGGCTTGGGCAGGCGCAGGCGCACGCGCGTGATCACGCTCTTGCCCGCCAGCTCGCGCTTGAAGATGCTGTCGCGATAGCCGAAGCGGCAGGTCTGAGCGCCCAGCACCAGCGTGCGGCCGGTCATGAAGTCGATGTTGTCCACCGACTCGAAGCGGTCGGCCAGCTCGACGCCATAGGCGCCGATGTTCTGCACCGGCGCGGCGCCCACGGTGCCGGGGATCAGTGCCATGTTCTCCAGGCCGGGCAGGCCCTGGTCCAGCGTCCAGGCGACGAAGTCGTGCCAGTTCTCGCCGGCACCGGCCTCGACGATCCAGCAGTCCGCACGCTCCTCGACGACGCGCCGGCCCATGATCTCCATCTTGATGACCACCGGCTCCACGTCGCGGATGAAGACGACGTTGCTGCCGCCGCCCAGCACCAGCTTGGGCGCCAGGCCGAGCTGGGGGTCGTCGATCAGCCGGCGCACCTCGGATTCGCTGGACACGCGCACGAGGGTGCGTGCCACCGCGGGCAGGCCGAAGGTGTTGAGGGATTTCAGGCTGACGTCGTGCTCGGGGTGCATGGCAGAATTTTCCGCCATTCCAACCCTTTCAGCGTTCCTGGTGCCTCCATGCCGAGTTTCGATACCGTCCTCGAACCCAACCTGGTCGAAGTGCGCAACGCCGTCGAGCAGACCAACAAGGAGGCCGGGACCCGCTTCGACTTCAAGGGTTCCAGCGCGAAAGCCGAGCTGAAGGACAAGGAACTCACGCTTTTCGCCGACAGCGATTTCCAACTCGACCAGCTGCGCGACGTCTTCACCGGCAAACTCACCAAGCGCCAGGTGGACGTGCGCTTCCTGGACCTGGGCAAGGTCGAGAAGGTCGGCGGCGACAAGGTCAAGCAGGTGATCAAGATCAAGGCCGGCATCGAGTCCGAGCTGGCCAAGAAGATCGTCAAGCTGCTCAAGGACAGCAAGATGAAGGTCAACGGCGCGATCCAGGGAGACGCCGTGCGCGTGACCGGCAGCAAGCGCGACGACCTGCAGGCGGCCATCGCGCTGCTGCGCAAGGATGTCACCGAGGTTCCGCTGACCTTCAACAACTTCAGGGATTGAGAACACGGATGGTCAAGTTCAGGCGGGCCGGCAGCGGCCGGTTGGGTGAGCGGCGGACGATGGGGCGGGCGGCATGGTTGTCGCCCGTTTTGGTTTCTGCGGCGCTGGCCTGCGGGCTGCCGGGCGCGCAGGCGCAGAGCGTCTCCATGACCGGCAGCATGGGAAGCAAGGCCTTGCTGGTGGTCAACGGCAGCGCGCCCAAGGCGGTCGCGGCCGGCGACACCTTCCAGGGCGTGAAGGTCGTCAGCGTGGGTGGCGGCCAGGCCGTGGTCGAGGTCGGCGGCAAGCGCATGACGGTGGAGATCGGTGGCGCGCCCATCGCCTTCAAGGGCGCGGGCGGCAGCGGCGGCGGCGGGCGCATCGTCCTGGCGGAGTCCGGTGGCGGCCACTACGTCACCGAGGGCCAGATCAACGGCGGCACCGTGCGCTTCGTGGTCGACACCGGCGCGACCATGATCTCCATGGGCCGCGCGGACGCCGACCGCATCGGCATCAAATACCAGGAAGGCAAGCCGGTCTGGATGAACACGGCCAACGGGCCGGCCCAGGGCTGGAAGATCATGCTGGATTCGGTGCGCATCCAGGAGGTGACGATCAACGGCGTCGAGGCCGTCGTCATGCCGCAGTCCATGGGCGGCCTGGTGCTGCTGGGCAACAGCTTCCTCAGCCGCTTCAAGCTGCAGCGCGACGGCGAGACGCTGACGCTGGACAAGCGCTTCTGATGCGTCCCCGGGGCAAAGCACAAAGAGGAGCCATTGCATGGACCTGCACTTCACCGCGGAAGAGCTCGCCTTCCGCGACGAGATCCGCACCTGGGTGCGGGCCAACCTGCCTGCCGACATCGCCCACAAGGTGCACAACGGCCTGCGCCTGCACAAGGACGACATGCAGCGCTGGGCGAAGATCCTCGGCGCCCAGGGCTGGCATGGCTGGGGCTGGCCGAAGGAGTTCGGCGGCCCGGGCTGGAACGCCGTGCAGCGCCACCTGTTCGAAGAGGAGTGCTCGCTGGCCGGCTCGCCGCGGGTGGTGCCCTTCGGCCCGGTGATGGTCGCGCCGGTGATCATGGCCTTCGGCTCGCCCGAGCAGCAGAAGCAGCACCTGCCCGGGATCATGAGCGGCGACGTCTGGTGGTGCCAGGGCTATAGCGAGCCCGGGGCGGGATCGGACCTCGCGTCGCTGAAGACGCGCGCCGTGCTGCAGGGCGACCACTACGTCGTCAACGGCCAGAAGACCTGGAACACGCTGGGCCAGTACGCCGACTGGATCTTCTGCCTGGTGCGCACGTCCACCGAGGGCAAGCCGCAGACGGGCATCAGCTTCCTGCTGATCGACATGAAGACGCCGGGCATCACCGTGCGGCCCATCATCACGCTGGACGGCGAGCACGAGGTCAACGAGATCTTCTTCGACGACGTGAAGGTCCCCGCGGCCAACCTCGTCGGGCAGGAGAACCAGGGCTGGACCTACGCCAAGTACCTGCTGGCCCACGAGCGCACCAACATAGCCGACGTCAACCGCGCCAAGCGCGAGCTCGAGCGCGTCAAGCGCATCGCCCAGGCCACGCCCAGCGGCAGCGGCACGCTCTGGGACGACCTGCGCTTCCGCGACCAGGTGGCGCAGCTGGAAGTGGACGTCATCGCGCTGGAGATGATGGTGCTGCGCGTGCTGGCCGCCGAGCGCGGCGGCAGGAAGGCGCTGGACGTCGCCGGCCTGCTGAAGATCCGCGGCTCCGAGATCCAGCAGCGCTACACCGAGCTGATGATGCTGGCCGCCGGCCCCTACGCGCTGCCTTTCATCGCCGAGGCGATGGAGGCCGGCTGGCAGGGCGACCAGTTCGCCGGCGGCTATCCCGGCGGTGCCGCATGGGATGCGCCGCTGGCGG
>SCTQ01000442.1 GCA_004322345.1 Aquabacterium sp. | reverse complement strand
TCCAGCGCGTCCAGCAGGCCGGCCAGGTCGTCGGCGTAGGTGTCCATGTCGTTGCCGTTCCAGGGCTGGCTGGAGCGGCCGTGGCCGCGGCGGTCGTGGGCGATGACACGCAAGCCCTGCATGCCCAGGAAATACATCTGCGGGTCCCAGGCATCGGCCGTCAGCGGCCAGCCATGGGAGAAGACGATCGGCTGGCCGCTGCCCCAGTCCTTGTAGAAGATGCGCGTGCCGTCGGCGGTGACGTGCACGTGCTCGCCACCGGCCTTGCCGCTGCCCGCGGCGGCGTGCTTCTGGGGCTTGGCGGCGGAGGCGGAGGTCAGCTCCAGCGCGGCGGCGGCGCCCGCGGCGGCCATCACGAGGCGGCGGCGCGTGGTGCGCGGCTGGGCGGGGGAAGGGGTCAGGTCAGGCGTCATGCGTGCATCTCCGGTCAGGTTGAGGATGGGACGCACGGATGCTAGGAAGACGGGCCCGCGCGGTCTTGCACGCGGTGCAACCCGATTGCACGTTTGAGCGGCGGGCTCAGCTCTCCGCGCGCACCTGCCGGCGCCACATGCCCGGCGGCGTGCCGTGGTGCTTGGTGAACACGCGCGTGAAGTGGCTCTGGTCGGCGAAGCCGCAGGCCGCGGCCACCTCGGCCAGCGGCAGCGCGAAATCGCGCAGCAGGGCCTGGGCGCGCTCCAGGCGCTGGGCCACCAGCCACTGGTGCGGCGTCTGGCCCGTGGTCTGGCGGAAGGCGTGGATGAAATAGCTGCGCGACAGATTGCAGGCCTGGGCCACGTCGGACACCGAGATGTCGCCGTTCATCCGGCTGCGCAGCATCTCCTTGGCACGCGCCTCCTGCGTGCGCGACAGCAGCCGGGCCTTGCGCGACGGGCCGGCCTCGGCCGCGCCGCCGTGCTTGTCCAGCAGGTAGGTGGCGATGGCCACCGACATCTGGTCCACGAAGAGGCGGCTGGCCTCCTGCGGGCGCTCCAGTGCGGGCAGCAGCGCCAGCGCCAGGTGGTGCATCACGTCGTCGCGCTCGGCGGTGACGCAGGCGGGCAGGAAGGAACGCGCGCCGCTGCCGTCGTCCTTCACGCGGCCCAGCGCGGCGTGCGGCAGCTCGATCAGCAGGAAGTCGAAGGCGCTCTTCATCTCCGCACGGTAGCGGTCGGCGAAGTGGCGCACGTAGATGGAGCCGCGCTCGAAGTCATGCGCGGCGGCGTGATGCTCGTGCACGATGCGCCGCCGGTGCCCGCCGGCCAGCGAGATGCCCAGCAGCACGCCGCGCCCGGTGGGCGGCGTCTCCACCGCCCCCAGCTCCTGGCCGGAGGCCGTCTTGCGGTAGATGCGCACGCCCTCGACCTCCAGCTCCTGATCGCACAGCAGGTGGTTGGACAGGCAGCCGAGCGCGTCGAGCGCGGGCGGGGGAGCCGCATGCGCACGCGCGTGGACGGGAAGGGGGCGAGCTTCGGTGCGCGTGTTCATCGAGGCTGGGGCAATGCGGCTCTGACAATGCAGATGGCGGGAGGCTCCGTTTGTCGCCGCCGGGCTGCATGGCGACTAGAAGCATTGCCGCATTCTTGAATGAAAGTGCGGGGCCGCGTATGACACCACTCGCAGCCCGACAGCCTCGGTTCAGATTGCCGGCTGCAGCCGGCGCGGCCTCAATGCGGATCGCCGGCCGAAGGCGCCGCGGCCGCGGCGCCCGCCGCCACGTTCCACTCGCGCGCATACGCCGAGCGGAAGTTCAGCGGCGGCGTGGTCACCGACATGTAGACGAAGGGCTCCGTGCCGCTGTTGCGGAAGCCGTGCACCTCGCCCGGCCCGAAGCGGACCACGTCGCCCACGTTCACCGGCGCCTCGGCCTCGCCCTCCAGCAGCAGCGTGCCGCTGCCGCCGAGGACTACCCAGACCTGCTCCGAGTGCTCGTGGCGATGCCGCGGGTTCAGCTTGCCGACGGGCACGGTGACGCGCGTGATCGTGGCCTTGGCCTCGGGGGCGGTCTCGGGGAAGAGCAGTTGCTCGGAGTCGATGCCGGAGTTGTGCAGGACGGGGATGTCCTGGCGCTGGAAATGCTGCATGCGGCCTCCTTGGGATTCAGCTCGTGGCCTCGCGGATCGAACTCGACGCATAGTGCAGGTCCGGCAGGTGCAGCCGGGCACTCAGCAACTCAGGCACCAGCAGGATGAAGACGATCAGATTGCCGGCGATCCAGTACGCGGCGGCAAGGATGAGGGCGTGACCCGACAAGGATAGTTCCAGGTACGCAGGCGGCGCACCTGCGCATGCCGGCCGAGGGTGGTGAGGAAATAGATCTGCGCGAGGTAGAGGCTGAAGAGCGCAGCAGCGGTTACCGCAGACAGCGCCCTATTCGCTCGTCCAGCGAATGCGGTGAAGGCCGCGAAGCCGAAGAAGGCCAGCAGCCGCACCATGGAGCCCGATAGCGCAGCACCGGCCAGCTTCGCCAGCAACACCTTGTAGTCCGGAGCGCCGGGCTGCGCGCTGCCTGACGATCGCCTGCCGGTTTCCATCCGGGCGACTCAAGCCGCCCCGACGTTCGGCACGAACCCCTGCGCCGGCTTCACGATCGCCGACGGGTTCTTGGCCACGAAGTCCAGCATGCGGTCGATGCAGCCGTGTGCCTGGCTGCGGATGGGCTCGGGCACGAAGATCTCGCCGGTGCCCTGCAGCAGGCAGTCCTCGATGCCCTGCAGCGCGTTCATCGCCATCCACGGGCAGTGCGCGCAGCTCTTGCAGGTGGCGCTGTTGCCGGCGGTGGGGGCCTCGATCAGCGTCTTGCCGGGCGCCAGCTGGCGCATGCGGTGCAGGATGCCGTTGTCGGTGGCGACGATGAACTCCTGGGCGTCGGACTCCACCACGGCCTTCAGCAGCTGCGAGGTGGAGCCGACCACGTGGGCCTGCTTGACCACCGCGTCGGGCGACTCGGGGTGCACGAGGATCATCGCCTTGGGGTGCTCGGCGCGCAGCAGGTCCAGCTCCAGGCTCTTGAACTCGTCGTGCACGATGCAGGCGCCGTTCCACATCAGCATGTCGGCGCCGGTCTGGTTCTGGATGTAGCGGCCCAGGTGGCGGTCGGGGGCCCACAGCACTTTCTCGCCGCTGTCCTTCAGGTGCCGGACGATGGCCAGCGCGCAGGAGCTGGTGACCATCCAGTCGGCGCGCGCCTTCACGGCGGCGCTGGTGTTGGCATAGACGACGACCTTGCGGTCCGGGTGCGCGTCGCAGAACTTGGAGAAGTCCTCGGCGGGGCAGCCCAGGTCCAGCGAGCAGGTGGCGTCCAGGTCGGGCATCAGCACGCGCTTGTGCGGGCTGAGGATCTTGGAGCTTTCGCCCATGAACTTCACGCCGGCCACGACCAGTGTGGTGGCCGCGTGGTCGCGGCCGAAGCGGGCCATCTCCAGGCTGTCGGAGACACAGCCGCCGGTCTCCAGCGCCAGGTCCTGGATGTCGCCGTCGACGTAGTAGTGGGCCACCAGCACGGCGTTCTCGCGCTGCAGCAGCGCCTTGATGCGAGCCTTGGCGGCGTCGCGCTCGCCCGGGCTCAGCGGGGCGGGGACCTTGGCCCAGGCGTGGGCGGTGCAGGAGGCGCCGCTGGCGTCCTGCAGGGTGTAGTCGTAGCTGACTTCGGTGGCGGTGGTGGCGGAACTCATGAGGGGCCTCGATGCCGGGCGGGGGCGTCCCGGTCAGGCAGTCATGCTACCGGAGCGGTTTGTCCGCCGCCGCCGCCGGCAGCTTGACCTCGAAGCGCGTGCCGCGATCGGGCTCGCTGTCCACCTGCACGCTGCCGTCCATGCGCTCGACCAGGTGGCGCACGATGACCAGGCCGATGCCCGTGCCCTCGACGCCGGTCTGCTCGGCGCCCAGGCGGTTGAAGGGCTCGAAGAGGTGGGCCAGCTGGGCCGGCGTCAGCCCGCGGCCGGTGTCCTCCACGGCCACCACCACGCTGCCGTCCTCGCGCCGGACGGTGCAGCGCACCTCGCCGCCGGGGCGGTTGTACTTGATGGCGTTGCTCAGCAGGTTGAGCAGCACCTGGCGCAGCCGCAGGCGGTCGGCGCGCACCAGCAGGCCGGGCCCGGGAGATGGCGCCAGCAGGGTCAGCGCCGCATCGCGCGCGGCGTCGCCCACCATGTCCAGGGCCTCGCCCAGCACGGCCGGCAGGTCCACGTCGTCGATGGACAGGGGCAGGTCGCCAGCCTCGATGCGCGAGAGGTCCAGCACGTCGCCGATCATCGCCAGCAGGTGGGCGCCGGCGGCTTCGATCTGCGCGTTGCGGCCCGCCTGCACCGGGTTCAGCGGGTTGGCGCCGTCCAGGCGCTGCAGCTGCGCGAAGCCCAGCACGGCGTTCAGCGGCGTGCGCAGCTCGTGGCTCATGCGCGAGAGGAACTCGGTCTTGGCCCGGCTGGCGGCCTGTGCGGCCTGGGCCTGCACCAGGGCCTGCTCGTACTGCTTCTGCCCGGAGATGTCGGTGATGTAGCAGTACAGCGCGGTGGCGCCATCACCCTCGCGCTCCAGGCTGATCATGGCCCGCATGTGGCGCAGGCCCTTGCGCGGCAGCACGAGGCGGTATTCGAAGACCGAGGGCATGCGCGAGGCGCCTCCCGTGTGCATGGCCACGAACTGGTCCTCCATCAGGCCCAGCGCGGCCGGTCGGTCCTCGTGGTGCACCAGGTCGAAGGCGAGCATGGGTTGCTCGCGCAGCAGCTGCGGGTCCAGCTCGTAGAGCTCGCCGATGCCGTCGCTGGCATAGGGCAGGGTCCAGCTGCCGTCGGTGCCGATGACGAACTTGAGCACGGCGCCGGGGATGTTGCGGCTGAGGCTGCTGAGCAGGGCGTCGCGGTCGTGCAGCGTGGCGTCGAGCTGCTTGCGCTCGCTGATGTCGACCACCAGCGTGGCGTAGTACAGCGGGCGGCCCTGGTCGTCGCGGATCGCGGTGACGGTCACGTCGGCCCAGATGGTGCGGCCGTCTGCGTGCCGGTAGCGCTTCTCGTAGCGGCCGCTGCCGATCTCGCCCGACACCAGGCGGCGTGTCAGGTCCGTGCTGGCGGCCAGGTCGTCGGGATGGGTGAGGTCGCGGAAGGTCATCCGCAGCAGCTCGGCGCGGTCGTAGCCCAGGAACCGGCAGAAGCGGTCGTTGACCTCCAGGAAGCGCCCGTCCAGTCCGGTGCAGGCCTGGCCGATGGCCGAGTGATCGAAGGCCTGCTGCCAGCGGTGGGCGAGCAGGCGCCAGCGTTCGATCTCGGCGGGGGTGGGCATCGAGGACTCCTCTTCATGGGAGGTCTGCGAGGGAGCGTCCCCGCACCTTAGCAGGATGCGCGCCGCAGGCTGCGCTCAGGCGGCGGCCCGCGCGCGCTGCCGGTCCAGCCACATCACCAGCTGGGCCGACAGCCAGACGGCATAGAAGGCATAGACGATGTCGCTGAGGAAATGCCCGCCCTGCAAGATGCGCCCGGCCCCCGTGACCGTGCCGGCCAGCAGCCCGGCGGCCAGCCAGCGGCGCCGGCCGCGCGGCCCGCTGGCCAGGCCCAGGGTGAGCAGCGCGAAGCCGGCCGCGGCATGGCCGCTGACGAAGGAGTGGTGGGTGTTGCAGTCGGCGCAGTGGTGGAAGGGTGGCTCGTAGGCATGGGTGCCGCCGAACTCCAGCACCTGCACCGGGCGCGGGCGCTGCCAGAAGGGCTTGAGCACGCCCTCGACGACCAGCCCCGGCCCGAGCAGCCCGGCGGCCACGGCCAACGCCGCGGTGTGCTGCCACAGCGGGCGCACCGATCCCGGCTTGAAGCGGGCGTAGAGCCACAGCAGCAGCGCGCCCAGGATCAGCGCGCGGGCGGTCCAGGGCACGCCGAGGTAGAGGGCCTGCACGACGGCCTCGTCGCGCCACAGGAAGCCCAGCTTCGAGTCGTAGACGCGGCGCGTCAGCGCCAGGTCCAGCCCGGGCCACAGCACGAAGGCCAGCACGGACAGCGGCAGCGCGATCCAGGCCAGGCGGTCATGCCAGGGCATGCGGCCGGGGCCGGCAGCGGGCGCGGCGGTCATGGGATGCCGGCCTGCCGGTAGCCGTGGAAGCCGCGCAACTCGGTTGCATGGATCTCCACGTGCCGGCCCGGCGCGACCTCGGTGCGGACGATGGCGGCCTCGCGCGCGCTGTCGAAGCGCTCGGCGATGTCCATCGGCGCCGGCCCGCGGCTGAGCAGCCAGACGGACTGGCCCGGCGCGGGCTCCAGCCTGGTCGTCAGCTCGTAGTGGTCGCGCACGCGGGCGTCGGGCTTCCAGGCCACCGGGTGGATGCCGCGGTCGCGCCACTGGTAGGCGGCCTGGGCCAGCAGCAGGCGGTCGTCGGACAGCACCAGCGGCTGCTGCCCCGCGAACCAGCCGGGCTCGCCGGCCGACAGGGCCTGGCCCAGCTGCGCGAAGGCGCGGTCCCAGCCGCGCATGCGCACCAGGGCGTCGTACTTGCTCGGCAGCGGCTCGCCGATCTGCCGGTAGATGTCGCCGGCATGCACGGTCACGCCCACCAGCGCCAGGTTCAGCAGCACGGTGGCCGCCAGCGCGCCGCGCCGCAGCGTGCCCGAGGGCGCCACCATGACCAGGCCCAGCAGCAGGCAGGAGCCGACGTGGGCCGGCGCGGCCCAGTTGAGGTTGGCGCGGGCCAGCCAGGACTGGGCGGTGGCCATCGCGAGCAGCGGCAGGATCAGCAGCGGCACGTAGGGCCAGGCGCCCAGCGCGGGTTCGTCCTCCAGCGGGGGATGGATCCGCGCGTTGGCCTCCTGCTCGCGCCAGCCCTGCCAGGCGCGCTTGAGGCCCTTGAAGGCGAACCAGGCGGCCAGCGGGCCGAGCACGAGGATCTGGCCGGCGAGGAACTCCGCGGCCTCCGGCAGGCCGCCGTGGCGGCGCGCGCGGGTGGTGATGTCGGCGGTGTGCTGCAGCGTGGGGAAGGCGTGCTGGGCGTTCCACCACAGGTTGGGTGCCAGCACCGCCAGCGCCACCAGCGCGGCCAGCCAGGGGCCGGGGCGCAGCAGGCCGCGGCGCGGGCCGGCGACGAGCCACAGCGCGGGCAGGGCGCTCAGCGCGAAGGCGGCCATCGTGTACTTGGCCAGCAGGCCCAGCCCGCAGGCCAGGCCCAGCAGGGCCCAGTCGCCGAGGGCATCGGACTTCTGCGCGCGCCACAGCGCCCAGGCGGCCAGGGCCCAGCACAGCAGCAGCGGCGCGTCGGTGCTCGCGTACAGGCCCAGCAGGCCGGTCAGCGGCAGGCTGAGGAAGATCAGCGCAGCGGGCAGGCCCGCGCGGGGATGCAGCTCACGGCCCAGGGCCCACAGCACCAGCGCGGTCAGCGGGTAGAGCAGCATGGGCACCAGCTTGACGCCCAGGACGCCGTCGCCTGCCCAGGCCGTGCCGGCGGCGATCAGCCAGGCGATCAGCGGCGGCTTGGAGTAGTAGCCCAGCGCGGGCTCGCGCGACCAGTCCCAGTACTGGGCCTCGTCGTAGAACAGCGTCCAGTCCTGGTGCTGCACGACGTAGAGGCGCCAGGCCGTGAGCACCAGCGCCGCCAGCAGCAGGCCGATGAACTCGGAGCCAGCGGTGAGGCGGTCGCGGTTCAATGCGTCACTTCCTTCTTCAGCAGCACGAAGCCGCGGTCCTCGAAGAGGATGCGGCAGTCGTCGCAGGGGTCGGCGTCCAGCCGGTCGCGGCGCGTCAGCGCGAGTTGGCCGGGCTGGGGCTCGCCGCGCGGCGTCACCGCCTGCAGGTAGACGCTGAAGCTGGGCTGGGCCAGCTTCCATTGCACGACGGCACCGTCGGCCGGGTTGTCTTGCAGGTGCGCGCGGGCCGCGGCGGCCGCACGCGGCAGCGGGCCCTGCAGCACCGAGCCCAGCCAGGGCGCCGTCCAGCCGACCACCAGCAGCGCGAAGGCCGCGCCGCCGGCGGCCCACGCGGCCGTGAAGCTGCGTTCGCCGTTGACCAGCCGCGAGCCCAGGCTGCCCAGCAGCCAGGCGCCCAGCACCGCGCCGATCAGCACGGCGTAGTGCGGCTGCACCAGCGCCTGGGCGCTGCCCAGCAGTTCGGCGTAGAGCGGATCCTTCACGCGGTTGGCGGCGCGCTGCAGCAGCGGCGGCAGCAGCATGAGCAGCAGCAGCATCGCGGCCGTCAGCACCTGGGCCAGGGTCTGCCAGGTCCGCGGCAGGAAGCCCGGGCGCTGCACCAGCCTCACGGCCTGGGCCAGGCCGATGAAGACCGGCGTGCTGCCGTAGAGCAGGTAGTGCGGCAGCTTGGTGCCCGACAGCGAGAAGAAGACGATCACGAAGACCGCCCACAGCCACAGGAAGCGGCCCAGCGGCAGGCGCCAGTCGGCGCGTGCATGGCCCAGCACGGCGGGCAGCAGGCCGGACCACGGCAGCCACAGCAGCGGCCCCATCACCAGGTAGTACAGCAGGCTGCCCGAGTGGCCCTCCAGCGGCGAGGTGTAGCGCGAGACGTTGTGCTTGAGGATGAAGCCGTCGACGAAGTCCATCCCGTGGCGGTGCAGGATGTAGGCGTACCAGGGCGCGGCGACGGCGACCAGGATGGCCCAGCCGCGCCAGTCCAGCGCGGCCTCGCGCAAACGCTGCAGGCGGCCGGCCAGCAAGGCAGCCAGCAGGCTCACCGCGCCGGGGATGAGTGCGGCCACCGGCCCCTTGGCCAGCAGGCCGAGGCCCACCCAGAGATAGGCGCGTCGGATGGCTGCACGGTCGGGCTCCTCGCCGGGGCCGCGCTCCAGCGCGCGCCAGACCTCGAACATCGCCAGCGCCAGCAGCATGTTGAGCAGCGCATCGGCCGTGGCCGCGCGGCCGATGGCCAGCACGCCCAGCGAGCAGGCCAGCATCAGCGCGGCCAGGCGGGCCGTGGTGGCGCCCACGCGCGGGCGCGCGAAGGCCCACAGCGCCGCGCACCACACGAGGCTGCACAGGGCCGAGGGCAGGCGGAAGGCGAACTCGCCGATGCCGAAGACGGACGCGCTGGCCGCCTGCAGCCAGTAGACGAGGATGGGCTTGTCGAAGCGCGGCGCGCCGTTGAGCGTGGTGGAGCCGAAGTCGCCCGAGGCCAGCATCTCGCGCGTGGCCTCGCTGAAGGCGCCTTCGTCGACGTCGTACAGCGGCGCGCCGCCCAGGCGCAGCAGCAGGACGACGGCGATCAGCAGCGCGACCAGCCAGTCCGCCGCCGCCCAGGGGCGCGCGGCCTTCATCGAGGCGTGTGCCAGGCCTCGCCGCTGGCCAGGGGATGCGGCTCGCCGGTGTGGTACGCGGCGGCCAGCTGCGGGCCGGCGCCGCCGGCGGCCGGGGGCGAGTAGTAGATGCGGATCAGCAGCTCGGCCAGCACGCCGGTGGTCAGGAACTGCAGGCCACCCAGCGCGCACAGCGCGCCCAGCCACAGCAGGGGGCGCCCGCCGATGCTTTCGCCGAAGAGCTTGAGCACGCCCAGGTAGCTCAGGATCAGCGCGCCGATGGCGCCGATGATGATGCCGATGCCGCCGAAGAAATGGCCCGGGCGCGTGGGGAAGCGCAGGAAGAAGTAGACCGCCAGCAGGTCGACGATCACGCGCAGCGTGCGCGAGATGCCGTACTTGGACTCGCCGTGCAGGCGCGCATGGTGGCGCACGGGTTCTTCGGCCATGCGGTTGGGCGAGGTGACGGTGGCCATCCAGGCCGGGATGAAGCGGTGCATCTCGCCGTACAGGCGCACGCGCTTGAGCACCTCGGCGCGGTAGGCCTTCAGGCTGCAGCCCAGGTCGCGGAAGGGCAGGCCGGTGATGCGGCGGATCAGGCGGTTGGCGATCTTGGAAGGGATCTTGCGCATCACCATGCCGTCCTGGCGGTTCTCGCGCCAGCCGGCGCACAGGTCCAGGTTGTCGATCAGCAGGCGGCGGACCAGCTTGGGGATGTCGCGCGGGTCGTTCTGCAGGTCGCCGTCGAGCGTGACGATGACGTCGCCGCGGGCGGCGTCGATGCCGGCCTGCATGGCGGCGGTCTGGCGGAAGTTGCGCCACAGCGCGACCACGCGGATGTGCGGGCCGAAGCGCCTGGCCGCCTGCTCCAGCGCCTGCACGGTGCCGTCCGAGCTGCCGTCGTCGACGACGACCAGCTCCCACAGGTGGGGATAGTGGGCCAGCGCGTTCTGGATGGCCTCGACCATGACCGGCGCGTTCTCCACCTCGTTGTACATCGGCACGACCACCGACAGGCGGTGCGGCGGGATGTCGGTGGGCATGGGCTCGGGCGCACTGGTGGCGCCGGGCGTGGCGGCCAGCAGGCTGTCTTGGACGGGGGCGGGGGAGGGGAGGGCCATCAGAGGGTGTGAAAGAGCGGGGGACGTCAGACGGGGGCCGAATTGTCGCCCTGTTTTGGATCCCTGGCCCCGGCCGCGTCTTCCGGCCCTGCGGCGGCCGCGCGCAGGTGGGAGAAACCGGCCAGCGCCGCGCCGATCACCGAGGCGGCGATCAGCATCAGGTGCCAGGCCAGGGCGCCCAGCACGGCCTCCTGCGGCGCCGCGGCGCCCAGGCCGGCGATCCAGGCCATGCCGCCCTTCACGCCCGCCTCGTAGGTGCCCAGGCTGGCCGGGCCCTGGATGGGCAGGATGGCGGTGAGTTCGCCGCCCACCGCGCCGGCCCAGCCCGTGCCGAAGCTCACGTGGCAGACGGCGGCCAGCATGGCGCTGCCGGCGGCCAGCTTCACGGCCCAGTTGCCCAGGGTGCAGAACCAGGTCAGCGGGTGGTTGTGGGAGGGCTCCTCGAGGGCGGCGCGCAGCGCGCCGGCGGCCTTGCGCCAGCCGGTGGCCTGCACCGAGGCCGTGGGCACCAGCAGGCGCAGCACGCGGCCGGCCACCGGCTGCAGCAGCACCACGCCCAGCAGCCAGACGGCCACCAGCGCCGCATGCACGGCCAGCGACAGCCCCGGCCAGGCCAGCGCGGCCAGCAGCAGCAGCACGCCCAGGTCCTGGATGCGCATCCACATCAGCGCGGCCACCGAGCGCGAGACGGGCTGCCCCAGCTCGCGCCGGGCCAGCCAGGGGAAGCTCAGCTCGCCGCCGCGCATGGGCAGCAGGTTGATGGCGGCGTTGTGGATCAGCATGACCCGCCACACGGCGCGCGAGGGCAGGATGCGGCCGCGCCGCTCGTGCGGCTCCACCAGCACCAGCTGCATGCGCGAGGCGCGGAAGGCGTAGCTCACGACGATGCAGGCGGCCGCGCCGAGCCAGATGGCGGCGTCGATGCGCGAGAGGATCTGCGGCAGCACCGACCAGTCCAGCTTGTGCATCAGCCAGCCCAGCAGGCCCAGGCCGATGAGCCAGGTCAGGACGAGGCGGATGCGCTGCTTCAGCGTGGGCTTGCTGCTCATCGCCTGCCCTCCGTGCGCGCCAGGCGCTGCAGGTCCCACAGGCCACCGGCGACCGACAGCCCGCCCAGCAGCCATTGCGCCGGCACGCCCAGCGGGTAGCCGGTGTCGATCAGGCACAGCGCGATGCCGCCGCCCACGCGCGTGAGCGCCATCAGCCACGCCGCAGGACGGCGCTCGAACCAGCCCGCCAGCCCCGTGCGCCAGGCCAGCCAGACGCAGCCCGCGCCGCTGAGCCAGCCCAGCAGCCCGCCGGCGAGCACATCCGACGGCCAGTGCGCGCCGACGCCGATGCGCGCCAGCAGCAGGCTGGCCGCCGCCGCCAGCACCAGCACCGCCTGCACGACGCCGCGGCGCGTGTTGGGTGCCAGCAGCAGCAAGGCGGCGCAGGCGAAGGCGGTGGCCGAGTGGCCGGAGGACATGGACTTGCTGCGCAAGGGCTCGCCGACCACC
>SCTQ01000441.1 GCA_004322345.1 Aquabacterium sp. | reverse complement strand
TCGACGCCGCACTTCTCGCAGATCACGCCGCGGTGCTTCAGGCGCTTGTACTTGCCGCACAGGCACTCGTAGTCCTTGATCGGGCCGAAGATCTTGGCGCAGAACAGGCCATCGCGTTCCGGCTTGAAGGTCCGGTAGTTGATGGTCTCGGGCTTCTTCACCTCGCCGAAAGACCACGAACGGATCTTCTCGGGCGAAGCCAGGCCGATCTTGATGGCATCGAAATGCTCATCGGGGGTGAATTGACGGAAGAGATCCAGCAAACCCTTCATATCTCTCTCCTTTAGTTGCGCTCGAGTTCGATGTCGATGCCGAGCGAACGGATTTCCTTGACCAGCACGTTGAACGATTCCGGCATGCCGGCGTCGATCGAGTGCTCGCCCTTGACGATGTTTTCGTACACCTTGGTACGGCCATTCACGTCATCGGATTTCACGGTCAGCATTTCCTGCAGCACGTAGGACGCGCCGTAGGCTTCCAGGGCCCAGACTTCCATTTCGCCGAAGCGCTGGCCGCCGAACTGCGCCTTGCCGCCCAGCGGCTGCTGGGTGACGAGCGAGTACGGGCCGGTGGAACGGGCGTGCATCTTGTCGTCGACCAAGTGGTGCAGCTTCAGCACGTGCATGTAGCCCACGGTGACCGGACGCTCGAAAGCGTCGCCGGTGCGGCCGTCGTGCAGCGTGGCCTGGGTACGCGTCGCCGTCAGGCCCTTGGCCTTGGCGATCTCGTCCGGGTAGGCCAGCTTCAGCATGCCGCGGATTTCCTCTTCGGCCGCGCCGTCGAACACCGGCGTGGCGAAGGGGACGCCCTTGGACAGGTTCTGCGCCATCTCGATGACGTCCTCGTCACGCAGCTGGGACAGGTCCTCGGTCTTGCCGCCGGACTTGTTGTACAGCTCGTCGAAGAAGCTGCGCAGCTCGGAGGCGCGGGCCTCTTCCTGCAGCAGCGCGCCGATGCGCTGGCCGATGCCCTTGGCGGCCCAGCCCAGGTGGACTTCCAGCACCTGGCCGACGTTCATCCGCGAGGGCACGCCCAGCGGGTTCAGGACGATGTCGCAAGGCGTGCCGTCGGCCATGTAGGGCATGTCCTCGACCGGAACGATCTTGGAGACCACGCCCTTGTTGCCGTGGCGGCCGGCCATCTTGTCGCCGGGCTGCAGGCGGCGCTTGACGGCCACGTGCACCTTCACCATCTTCAGCACGCCGGCGGGCAGCTCGTCGCCCTGGGTCAGCTTCTTGCGCTTTTCTTCGAAAGCCAGGTCGAAGCTGTGGCGGGTCTGCTCCAGCGAGTTCTTGATGGATTCCAGCTGGTTGGCCAGTTCCTCGTCCGCAGGACGGATGTCGAACCAGTGGTATTTCTCCAGGCTCGCCAGGTAGTCCTTGTCGATCGCGGTGCCCTTGGCCAGCTTGTTCGGGCCGCCGTTGGCGACCTTGCCCACCAGCAGCTTCTCGATACGGTCGAAGGCGTCGGCCTCGACGATGCGCAGCTGGTCGTTGAGGTCCAGGCGGAAGCGCTTGAGCTCGTCGTCGATGATCTGCTGGGCGCGCTTGTCGCGCTGGATGCCTTCACGGGTGAAGACCTGCACGTCGATGACGGTGCCGCTGGTGCCCTGCTCCACGCGCAGCGAGGTGTCCTTCACGTCGGACGCCTTCTCCCCGAAGATCGCGCGCAGCAGCTTTTCTTCCGGGGTCAGCGTGGTCTCGCCCTTGGGCGTGACCTTGCCCACCAGCACGTCGCCGGGGTTCACCTCGGCGCCGATGTAGACGATGCCGGACTCGTCCAGGCGAGCCAGCTGCTGCTCGGACAGGTTCGGGATGTCGCGGGTGATTTCCTCGGGGCCCAGCTTGGTATCGCGGGCCATGACCACCAGCTCCTCGATGTGGATCGAGGTGTAGCGGTCATCGGCGACCACGCGTTCGGAGATCAGGATCGAGTCTTCGAAGTTGTAGCCGTTCCAGGGCATGAAGGCCACCAGCATGTTCTGGCCCAGGGCCAGCTCGCCGATGTCGGTGGAGGCACCGTCGGCGATCACGTCGCCGGCCGCCACCTGGTCACCGCGCTTGACGATGGGACGCTGGTGGATGTTGGTGTTCTGGTTGGAGCGGTGGTACTTGATCAGGTTGTAGATGTCCACGCCGACTTCGCCGGCCACCGTCTCCGCGTCGTTGACGCGGATCACGATGCGGTTGGTGTCGACGTAGTCCACCACGCCGCCGCGCAGGGCGGCGACGACCGTGCCCGAGTCCTTCGCGGCCACGCGCTCGACGCCCGTGCCGACGAAGGCCTTCTCCGGACGCAGCGTCGGCACCGCCTGGCGCTGCATGTTGGCGCCCATCAGCGCGCGGTTCGCGTCGTCGTGCTCCAGGAAGGGCACGAGCGAGGCCGCCACCGACACGATCTGGGTCGGCGCCACGTCCATGTACTCGATGCGCTCGGGCGAGGTCAGGACGGATTCGCCCTTCTCACGCGCGGACACCAGCTCGTCGGTCAGCGTGCCGTCCTCGCCCAGCGAGGCGTTGGCCTGCGCGATGACGTACTTGCCCTCCTCGATGGCCGACAGGTAGTCGATCTGGTTCGTGACCTTGCTGTCCTGCACCCGGCGGTACGGCGTCTCGAGGAAGCCGTATTCGTTGAGCTGCGCGTACAGCGCCAGCGAGTTGATCAGGCCGATGTTCGGGCCTTCCGGCGTCTCGATCGGGCACACGCGGCCATAGTGGGTCGGGTGCACGTCGCGGACTTCGAAGCCGGCACGTTCGCGGGTCAGGCCGCCCGGGCCCAGTGCGGAGACACGACGCTTGTGCGTGATCTCGGACAGCGGGTTGGTCTGGTCCATGAACTGCGACAACTGGGACGCACCGAAGAACTCCTTGAGCGCCGCGGAGATCGGCTTGGAGTTGATCAGGTCGTGCGGCATCAGGGCTTCGGTCTCGGCCTGGCCCAGACGCTCCTTCACGGCCTTCTCGATACGGGCGAGGCCCGAGCGGTACTGGTTCTCTGCCAGTTCGCCCACGCAACGCACGCGGCGGTTGCCCAGGTGGTCGATGTCGTCGACCTCGCCGTTGCCGTTGCGCAGGTCCACGAGGATCTTGACCACGGCGAGGATGTCGTCGTTGGCCAGGGTCATCGGGCCTTCGCTGCCGTCGCGGCTGACGCGGGCATTGAACTTCATGCGGCCCACCCGCGACAGGTCATACGTGTCGGGGTTGTAGAACAGGCGGCCGAAGAGCGCCTGAACGGCGTCTTCCGTCGGCGGCTCGCCGGGACGCATCATGCGATAGATGGCCACGCGGGCAGCCAGCTCGTCGGCGGTCTCGTCGGCGGCCAGGGTCTGCGAGATGTACGCACCCTGGTTCAGCTCGTTCGTGTAGATCGCCTCGATGGTCTTGATACCGGCGGCGCGCAGCTTCTTCAGCAGGGCCTCGGTCAGCTCGTCGTTGGCCTTGGCGATGATCTCGCCGGTGTCGGCGTCCACCTGGTTCTTGGCCAGCACGCGGCCGATCAGGAAGTCCTCGGGCACGGTGATGTGGGTCGTGCCCGACTGCTCCAGCTGGCGAGTGTGGCGCGAGGTGACGCGCTTGTCCTTCTCGACGATGACGCTGCCGGACTTGTCGGTGATGTCGAAACGCGCGACCTCGCCCTTCAGGCGCTCGGGCACGAAGGCCATCTGGGCGCCGGAGTCCATCAGCTTGAACTCGTCGTTGACGAAGAAGGTGGAGAGGATGGTCTCCGGCTTCATGCCGATGGCCTTCAGCAGGATGGTCACCGGCATCTTGCGGCGACGGTCCACGCGGAAGTAGAGGATGTCCTTCGGGTCGAACTCGAAGTCCAGCCAGGAGCCGCGGTAGGGAATGATCCGTGCGGAGAACAGCAGCTTGCCCGACGAGTGCGTCTTGCCCTTGTCGTGTTCGAAGAACACGCCAGGAGAGCGGTGCAGCTGGGAGACGATGACGCGCTCGGTGCCGTTGACGATGAAGGAGCCGTAGTCGGTCATGAGCGGAACTTCGCCCATGTAGACCTCCTGCTCCTTGACCTCCTTGACCACCTTGGACTGGGAGGTCGAAGCCTCACGGTCATAGATGATCATCTGCAGCTTGGCACGCACGGCCGCTGCGAAGGTGAGGCCCCGTTGCTGACACTCGCGCACATCGAACGCCGGTTTGGCGATGTTGTATTCGATGAATTTCATCTCCACGAAACCGTTGTGCGAGACGATCGGGAACGCGGAGAGGAAAGCGGCCTGCAGGCCTTCGGGTTTGCGTTTCTGCGGCGGGACGTCCTTTTGCAGGAAGGCTACGTACGAGTCCTTCTGCATGGTGAGGAGGTAGGGAACGTTCAGCACGCTCGCGCGTTTGCCGAAGCTCTTGCGAATACGCTTGCGCTCGGTGTAGCTGTAGGGGGTGATTTGCGCCATCAAAGACTCCGTGTCGAGGCTCGCCTGCGGGCCCAGCAGGAAAGTTCGTTCGGCGACTGGCACCAGACAGACGTCTGAAGCTTGGTGGCTGGCCACTACCAGCCGCTGGCAGACAACCGGGGCATTGCACCCCGGTTCGATCCAAACTGGTTCTCCGCAGTCGGTTCAGAGAACACTTGGAAGGACCCTGGCCGGATCCTTTCAGGTGCCCTCCGGGGCTCACAGACTTGTGGGCCCCGAAGCACGAAAGGCTGGGAGCCCTTTCGGGCGCCCAGCCTCCAGGTGGGGACGAATTACTTCAGTTCCACCTTGGCGCCGGCTTCTTCCAGCTTCTTCTTGGCAGCTTCGGCGTCGGCCTTGGCGATGCCTTCCTTGACTGGCTTCGGAGCGCCGTCGACCAGATCCTTGGCTTCCTTCAGGCCCAGACCGGTGATTTCGCGCACGGCCTTGATCACGCCGACCTTGTTGGCGCCGGCTTCGAGCAGCACGACGTTGAACTCGGTCTTCTCTTCGGCGGCCGGGGCGGCAGCGCCGCCACCAGCACCGCCGCCGGCGACGGCCACAGCAGCGGCGGACACGCCGAACTTCTCTTCAACGGCCTTCACCAGCTCGTTGAGTTCCAGCACGGTCATGGTGTCCAGTGCGGCCAGGAATGCGTCTTTGTCGAATGCCATTTGAGGCTCCTAAAACAGTTGAATCGTATGAATCGATGAATGGAAATCAGGCCGCGGGGGCTTCTGCCGGGGCTTCGGCTGCGCCGCCGCCGCGCTTCTCGGCCACCGCCGACAGCACGCGGGCCAGGCCCGAAACCGGCGTCTGCAGCAGACCCAGCAGCTGGGCCAGCAGGACTTCCTTGCTCGGCACGGAAGCCAGGGCCTTGACGCCGTCTGCGTCCAGGGCCTTGCCGCCGTATGCGCCGGCCTTGATCACCAGCTTGTCGTTTGCCTTGGAAAACTCGGCGATGACTTTGGCTGCTGCGATGGCATCTTCAGAGAAGCCATAGATCAGCGGGCCGACGAAGTGGCTCTCGGCGACTTCAAAAGGCGTGCCGGCAACAGCGCGGCGAGCCAGGGTGTTCTTCAGCACGTGAAGGTACACACCTTTTTCGCGAGCGTTCTTGCGCAGCGCATCCAGTTGAGCCACGGTCAGGCCACGGTACTCGGCCAGTGCCAGCGTCTGCGCCTTGGCCGCCTGGGCCTGCACTTCCGCGACAACGTCTGCCTTCTCGTTGCGATTGAGACTCAAGGTCTACTCCTTAAAACACGCCCTTGGCGTCCGCCTTCGGCCTTGCGGCCTTCGACTCGCGCGTCCGGGCGCACCCGGGGTTCAGCGACCTTCTGCTTCAGTAACCTCGCCCGCAGGGCTCGTCGCCCATGCAGACGGTGTCATCCTTCACAGCGGGACCGCCATCTGCGTTGGCCTCGGCACCGCCCCTTGCGGGAACGGACCGCGATTAAGAACGCCCTCTCGGGACGCTCGCCAACGGTCTTTGATAGCCCGCCGGCGCCGCTTGCGCGACACCGGCAGCCCACCAATCCTTCAGGGCTGCGCGCCAGACACTCGCGCGGCCCATATTCACTTCAGCCCGATCAGGCGGCAGCGCCGGTCGGGATCGAGTTCACTTCGACGCGCACGCCCAGACCCATGGTCGAGGACACGGCCACCTTGCGCAGGTAGACGCCCTTGGAAGAGGCGGGCTTGGCCTTGTTCAGCGCTTCCAGCAGGGCGGACAGGTTGCCCTTGAGCTTGTCGGCGTCGAACGAACGGCGGCCGATCGTGCCGTGGATGATGCCGGCCTTGTCGACGCGGAACTGGACCTGGCCAGCCTTGGCGTTCTTGACAGCGGTAGCGACGTCCGGGGTCACGGTGCCGACCTTCGGGTTCGGCATCAGGCCGCGGGGACCCAGGACCTGGCCCAGGGTACCGACGACGCGCATCGTGTCCGGCGAGGCGATCACCACGTCGAAGTTGATGTTGCCGCCCTTGATCTGCTCGGCCAGGTCTTCCAGGCCGACGACGTCGGCGCCCGCAGCCTTGGCTTCCTCGGCCTTGGCGCCTTGTGCGAACACGGCGACGCGCTTGGTCTTGCCGGTGCCGTTGGGCAGCACGACGGCGCCGCGGACGACCTGGTCGGACTTCTTGGCGTCGATGCCCAACTGCACGGCCACGTCGATGGATTCATCGAACTTGGCGGTCGCGGCTTCCTGGACGATCTTCAGTGCTTCGTCAATGGCGTACAGCTTGTTGCTGTCGACCTTGCCCTGCAGGGCTTGTTGGCGCTTGGTCAGCTTAGCCATTTCACAGGCCCTCCACGGTGATGCCCATCGAACGGGCCGAGCCGGCGATCGTGCGCACGGCGGCGTCCAGGTTCGCAGCGGTCAGGTCGGGTTGCTTGGTCTTGGCGATTTCCTCGACCTGGGCGCGCGTCAGCTTGGCCACCTTGTCGGTGTGCGGACGCGGAGAGCCCTTGTCCAGCTTGGCGGCCTTCTTCAGCAGCACGGTGGCCGGCGGCGTCTTCAGGACGAAGGTGAAGGACTTGTCCGCAAAGGCCGTAATGACCACGGGCAGCACCAGACCGGGCTCCATGCCCTGGGTCTTGGCGTTGAACGCCTTGCAGAATTCCATGATGTTCAGCCCGCGCTGACCCAGCGCCGGACCGATCGGGGGCGAAGGATTGGCCTTGCCCGCCGGGATTTGCAGCTTGATGAAGCCGACGATCTTCTTTGCCATGAAAGGCTCCTATCGAGTTCAAGCGCCTGCTTCGCCCTGAGGCTGGCAGGCTCCTCGTCCATGCGGCCCGGATGCGCACGAGGCGCTCCTGATTCGACGCGTCGCCCCGGGCCGCCCCGGGCGCTGCGCCGGCCGCCCGCCCTCGCGGGCCGGCGGCGAAAACCGGCTCAGATCTTCTCGACCTGACCGAAGTCCAGTTCCACCGGCGTGGCACGACCGAAGATCGTGACCGACACGCGGACCTTGGACTTGTCGTAATTGACTTCCTCGATGGCGCCATTGAAGTCCGTGAACGGCCCTTCCTTGACGCGCACCACCTCGCCCACTTCCCACTCGACCTTGGGGCGCGGACGCTCGGTGCCTTCCTGCATCTGGTTGACGATCTTCATGACCTCGTCTTCCGAGATGGGCACCGGACGGTTCTTGGCTCCGCCGACGAAGCCGGTGACCTTGGACGTGTGCTTGACCAGATGCCAGCTCTCGTCGTCCATCACCATCTCGACCAGCACATAGCCGGGGAAGAAGCGGCGCTCGGTCACGGCTTTCTTGCCGTTCTTCATCTCGACCACTTCTTCGGTCGGCACCAGGATGCGGCCGAACTTGGCCTGCATGCCGGCGCGATCGATGCGCTCGCGCAGGTTGCGCTCGACGGCCTTCTCCATGCCGGAGTAGGCGTGCACGACGTACCAGCGCAGGGCCTGGCCTGCGGCGGACGGATTCGTTGCGGCTTCGCTCATCATCGACCTCGTCGTTGTGCCCGCCGGGGGCTCAGCTCTTCCAGCCCAGGATGAAGGAGAAGATGATCTTCTCGATCGCCTTGTCGGACAGGTACAGGAACAGGGACATCACGAAGACGAACAGGAACACGTAGAGCGTCATCTGCGTCGCTTCCTGGCGGGTCGGCCAGACGACCTTCTTCATCTCGCGCCAGGACTCGCGGCCGAAGCCGATCAGTTCCTTGCCGGACTCCGACGCGAAGAACACCGCGACACCGCCGCCCAGCAGGGCGAACAGCGCCACCAGGCGCATCCACAGCGCCTGCTTGCCCAGCAGGTAGAAGGCCGCGATGCCGAGCACGACCAGCAGCACGGCTGCCGCGACCTTGGCCTTGTCGGCCCCGGTGGAGACCGTTTCAACGGAAGGATTGGTCATCGCTTTCAATGCTTGCGCGCCTTGTTCATGCCCCGGGCCGCCGGATGCTCTTCAGGCAGCAAAGCCCGCCGGCTGTCGACCCCTGTTCGGGGCCACCGCGGCGGGCTGCTGGGTGTCGAGCGGCTGCTTCGAGATGGGCCTTCTTGACTGCTGGATCAGGTGGCAGGGGCAGAGGGAATCGAACCCCCAACCTTCGGTTTTGGAGACCGACGCTCTGCCAATTGAGCTATACCCCTTTTGCCTGGCTGGCACCGCGGCCGCGGCACCCGCCCAACAAAAACCTGAACTCCTGTTTACTCGAGGATCTTGGCAACGACGCCGGCGCCGACGGTACGGCCGCCTTCACGGATGGCGAAGCGCAGGCCTTCTTCCATGGCGATCGGGGCGATCAGCTTGACCGTGATCGACACG
>SCTQ01000440.1 GCA_004322345.1 Aquabacterium sp. | reverse complement strand
GTCGATTGGTGTGTGATGGTGGGTCATAGTGGGTGACCAGGGGCCAGCGGGCGGATCCAGTGTGGATTCGGGCTTGGCCGCACCACCGCAGGAGCAGTCTCAACGTGTCTGATTTGGTGTTTCAGGGGCCGACGAACGTTTCGCTGGATGCGAAAGGGCGTTGGACCGTGCCCGCCAAACACCGCGAGGCCCTGCAGAAGATCTGCGGCAACGAGCTGACGCTGACCAAGCACCCCGATGGTTGCCTGCTGCTCTTCCCCCGCCCCGCCTGGCTGGCCTTCCGCACCAAGGTGATGTCGGAGTCCGGCAGCTGGTACCGGCGCGTCTACATCGGGGGCGCGCAGGACGTGAGCATCGACAGCGCCGAGCGCATCAACGTCGCGCCCGAGCTGCGCGACGCCGCCGGTCTCGTCAAGGACGCCCAGCTCATGGGCATGGGCGCCTACTTCGAACTCTGGGACCTGGCCCGCTACAAGGTGTACGAGCAGAACGGCAGCCAGCTGGACAGGCCGGACGATCCGCTGGGCAGTTTCACCTTCGCCTATCCCGCCTGACCGCCGCCATGGAGCAAGAGGAGCAACCTTGGCAGCACACCACCGTATTGCTGCACGAGGCGGTCAACGCCTTGGTCACCGACCCTGCGGGCCGTTACGTGGACGGCACTTTCGGCCGGGGCGGGCACTCGCGCCTGATCCTGTCCAGGCTGGACGCCGCCGGCAGCCTGCTGGCGCTGGACCGCGATCCGGAGGCGGTGGCGCACGCGACACAGGGCCCTGCGGCGGTGAACGACCCGCGGTTCTCCATCGTGCACAGCCGTTTCGGCGCGCTGGCCGAGGTGCTGGCCGACAGCGGCCGGCCCCGGATCGCCGGCCTGCTGCTGGACCTGGGCGTGTCCTCGCCGCAGATCGACAACCCCCGGCGCGGCTTCAGCTTCCGTCACGACGCCCCGCTGGACATGCGCATGGACACCACGCGCGGCGAGAGTGCCGCGCAGTTCCTGGCACGCGCGGACGAACGCGAGATCGCGGAGGTGATTCGTGACTACGGAGAAGAGCGGTTTGCTGGGCCGATTGCAAAGGCGCTTGTGGCTCGCCGCGAACTCGGCCAACCCGTCGCCACCACCCGCCAACTGGCCGAGATCGTGGCTCGTGCGGTCCGCACCCGCGAAGCGGGCCAGGACCCCGCCACGCGCACGTTTCAGGCTCTTCGGATTCGCGTCAATGCCGAGCTTGAAGAGCTTGAGCAGGGACTGAATGCCGCCCTGCACGCACTGTCACCCGGAGGGCGCCTGGCCGTGATCAGCTTCCATTCGCTGGAAGACCGCATCGTGAAGACCTTCATCGCGCGGCACGCCAGGCGCGAGGCCGACCGCCGCTCGCCCGCGGGCCTGGGGCTGGTGGCCGAGGCGCCGCTGGCGCTGAATGCGCTGGAGCGCATCAAGCCGTCGGAAGCGGAGATCGCGGCCAACCCGCGCTCGCGCTCGGCCATCCTGCGCGTGGCCGAACGCACCGACGCACCCATCGTCGAAACCCCGACCGCGCCGGCGCGCGGAAACCGCGCCCGCCGCGGCAAACCAGGCAGTAAAGAGGGGCGGTGATCTTGCGCATGAACCTGCTGCTCGCCGCCGCCCTGCTGGCCTCCGCCCTCTACCTGGTGCGGACCACCTACGAATCGCGCAAGCTCTTCGTGGCGCTGGAGGCCGAGCACGCGCGCGAGCGCCGCCTGCAGATCGAGCTGGAGCAGCTCGAGGTCGCCAAGCGCGCCCAGGCCACGCCCCTGCGCGTGGAGAAGATCGCGCGCGAGAAGCTGCGCATGTTCAATGCCTCGCCGGCGCTGACGCACTACGTGCCGGCGGCCGGCGCATCGGCTCCCGCCGTCCCCGCGCCGGCGGCATCGGGAGCGATGCGGTGAGCCGCGTGATGCCCGGCGCCCACGCCGCGCCCCGCATGGGGCCGATCTCGCGCGCCATCGCTTCGGCCTGGGGGGCGCTCACCGCCTGGCGCGGGCGCCGCAAGGAAGGCGCACGAGCGTCCATGGCCACGCGCCGCCGCCAGCGCGGCTCGGCCATGCCCGCGGTGCGCTACGCGACCAGCCCGCTGCTGGCCTCGCCGACGCCGGCCTGGCGCTCGCGCCTGCTGGTGATCCTCATCGGCATCGGCGCGCTGATCCTCGCCACCAAGGCGGTCTACGTGCAGGTGATCGACGCGGCCTACTACCGCAAGGAAGGCGCGGATCGCTATATGCGCAACCTGGAGCTGCCCGCGCGCCGCGGCCGCATCCTGGATCGCAACGGCCTGATCCTGGCCTCCAGCCTGCCGCGCCCGTCCGTCTTCGCCTTCCCGCGCGAGATGGACGCCAGCCCTGCCGAGCGCGACGCGCTGGCCAAGGCGCTGGGCATGAGGCGCGGCGAGCTCAATAAAAAGCTGGATCTGGAAGGCCCGAAGTTCGTCTGGCTCAGCCGCCTGGCGAGCGACGCCGCGGGCGAGCAGATCGCCGCGCTCAAGCTCAAGGGCGTGCACCAGATCAAGGAGTACCAGCGCCAGTACCCCGAGGGCGAGGCCGCCGCGCACATCGTCGGCTTCACCAACATCGAGGACCAGGGCCAGGAAGGCATCGAGCTGGCGTTCCAGAAGGACCTGTCCGGCGCCAAGGGCGAACGCCAGGTGATCCGCGACGGCAAGGGCCGTGTGGTCGAGGCCGTGGGCGACACCGTGGCGCCGGTGGACGGCCGCGACATCGAGCTGTCCATCGACTCGCGCGTTCAGTTCTTCGCCTACCAGCGCATCCGCGACGCGGTCGCCGCGCACAAGGCCAAGGCCGGCAGCGTGGTGGTGCTGGATGCCAAGACCGGCGAGGTCCTGGCGCTGGCCAACGTGCCCACCTACACGCCGGCCAACCGCAAGAACCTCTCCGGCCAGCAGCTGCGCAACCGCGCGCTGACCGACATCTTCGAGCCCGGCTCGACGATGAAGCCCTTCATCGTCGGCCTGGGCCTGCAGACGCACCGCGTGCGCCCGGACACGGTGATCGACACCCAGGGCGGCCGCATCAACATCACCGGCTCCACCATCACCGACGCGCACCCCCACGGCCCGCTGACCGTGGCCCAGGTGATCCAGAAGTCCAGCAACGTCGGGACCGTGAAGATCGCGATGCAGATGCAGCCGCGCGAGATGTGGGAGCTGTTCTCCGGCATCGGCCTGGGCCACAAGCCCGAGCTGCCCTTCCCGGGCGCGGCCAACGGCAAGCTGCGGCCCTACAAGACCTGGCGCCCGATCGAGCAGGCGACGATGAGCTACGGCTACGGCCAGGCCGCGTCGCTGTTCCAGCTGGCGCATGCCTACACCGTCTTCGCCAGCGACGGCGAGCTGCTGCCCGTGAGCCTGGTCAAGCGCAGCGAGCCGCTGCCCACGGGCGCGGGCACGCGCATCTTCTCGCCCGAGGTGGCGCGCCAGGTGCGCGACATGCTGCACCTGGTCACCCAGCCCGGCGGCACCGCGCCCAAGGCTTATGCGGTGGGCTACTCCGTGGGCGGCAAGACCGGCACCGCGCACAAGCAGGAAGGCAGCGGCTACGCGGCCAAGAAGTACCGTGCCTGGTTCGTGGGCATCGCGCCGGTGGAGAACCCGCGCATCGTCGTCGCGGTGATGGTCGACGAGCCGAGCAACGGCGTGTACTTCGGCGGCGACGTCGCGGCGCCCGTGTTCTCGGAAGTCGTGCAGCAGACGCTGACCACGCTGGGCGTGCCGCCGGACATCGCGGTGGCGCCGCGCATCGTCGTCCAGGGCGAGGAGGAGAGCTTCTGATGGCCTGCACCAGCCTGCTCACCACCGACGACGCGCTGGCCTTCCTGCGCGCGCGCAACGCCACCGGCCTGTGCAGCGACACGCGCCGCATGCGCATGGGCGAAGCCTTCATCGCCTGGCCCGGCCTGGCCGTGGACCCGCGCCGCCACGTGCAGGCCGCGCTGCTCGACGGTGCCAGCGCCTGCCTGGTCGACGCCGACGGCGTGGGCGAATTCCGCTTCGACGACCCCCGCATCGCCGTGCTGCCCGGGCTGAAGCTGGCCGCCGGCGCCATCGCCGACCGCTTCTACGACGCGCCCAGCGCCCGCGTGGACGTGGCCGCGGTCACCGGCACCA
>SCTQ01000439.1 GCA_004322345.1 Aquabacterium sp. | reverse complement strand
CCGGCGCTGCACGAAGGACATCACGCCTTCTGCCACGTCCTCGGTGGACATCAGCCTGCGGATCTCCGGCGCCAGCTGCGCATAGGCGGCCTGCGGGCCCTGCTCGATGGCCAGGCGGGCCGAGCGCAGGGTGCCGGCCACGCCCAGCGGCGCCTGGGCGGCGATGGTCTCGGCCAGGGCGATGGCGCGCGGCAGGGCCTGGTCCGGCGGCACCACTTCCTGTGCGATGCCGATGCGCAGGGCCGTCTGCGCGTCCAGCTCGTCGCCGGTCAGCAGCCAGCGCATCGCGTTGCCCCAGCCGCTGGCGGCCACCCAGCGCTGGCAGGCGCCGCCGAAGGGGAAGATGCCGCGCTTGATCTCGATCTGCGCCAGGCGCGCGTTGTCGGCCATGACGACGATGTCGGCCGACAGCATCAGCTCGATGCCCACCGTCAGGCACAAGCCATGGACGGCGCAGACCAGCGGCTTGGTGCGCGGGCGGCCGTAGATGCCCAGCAGGTCGTGGCTGCCCTCGGGCAGCAGCGGCGCGTCGCCGCTCATCGCCGGCGCGACGTCCACCATGTCCAGGCCCGCCGTGAAGGCGTCGCCGTGGGCGAAGAGCACGGCAGCGCGCAGCGAGGGGTCGGCCTCGTACTCGTCGGTGGCACGGGACAGCTCGCGCAGCATCTCTTGGGTGAGGGCGTTCTTCTTGGCCGGGCGGTTCAGCCCGATGAGGAAGACGTGGCCACGGGTCTCGCGGGTGATGGTGGAAGCGGGGATGGACATGTGGAGCCTCGGTCGGATGCTGGCGCGGCACTATGGCGCATGACATAGCCGGCGCACTATAGCCCAATATGCCATGTGGCATATTCGTGTGACCCCCTTTCTTGCCGGGCCCGCCGCCGCGGCTACAGGATCTCGTAGTCGATGGGCTTGAAGGTCCCGTTGTTGGAGCCTTCGGCGGAGCAGGCGGTCAGCCCGCAGATGAGGTCCATCTCGGCGCGCAGCTCGATGTGGTCGCCGGCCTTCGACGTGGGCGCGTCCACCGTCATGCGGCCGGCCTCGTGGATGTTGACGTTCATGAAGATGTTGAAGGTGGTGCCGATGCGGTGCCCCTCGATGCCGAACTCTGCAAGCGACAGCCGCAGGTTCTCGAAGCAGCTGGGATGGTGGCCCACGTGCCGGTAGAGGATCCGGAACATCTCCGGGCTGCAGGGGGTAAGCAGGAAGTCATGTTTCCTCACCGTGTCCTTCACGATGGTGAACATCACCTGGCTGTCGTTGGCGTACAGCAAGTCGCCTTCGCTCAGGTAGATCTTTCCGGCGTAGTCCAGGCTGCGGCCCGAGGACAGGCTGCAGCCGAAGTCCTGCGCGCTGACGGCGAACAGGTCGCTGACCTGTTCGCCCAGGGGATCGATCACCCGCAGGACCTGCCCCTTGCGCAGCCTGAAGGCCGTCCCGCTCTGGGGCGGGATGCGGCACGGTGTCGCGGGTGAAGCCGAAGAGCCGGTGGAAGCGGCGGTGCTCATGCTCAGGGTTCTCCCGTCGGGGCGGCCGGATGGCGGAATTGGAAGGGGCAGCGCCAGTCGTGCGGGACGGCGCGGCCGGAGTATTGGCGGGTTTCGGATTGCCTGCCGAAGTCGTCGAGCATGGGATTGAGCGAGCCCTGGTAGGCCAGGTCGCGCTGGCGGATGGCCTGCTGCATCGGCTCGAACTTGCCGCTGGCGCGCAGGGCCTCGAACTGGTCGTGAAGGTTGAACACGAGCAGCGAGGTCTCGGTGCGACGGGCATGGCGCGAGGCGCAGGGATTCAGGCCGACGACGAAGAAGGCGCGGGCGCCGATGCTGAACGAGAACTGCGGATGCGCCGGATCGCGGCTGACGGCCCGGTCCCAACCAAAGAACTGGCGGTCGATGTCGTGCATCAGCTGCAGCTGCTGCCACAGCAGGTGCTCGAAGGCCGATTCGTCGGCGACCACGGGCGCGGGGAACGCGGCGATCAGGCTGGCGAAGGCCGGCTGGCCGACGGGCCACTCGTGCGCGAACTCGTAGAGGTCGTGGCACAGCGCCAGCGCCGCGCGGGAACTGCCCAGCCGGCCATAGGCGCCGAAGCGGTAGGTGCCGCGGTTGAAGACGGATCGCGCGGCCACGCAGGGGAAGCCCGGCTCCTGCACCTTGGACTGGAAGCGCGCATGGATCGCCCGTTCCTGGGCCGTCGCGGGTGCCGTGCCGAGGATGGGGACCAGTTCGCCGTCTTCGGGCGCCAGGTAGCGTGACTGCCCGGCAGCCTCGGGGTGCCGGTGCAGCGGATTCCACGGGGGCTCGCCGCAGCCGAGCTCCCCGGCGGCGTGCAGGGGGCAGCGCCCCGGGTGCGGGGCATCGGCGGTATCCAGGGCATGGCGGGAGGCGTTCGGAAAGGGGCGGGCGTCGGCAAGAAGCATGGGGGGCGGGAGATTGGGGGCATGGATCCCCCATCTGGCAGGCCGCGTTCCCATCAGCGCAGGCTCACACGCGCACGGGCCGCAGGCCTACATGGCCGCCGCGTCGATCCTCGCCTTCTGCCCCGCCTGGCCGGCGGCTTCCCGGCAGTGCACTCCTGAAGTCGTAGGCCTCCGCTGGCCTGCGAATCCTCCGTTTCAGTCCCCGCGCTTCAGGCCGCGACGATCCTGCGCGCCCCCGCACCCGGCAGCGTGCGCAGCGCCGTGCCGTTGAAGGCCGTGTAGGCCGGGCTCTTCACCGTGCTGACGAAGCGCCAGTCGGCGCGGCATTCCTGCGGCGTCGCGGTCACCAGCAGGAAGCCGCGGCTCTTGGTCTGCGCATACTGCAGCGGGCCGATGATCTGCGTCAGGCCGGCGGCCACCGCGGCGGGGTTCTCGTTGGGGAAGTATTCCTCCAGGCCAGGCGAGGTGACGCCGGGCGTGGCGAACTCCACGCCCACCTGGTTGCCCTGCAGGTCCAGCAGGTCGCTGGCCCAGGCGTTGTGGGTGTCGCCGGCCAGCACGACGAGGTTCTTGTCGAACGCGCGCACGGTGCCCAGCAAGGTCTCGCGGGCCACGGCATAGCCGTCCCAGGCGTCCAGGTTGTAGGGGATCGCGGGCTGGGCCAGGATGGCCTGTTCCTGGGGCGTCAGCGTGGCCGGCGCGGTCTGGGCCTTGTAGACCAGGGCCGAGTAGGCGGCGAAGCTGATCTGGCCCAGCACCAGCGGCGCGGGGATGTTCATGCGGCCCATCAGGATCTGCTGGCCCAGCAGGGTCCAGGTGGCGCTGGTGGAGGCCAGGCGGCCGCTCAGCCATTGCATCTGCTCGGCGCCGATCATCTGGCGCGAGGGCTTGGCCATGTCGGTGGCGAAGCGCGTGGCGTCGAAGCCGGAGGCGCCGATGTAGTTGGCGTAGTCCAGCTGCTGGTCGCGCGCGATCAGACGCGTGTCCAGCATGTGCAGGTCCACCAGGTTGCCGAAGGCGAAGGAGCGGTAGATGCGGTCCAGGGCCGTGGGCTGCGATGCACGGATGGGCATCCACTCGTGGTAGGCCTGGATGGCCGCAGCGCGGCGCGCGGCGAAGCTGCCTTCGGTGGCCGCGTCGTGGTTCTCGGCGCCGTCCTTCCAGGTGTCGTTGGCGATCTCGTGGTCGTCCCACACGCAGATGAAGGGCAGGGCGGCGTGCAGGGCCTGCAGGTCGAGGTCGGTGCGGTACTGGGCGTAGCGGCGCCGGTAGTCGGACAGCGTCAGGATCTCGTTGGACGGCTCCACTTCGCGGCCCATCGATGCCGCATCGGCCGATGCATAGCCGCCGCGCGGGTACTCGTAGATGTAGTCGCCCAGGTGCAGCGCGGCGTGCACGCCCTCGACCTTGGCGGCCTCGGCGTAGACGTTGAAGTAGCCGGCCGGGTAGTTGGAGCAGGACAGCACGATCAGCTTGACCTGCTGCACTGCGCCCACCGGCAGCGTGCGGCCGCGTCCGACGGGCGAATACTGGCCGCCGGCCTGGAAGCGGTAGTAGACGGTGGTGTCGGCCGGCAGGCCCGGCACGTCGACCTTCACCGTGTGGTCGGAGGTGGCAGCCGCGATGGTGCGGCCGCGGCGCAGCATGCGCGTGAAGCCGGGGTCGGCCGCGACGTCCCAGTTCACCGGCACCGCCGCGCCCAGGGCGGGCGACACGCGCGTCCAGATCACCAGCTTGTCCGCCAGCGGATCGCCGCTGGCCACGCCGTGGGCGAAGGTGGCGCCGCTGTCGGCCTCGACGGCGGCACGCACGATGGCCGGCGCGACGAGCATGCCGGCGCCGATGCCGCGGATGAAGCGGCGGCGGTTGAATTCAGAGTTGGACATGGCGGGGGACGGCAGTCGCCGTGTTGGGGGTGGATGCGCGGCACGCTAGCGAGGGCTTGTGACAGCGCATTGAAGCGGGAGCGGGCGGGCGGAACCGATGCCGCGCGGCGACACGCCACCGTCATGCACCCTGCCTAAGCTGGCTGCCTCCTCCCTTGTCCAACCCGAGAAGTCGTCGAGCCCGCCATGAAGCAGAGGGTTGGCCGAGATTCAGGAGAAAACCTCCACTTTCGACCTTAACTCATTGATCTGAAAAGGATTTTCCGAAAACTTTTTCAGGTGAGAACCGGCTTCTTGAAGCCAAACTTGATCCTTGTGTTCATCGGCTCTACGAGGCGCTCGAAGTTCAAGTGGTACTCGCCGTATCGGTCGATGTGGGCATTGCGGTACGGCGACAGGCCTGCGAGCAAGCCCTCGGTGATCTCGAAAGTGCCCTTCTCCTGCATGTCCTTGAGGATCTTGGACAAGCGATGCACGTTGTTGAGGATGATCATGTCAGCCACCAACTGGTTGTACTTGACGACCTTGCGCTGCTCGTGCCGGATGTTTTCGGCCATGATCCCTTCCCCGCCGAAGAATGCCCAGCCGGCGAACTGATGAAACTCCTCAGTTTTGTTGGTCTCTGCGTGGATCGTGCGCCGCAGTTCCGGGTCGTTGATGTAGCGCAGCAAGAACAGCGTGCGCCGCACGCGGCCAAGCTCTCGGAATGCAAAGTACAGCTTGTTCTTGCGGCTGGCACTGCCCAGGCGACGCAGCAGCGTCGAGGGCGTGATCATCCCCGCCTTGATCGACACAGCGACACGCAGCATGTCCTCGTAGTGCCGCTCGATCAGCGCCCAATCGATCGTGCCGCCCGAGAACAGCGACTGGATGTTCTGGTAGCGCACCTCCTTGCTGGGCTTGAAGAAGACCAGGTCCCGAATGTTGCGGATGCGAGGCATCAGGTCGATACCCAGCAGATAGGACAGCGCAAACACGGGCGTGCTCTGGGCCTGAGTGTCTCCATGGACAGTGTCAGGCTGAATGTCCGACTGGTTCTTGATCAAACCGTCGAGGATGTAGATAGCTTCGTAGACGCCGCAAGGGATGAAGTGGCTGAAGAGCGCGATGTAGGTGTCCGACACGTGGTAGTAGCCGATCCCCCCGTAGCCGCCATAGCGAATGTGGTACTCGGACAGCAGGTTCTTTTCGTACATCGACCACTTCGTCCCGTCTGCCGCGGCGCGCTTACCCGAGCCCCAGAAGCTGGGCAACGAAAAGCGCTTGTATGCGTTGATTACCTTGACGATGGCTTGGTCCAGCCGCTCCTCCGTCACATGGTGCAGGTTGAGCCAGGCAACCTGCTTGCGTGACAGGCCCTTGAGGCTGCGGGCGGTCTGGCTGGCGCCCATGTTGCACCCGTAGCAAAACAGCGTCGCGATGAAGCGGGCCCGGGGGTCCTCCAGTTTGGATTCGTAGCCCGAGAACGGTCGGAAGATCTTGTGCAGGTCCAGCCACTGCTCGGTCTCCGTGAGCACGTCGATGATGTTGTGCAGGCCCAGCGCATCGTTGATGGCTTGGTCGAGTGCTTTCAACTCCGGCGGTGGCTCCTTCGCTTCGACCTTGCGGATGATCAGTCCGTTGGGACCCCAGGCCACGGAGTCGTTCTTGGGCATGTCGCGATCGACTTGATCAGCTAGTTCGGTGAGTTCCTGCCGCAGTTGGTGCACGAACGAGGCCCCATCTTCCGGGATTTCAACCATCGCGGTGTATTGCGGCAGTTCGACGCGCAAGGCTGCCTCGTCGATGAAGTGCTGCCGGTAGTCGTCGTACTGTTCGCTGTTTGGCACGTATAGGTCGCCGGACTGCAGTTCCTCCAGCAGCCGGGTGAACACCGCCAGCTCCAGGTATTTGCGGTGCACCAGGTTTTCGCCATCGTTGTCCTTGAGCTGGACGAGCTTGCGCCACTTGTCCGGCAGCCAGCCGGTGTCGATGGAGCTGCCGTCCTTCTTGCGTACGGGTTTGAGGAGTTCCTTGTGGCTGTTGCGGTTCTCCAGCACCCAGCCCAACACGGATCCGAAAGCCGGGTCCACATAGGTAGGCATCGGCTGCAGCACGTCCAGACACTCAAACAGCAGCGCACGCCTAGAGCCGTAGGGCCGCAGCATGAAGGGGTAGTAGTTGTTGTTGGCGTAGGCCATGTGCTCGTTGCACTCAGCGATCAGCTGCTGCGGATCGTCGTACAGCGCTTGGCTTATCGCGGTGCCGCGCATCATGTCCAACGGCTGGTTTTCATAAGCGATCAACACGTCAAGCAGCTGACCGATCAAACGTTCGACTTGGCGCGTGTGCTCGAGGTAGTACTCCTTGAGCCGCCGCTCGGCATCTGAATCCAGACGGCGCAAGGTCTTGACGTAGATCTCGGCCACATCGTCCGTCGCCTTGCGCAAGCGGGACCGCACCAGCAATGCGGCCAGGGTGTAGCGTTTGTTGGGCACAAGCGCTTTCATCTGGGCTGCATCCAGTGCCTGAGCCTCAAGGGTGAATTGCGCCAGCTTGGTAGCGGCCACCTCCGAGAAGTCCGGCAGCCCCTCGGCGTGGCTGCCCAGCCAGCGGATGTGCTGCAAGAAGCTGGCGACTTCGCGTTTGGTGGGCTGTTTGGGTTCGCGCTTGAGTCGGTCCCAGTCGGTCTTTCCGCCTTGGCTGCTCATCAGCGCATCGAGTCGCTCTCTTTGCTCGTCGCTGAGCGCGGCCGTGGTGTCCGCGTAGATCTTCTTGTGGACCTTCTCCCGCGCAGTCTTGGCATAGCGAAGAAGGGTTGTGAAGCCGGGCAAGACATATCGGTGCTTGACCAGATCCTCGAGCACCACATTGATGATGTCAGCAAGCTCGTGCTTGGTTGCGGCGGCCACCTCTGAACGCTGACCGATCCAATCCAGGGCTTCTTCGTCAAGGTCGACCAGGCCCAACGCATTCAGCGCTAACTGG
>SCTQ01000042.1 GCA_004322345.1 Aquabacterium sp. | reverse complement strand
CATCGAGCACGTGGTCCAGGGCAGCGGGCTGGAGGAGTTCTACAAGACGGAGAAGGAAGGCGCCGAGCGGCTCGAGAACCTGGCCGAACTGGTGAACGCCGCCGAATCCTTCGTCACGCAGGAAGGCTTCGGCAAGGATGCCGTCGCGCTGCCGGTGGACGAGCAGGCGGCGGCCCTGGCCGCAGCCACCACGCCGGACGCCGACACCGGCGAGATCCAGTCGCCGCTGGCCGCCTTCCTGACCCATGCCGCACTGGAGGCCGGCGACAACCAGGCCCAGGCCGGGCAGGACGCGGTGCAGCTGATGACCGTGCACGCGGCCAAGGGCCTGGAGTTCGACTGCGTCTTCATCACCGGGCTGGAGGAGGGCCTGTTCCCGCACGAGAACTCGGCCTCCGACGCGGACAGCCTGGAGGAGGAGCGGCGGCTGATGTACGTGGCGATCACGCGCGCGCGCAAGCGTCTGTACCTGAGCTTCTCGCAGACGCGCATGCTGCACGGCCAGACCCGCTACAACATCAAGAGCCGCTTCTTCGACGAGCTGCCGGAGGAGACGCTGCGCTGGCTGACGCCGCGCAACCAGGGCTTCGGCTCGGGTTTCGCGCGTGACTACCAGCACGCCTGGCAGCGTGGCAGCGGGCTGGGGTCCATCGTTGGCGCCGGCCGCGTGCAGCCTGCGGGCGCCTACGACCCCGGCCGCTCGGCCGCGCCGGTGCAGAAGTCCAGCCACGGCCTGCGCGTGGGGCAGAGCGTCTTCCACACCAAGTTCGGCGAAGGCGTGCTGGTGACGCTGGAGGGCAGCGGCGACGACGCGCGGGCCCAGATCAACTTCGGCCGCCACGGGCTGAAGTGGCTGGCGCTGGCCGTGGCCAAGCTCACGCCGGTCGATTGAGGACGCCTATTCCTCGAACTGCGCCTGGAAGCAGTCGGCGGTGGAGAAGTGCAGCGAGGCATAGAACGACGCCATCAGCAGCACCATCGACGGCAAGGCGATGACGGCGGCGGCGGCTTCGGACTGCAGCAGCTGTCCGGCCAGCGCCGAGACCAGCATCACCAGGAAACCCAGCGCGCCCCAGGCCAGGCCGTAGACCAGGAAGGCCGCTCGGTTGTGCCAGCAGGCCATGGCGCTGAAGAACAGCGCCTTGCCGGGCCGCATGCCCAGGGCATGGGCCAGCGCGGGGGCGTGCCAGAAGACCAGCGACACCACCGACAGCAGGCTGGACAGCAGCAGCGCATAGACCCACAGCCGGCTGCCGGCGAGCAGGGCCTCGACGTCCTCCTGGCGCTTGTCCTCCATGGCCTGCAGCAGCTTGCCGACCAGGCCGGCGTCCGGCCCGTTGCGGTAGACGAGCACCACGACGACGAAGCAGGCCAGCACGGCCGCGACATACAGGCTGCTGACCCGGACCAGGGCGTTTCGCCGCGGCGCCGGCACGCGCCAGATGTCGGCCAGCACCTGCAGGCCGAAGCGCTGGCCGCCCAGAGTCAGGCGCGTCGCGCGCATGTAGGCCAGCCAGACGAAGGGCATGGCCATCAGCGCGATCGCCGGCCCGATCAGGGGCAGCTGGGCGATCAACTGGAAGCCCAGCGTGGTCACCACCAACAGCGCGGTGAAGCCCAGCGGATTGCGCGCGCAGGCGCCGATGCCCTGCTGCACCCAAAGCAGGCCGGCGCGCGCCTGCAGCGTGCGCAGCGCGAGTGTCGGCGGGGATGCGTCAGCCACGGCGGAAGGCCCAGGGATGGTCGCGGCGCTCGACCAGCACGCGCTCGAAGTGGCGCGGGTCGTGCGGCTTGAGGAGCGCGGCTTCGCGCGGCAGGTGCCAGTCCCACAGGCGCGAGCACCAGAAGCGCAGGCCGCCGGCACGCAGCATGGCCGGCAGCAGGGCGAGTTCGGTCGGCTCCAGCGTGCGCTGCGCGTCGTAGGCGGCCACCAGGGCCTGGGCGCGCTCGCTGTCGATGCGGCCGCTGGCCAGGTCGATGCACCAGTCGTTGAGGGTCACCGCGATGTCGAAGACGAAGCTGTCGCAGCCGGCGAAGTAGAAGTCGAAGAAGCCGGTCAGCGTCTCGCCTTCGAACATCACGTTGTCGCGGAACAGGTCGGCGTGCACGGGGCCCTTGGGCAGGGCGGCGTACTCGTCGGTGCCGGCCAGGCCGACCTGGAAGTCCAGCTCGTCGGTGATGAGCTCGCGCTGGGCTGCGTCCAGGTGGGGCAGCAGCCGGGGCACCACTTCCTTCCACCACGGCAGGCCGCGCAGGTTGGGCTGGCTGCGCGGATAGTCGCGCCCGGCCGCATGCATGCGCGCCAGCATGGCGCCGACGGCGGCGCAGTGTGCCGGCTGCGGCGCTAGCTGGTTGGAGCCGGGCAGGCGGGTGACGACCGCGGCAGGCTTGCCCTTGAGCGTGTGCAGGATCCCGCCGCCGGCGTCGGCCTGCGGGTCCGGCACGGGAATGCCGTGCTGCGCCAGATGCTTCATCAGGTGCAGGTAGAAGGGCAGCTGCTCGAAGCTCAGGCGCTCGAACAGGGTCAGCACGTAGCGGCCGCGTTCGCAGTCGACGAAGTAGTTGGTGTTCTCGATGCCCGAGGTGGCGCCCTTCAGCCCGTGCAGCGCGCCCAGGCCCAGTCGCGACAACAAGTCGCTGGCTTCGTGCTCGGAGACTTCGGTGAATACGGCCATGGTCGTGGGTTGCTGCGCCGCATCGTGCTTCGTGCTGGAAGGCCGAGGGCAAAGCCGCGGATTGTAGAAGCCGTCCGCGCCGCCCGATTGCGCTGCGGGCCATGGCCTCCACGGCGGCCGCCACCCCCGGATTCAGGCGTGGCGCCCGCCCTACAGGCGCGGGTTGGCCCAGCCAGCCGGGGGGGCATGTGGACATGAGCGCATGGCAGACTCCGCGCGCCCTCGCAGGGAGCGGGGGAATCGTTCTATACCTAGCAAGGGAAACTATTAAATGAACATGCAGAAACTCGCGCTCGTCCTGGCCCTGGGCGCAATGAGCGCCGGCGCTTTCGCCGCCGGGGACAACTTCTACGTCGGCGGCGCCATCGGCCGCGGCGCGCATGACGTTGCCGACCTTCCCGGCGCGTCCGTCGATGAGTCCGACACCGGCTACAAGCTGTTCGGCGGCTATCGCTTCTCCAAGGAGCTGGCTGTCGAAGTGGGCTACTTCGACTTCGGTCAAGCCACCGCCAAGGTCGGCTCCCTGACCGTGGGCAAGTACGAGACCTCGGCTTTCGGCGCCGGCGTGGCCTTCACGCTGCCGTTCGCCGACAAGTGGTCCGGCATCGGCCGCCTGGGCCTGGCCAGCGTGAAGACCAAGGGCACTGTCCTGGGCATCAGCGAGTCAGAGGACAACATCAAGGTCTACGGCGGTCTGGGCATCGGCTACGCGATCACCCCGCAAATCAACATCCAGGGCACCTGGGACTTCACGCAAGGCGAAGTCGACGGCGAAAGCGGCCGCGTCGACCTGCTGGCCGTCGGCGTGACCTTCTCGTTCTGATCGGGCTTCCCCCGCTTTGATCGAGTCCGCGGGCATGGCACAGTGCGCCGGCTTTCGGGCCGGCCACCGCCGTGCCCGCGGTACAACTCCAAGGATGGAAACGATGAAAGCGATCTACAAGGCATGCGCACTGGCCGCCCTCGGCCTGGCATGCGGCGTGCCGGCGATGGCCGGCGAGTACTACATCGGCGGCTCCTTCGGCCGCACGCACCTCGACGCGGACATCCCTGCCGGCTACACCGGCGGCGACCGCGCCGACACCGGCTACAAGCTCTATGCCGGCATGAAGCTGTCCACCGACCTGGGCGTGGAAATCTCCTACTGGGACCTGGGCAGCGCCGAGCGCCGCCGCGGCACGGCCGTCGAGAGGATCTCCAGTTCCGCCTTCGGCGTGGGCCTGGCCTACAAGCCGGTGATCGTGGACAAGCTGTTCGGCATCGGGCGCGCCGGCTTGGCACGCGTGAAGGCCAAGTACGACTCCGACCTGATCGGCAGTGGTTCCGACGACAACATGCGCGCGTATTTCGCGCTGGGCCTGGGCTACTCCGTCCTGCCGCAGCTGGACGTGCAGGCCACCTGGGACTTCATGCAGACCGACTACCAAGGCCAAGGCCGCCGCGTCGACCTGTTCAGCGTGGGCGTGAGCTACGCATTCTGAGGGCAGGGCACTCCATGAATTCGATCTTCAAGACCATTGCACTGGCCACTGCCGCCCTGGCGTGCGTCGCGGCACAGGCCGGTGGCGCCTACGTCGGCGGCACCATCGGCACCACCCGTGCCCACACCGACCTGCCGACCGGCTATACCAGCCAGGACAAGTCCGACAACGGCTTCCGGCTCTACGGCGGCTTGAAGCTCACGGACCGGCTTTCGGCGGAAGTGGGCTATTTCGACCTGGGCAAGACCACCCAGCGCCGCAACGCCGTCGTGGACCAGCAATCCACCAGCGCCTGGACCTTCGGCCTGGCCTGGCGCCAGCCGGTCTACGAACAGTTCTTCGTCGTGGGCCGCGTCGGCCTGGCTTCGCTGCACGGCAAGCTGGAGTCCACGACCACCGCCAACAACAGCGAGAGCGACAAGATCCGCGCCTACCTGGGCCTGGGCCTGGGTTACGCGATCACGCCTCAGATCGACTTACAGGGCAGCTGGGACTTCATGCGCACCGGCCTCGAAGGACAAGGCACCCGCCGCGTCGACCTGTTCGGCGTGGGCGTGACCTACTCGTTCTGAGCGCTGCGCGTCCCCGCGTGGAAGGAAGGCCGGCTGACGCCGGCCTTTTCTTTTGGTGCTGCGGCCTGGGACACAATCCGGCGCCATGAGCGACACCCTGCTGCTGGTCGACGGTTCCAGCTATCTCTACCGCGCCTACCACGCGCTGCCCGACCTGCGCGGCCCCCAGGGCGAACCCACAGGTGCCGTGCACGGCATGGTGGCCATGCTCAAGCGCCTGCGCGACCAGTACCCGGCCACCTGGGCCGTCTGCGTCTTCGACGCCAAGGGCCCGACCTTCCGCGACGAGTGGTACCCGGAGTACAAGGCCCACCGCTCGCCCATGCCCGAGGCCCTGGTCGAGCAGATCGAGCCCATCCACGAGGTGGTGCGCCTGCTGGGCTGGCCCATCCTGGAGGTGCCCGGCATCGAGGCCGACGATGCGATCGGCACCTTGTGCCGCATCGGCGGGGAGGCGGGCCTCGACGTCGTCGTCTCCACCGGTGACAAGGACCTGGCCCAGCTCGTCAACGAGCGCGTCACCCTGGTCAACACGATGAGCAACGAGAAGCTCGATGTCGCCGGCGTGACCGAGAAGTTCGGCGTGCCGCCGCATCGCATCGTCGACTACCTGACCTTGATGGGCGATGCGGTGGACAACATCCCGGGCGTCGAGAAGGTGGGCCCCAAGACGGCTGCGAAATGGATCACCGAGCACGGCTCGCTCGAAGGCGTGATGGCCGCGGCCCCCGGCATGAAGGGCGTGGCCGGCGAGAACCTGCGCAAGGCGCTGGACTGGCTGCCCCAGGGCCGGCGCCTGGTCACCGTGGTGCAGGACTGCGACCTCGCCGCCCACGTGAGCGGGTGGCCGGCGCTGGATGCACTGAAGTTCCGCCCGGTGGACGAGGCGGCGCTGCTGGCCTTCTACAAGCTGCACAACTTCGCCACCTGGCGCAAGGAACTGGAAGGCCGCATCGGCGGTGCCGGCGCCCCGGCGGCTGCCTCGGCAGGCGCGCAGGCGGGGCAGGCCTCGCTGTTCGGCGGCGAGGACGCCGCGCCGGTCCAGGCCGAGGCCATCGAGCGCCGCTACGAGACCATCCTGACGCGCGAGCAACTCGACACCTGGCTGCAGAAGCTGCGCGACGCGCCCCTGGTGGGCCTGGACACCGAGACCGATTCGCTGGATTCGATGCGCGCGCGCATCGTCGGCATCTCCTTCGCCACCGAGCCCGGCGTTGCCGCCTACGTGCCGCTGCGCCACGACTACGCCGGCGCGCCGCAGCAGCTGGACCTGGACGAGACGCTCGCCGCGCTCAGGCCCTGGCTGGAAGACCCCAAGGCTGCGAAGCTGGGCCAGCACATCAAGTACGACGTGCACGTCTTCGAGAACCACGGTATCCAGGTGCAGGGCTACGTCCACGACACCATGCTGGAGAGCTACGTGCTGGAGGCCCACAAGCC
>SCTQ01000438.1 GCA_004322345.1 Aquabacterium sp. | reverse complement strand
CGCGGGCGCGCCGGACCTCATGCGCCATCAGCTCGTGGAAGCGCGATTCGGCCTGCAGGGCGGGGCCGGCCTGCAGTTCGCCGGCCTTCACGCCGAAGCGCTGCAGCTCGTCGATGGGGATGTAGACGCGGCCCTCGCGCAAATCGAGTCCCAGGCGCGACACGATGTCGGCCAGGCGCAAGGCCGTGCCGGCGGCGTGCAGCGCCTGCGCTTGTGTCTCGTCCAGGCCCAGCAGCGCCGCGGCCGCGGACCAGGGAGCGCCACCGACCAGGCGGGCATGCTGCAGCAGCGCCGCCTCGTCCAGCAGGCGCGACTGGCGCAGGTCCAGCTCGCAACCCTGGACGAAGGCCTGCAGCGCCGAGACGTCCGGTGCGCCGCCGGACTCCGCGGCCAGGGCGCGGGTCAGTGGGTGGGTGGCTTCGCCTTGCGCCGTCTTGCTCAGCTCGCCGGCCCACCACGCCAGCTTGGCCGCCGCGACGCCGGGGTCGCTGACTTCGCGGGTGACGTTCCAGATGGTCCTGCACAAGGCGTGCAGCCAGGTCAGGGCAGGGCGGGCGGAGGGTGGGGCGCGGCGCAGTGCGTAGTGCAGGTTGCTGCCTTCGGCAATCAGCGCTTGGGCCGGGGATGGTGGGGTCTGATGCATGGTCGAATGTGGCAATTGTCTGCTGTGTGCCGATGACGTTGCCGCGGCACGGCCGGACGGCCCGCGCTGGTTTGACACTGCGATCGGGCCACGCATACATTACTGACCCGCTGGTCAGTTATTGGCGGGGCAGCCTCCTGCAGGCTCCGGCCAGCCCAGCGGCCCGGTCCGCCGCCGACCCTCTCTCCACTGCGATCGCCTCATGTCTCATCTCTTCGTCGGACGGGCCCCGGGCCTGCGTGTGCTGGCGGCGGCCTCCGTGGCCGCGTCCCTGTTGGTCCTGGCAGCGTGCTCCAGGCAGGAGGCGGTACCCGAGCCGGTGCGCTCGGTCCGCACCCAGGTGGTGGGCACGGGTGACGCGACGGGCGCGCTGGAGTTCGCCGGCGAGGTCCGCTCCCGCGTCGAGTCGCGCCTGGGCTTCCAGGTCGGCGGCAAGATCGTCAAGCGCCTGGTCGCCCTCGGCCAACCGGTGCGTCAGGGCCAGGCCCTGGCCCAGATCGACCCGCGTGACCTGCAGCTCGGCCAGGAGGTCGCGCGTGCCTCGGTCAGCGGGGCCCAGGTGCAGTACGACCAGGCGGCCCGCGACCTCAAGCGCCTGAAGGAGCTGCGCGACCAGGGTTTCATCAGCGCTGCCCAGCTGGAACGCCAGGAAGCCTCCTGGAGCGCTGCCCAGGCCAGCCTGCGCCAGGCCAAGGCCCAGGCCGGCCTGCAGGGCAACCAGGCCGCCTACGCGACGCTGACGGCCGACGCCTCCGGTGTCATCACCAGCGTCGATGCCGAGGCCGGCCAGGTGGTCGGTGCCGGCACGCCCGTCGTCTCCCTGGCCCACGACGGCCCGCGCGATGTCGTCTTCTCGGTGCCGGAGGACCGCGCCGCCTGGGTGAAGAGCCTGCTGCGCAAGCCCGGCGCGGTGAAGGTCCGCCGCTGGGGCACCCAAACCACGCTGCCGGCCACGGTGCGGGAGATCGCGGCGGCCGCTGACCCGGTCACCCGTACCTTCCTCGTCAAGGCCGATGTCGGCCAGGCCGACCTTGCGCTGGGCCAGACGGCCACCGTGCTCGTCGACGCCTCGGGCGGAGGCGCGCGCACGCTGCGCCTGCCCATCAGCGCGCTGTTGGGAAGCGGCGCCTCGTCCTTCGTCTGGGTGCTGGATCCTTCGGCGATGACGGTCAGCAAGCAGCCTGTCAGCGTGGCCGGCGTCTCCGGCGACGGCGTGCTGATCGGCAGCGGCCTGCAGCGCGGCCAGGAGATCGTCACTGCCGGCGTGCATGTGCTGCAGCCCGGGCAGAAGGTCAAGCGCTGGGTGGCCGAGGGCCAGGTCGCCCCGTCCGCGGCCTCCGCCGCCTCCGGCGGAGCCGTCAAATGAGCGGGCACGCAGTCGACGCACCCGTCTCGCGCTTCAACGTCTCGCGCTGGGCGCTGGACCACCCGGCGCTTACGCGCTACTTGCTGCTGGTGCTGATGCTGCTGGGCGCGGTGGCCTACTTCCAGCTCGGCCAGGACGAGGATCCGCCCTTCACCTTCCGCGCGATGGTCGTGCGCGCCTACTGGCCCGGCGCCAGCGCGCAGCAGGTGGCCGAGCAGGTCACCGACAAGCTCGAGCGCGTGCTGCAGGAAGTGCCCTACACCGATCGCATCGCCTCCTTCACCAAGCCCGGCGAGTCCTTCACGGTCTTCCAGATCCGCGACTCCGCGCCGCCGCATGCGGTGGAGCAGGTCTGGTACCAGACGCGCAAGAAGATCGGCGACATGCGCTCGACGCTGCCCTCGGGCGTCTACGGCCCCTTCTTCAACGACGAGTTCGGGGATGTCTACGGCTCCATCTACGCCCTGTCGGCCGACGGCTTCAGCTACGAGGAGCTGCGCCAGTTCGCCGAGAAGGTGCGCCTGCGCTTCCTGCGCGTGAAGGACGTGGCCAAAGTCGACCTCTTCGGCGTGCAGGACGAGAAGATCTTCATCGAGATCCCGCAGCGCCGCCTGGCCGAGCTGGGCGTGGACTTCAACCAGGTCGTCTCGCAGCTCAACGCGCAGAACGCGGTCGAGGGCGCGGGCGTCTTCACCATCAACGACTCCCAGGTGCAGATCCGCGTCGCGGGCGCCTTCGTCGCGGTGGACCAGATCAAGGCGCTGCCGATCCGCGCCGTCAACCCCGTCACCGGCCGCGCCAACACGCTGCGCCTGGGTGACGTGGCCCAGGTCCGCCGCGAGTACGTCGATCCGCCGGTGACCAAGGTGCGCTTCCAGGGCCAGGAAGTGCTGGCCGTCGGCGTATCGATGAGCAGGGGCGGCGACATCATCGGCCTGGGCAAGGAGCTGCAGGCCATCGCCGCCGAGGTGCGTGCCGAGCTGCCGGTGGGCATCGAGCTGAACCAGGTACAGGACCAGCCCAAGGCGGTGACGCGCTCGGTGGGCGAGTTCGTGCACGTGCTGGTCGAGGCGGTGATCGTCGTGCTGGCCGTCAGTTTCCTCAGCCTGGGCCTGCACCGCAGGCCGGGGCGGCGCTTCGGCTTCGTCATCGATCCCTGGCCGGGCCTGGTAGTGGCCATCACGATCCCGCTGGTGCTGGCCATCACCTTCGTCGTCATGTACTACTGGAACGTGGGCCTGCACAAGATCTCGCTCGGCGCGCTGATCGTGGCCCTGGGCCTGCTGGTGGACGACGCGATCATTGCGGTCGAGATGATGGTGCGCAAGCTTGAGGAGGGTTACGACAAGATGCGCGCGGCCACCTTCGCCTACGAGGTGACCGCGATGCCCATGCTGACCGGCACCCTGGTCACCGCGGTGGGCTTCCTGCCCATCGGCATGGCCCAGTCGTCCACCGGCGAATACACCTTCGCGATCTTCGCGGTGACCATGGCCGCGCTGATCATCTCCTGGGTGGTCTCGGTCTACTTCGTGCCCTATCTGGGAACGCGGCTGCTGCACACCAAGCCCAAGGTCGAGGGCGAGGCGCACGAGCTCTTCGACACGCCTTTCTACAACCGCTTCCGGGGCCTGGTGGGATGGTGCGTGGCGCACCGCTGGGCGACGATCGGGCTGACGCTGCTGACGCTGGCCATCGGCATCGTCGGCATGGGCCGCGTGCAGCAGCAGT
>SCTQ01000437.1 GCA_004322345.1 Aquabacterium sp. | reverse complement strand
CGGGCGCCCTCCGCGTTGCAAATGCTCGCCGTAGCCACCGCTACGGCTGCGCTTTGCGCCTCGATGGCGCCCGTTTCCTGAATCACGCGCATCCTCCGGTAGTGTTAACAGGCCCTAGTTGTCTTGCGGGCGGCCTGCTCGGCGACCAGCACCGGGTTGAAACGCGGGTCGTTGTACATCTTGAACTGGCGGTAGACCTTGAAGTAGGCCGTGCCCGCCTTGCATTCGGCCAGCAGCGCGTCGAGGCAGGCGGCCAGGTCCTCGCGCTGGCGCTCCAGGCGGGCGAGCTTGACGCGCGCGTCGGCCCGGTGGGCCTCATCGGCGTCCTGGCGCTGGGTCTGCAGGCGCATTGCGTGCGCCTTCAGCGCCATGATGGACAGGCGGTCGATCATGCTGCCGGCGGTCTCGCTGTGCAGGCGCGCGGTGGGCGGCACCTTGGCCTGCGGATCGGGCGTGGCGGCGGAGGCCGGATCGACCAGGCCCAGCTGCACAAGCAGGATCTCGTCGACGCGTTCGGTGGCGTCGTTGCGCGCCTGGTTGTAGCCGTCGATGGCGCGCTTGTTGGCGGCGATGTCGGCGTCGCCCACCGTCGTGCGGCGGGCCAGGTCCTCCTCGGCCCACAGCAGGCTGTTGTAGCGGTGGTTGAGCGCGATCCAGCGGCGCAGCTGCTCGCCTGCGCCGTCGCCTGCCGCGGCAGGCTCGGCCACCGGCGGGCCGCCTGCGGCCTGCAGCGCGCCGTCCTGCCACGCACGAACCTCGGCGCCGAGCGATGCGCCTGCTGATCCTGCACTCATCTTGCCGTTCATCCTTCTGATGCCGACCGCGGCGGCCGAGGGCGGCCGCAGTCCGAGGGGGCGGATTATCCGCGCGGCGGCAGGCCTCGTCGCGCTGGCACAATTTCGGCCTTTCCAGCTGCCGTCCCCGCCGTATGCCCACGTCCCCGCCCACACGCAACCTGATCGTCAGGCTGTGCAACCAAGTGGGTGACGTCGTGCTGAGCGTGCCGGCGCTGAGGCTGCTGGAAAGCCACGGCTGGCGGCTGCACCTGGTCGGCAAGCCCTGGGCGGCCAGCCTGCTGGCCGGGCACGGCTGGCACTGCCACGTGCTGCCGGGCAAGGGCCTGAAGCGCCGCGCGGCGCTGCTGCGCGAACTCGGCGCCCAGGCCGCGCGCGACGATGCCGGCTTCGGCCAGCGACCCAACGTGCTGCTGATGCCCAACTCGTTTTCCAGTGCGCTGGAAGCCCGCTGGGCCGGCCTGCGCCCCACGGGGTATGCACGTGACGCGCGCGGCTGGCTGCTGTCGCGCCGCCTGGCCTCGCGCGATCCGCGGCACGAACTGGTCGACCACTGGGAGCTGGCCTGCGCCTTCCTCGGCCTGGACCTGCCGCCGCCGGCCGACATCGCACTGGAGGTCAGCCTTGCCGACCAGCAGCGCGCCGACACCCTGATCGCGCAGCACGGCATCCGGCCGGGCTTCGTCCTGCTGGTGCCCTTCGCCGCGGGCGTGGTGGACAAGCAGGACAAGCGCTGGCCCGGCTTCCCCGCCTTCACGCGCGAGCTGGCCGCCTGTGGCCGCGACCTGGTGGTCTGCCCCGGCCCGGGCGGCGAGGCGGAGATCGCGCGCCGCGACCACCCCGGCGCGCTGTGCCTGGAAGGCCTGGACCTGGGCACCTACTGCGGCGTGCTGCGGCGCGCGGCGCTCGTGGTCTCCAACGACACCGGTCCGGCGCACATGGCCGCCGGCGTCGGCACCCCGCTGCTCAGCGTGCTGGGCCCGACCAAGGTGGAGCAATGGGGCCCTTGGAGCCCGCGGGCCCACGTCGTCACCCGCCATCCTCGCTGGCCCGAGCTGGCCGACGTGCTCACCCAGGCGACGCTGCTGCTCGCACCCGGCGCCCGGGGGCCTGCCTGATGCCCCATGCCCTGGCCCAACCCTGGCTGAGCATCCTGGTGCCGGTCTACAACGTGCAGCCCTGGCTGCACGCCTGCTTCGACTCCGTGCGCGCGCAGCTGCTGCCCGGCGTGGAGGTCATCGCGGTGGAGGACGCCAGCACCGACGGCAGCCTGGCTGCGCTGCAGGACATCAAGACCAACCTGCTGCCCACGCTGGAGATCCGCTGCCACGCGTCCAACCGCGGATTGAGCGCGGCGCGCAACACCGCGCTGGACGCCGCGCGCGGCACCTACCTGTGGTTCCTGGATTCCGACGACATGCTCGCACCCGGCGCCATCGCGGCGCTGCAGGACATCGTCGGGCGCCACGCGCCGGACCTGGTGCTGTGCGACTTCCAGATCCTGCGCGAGCGCCCTCGCCTGAAACACGTGCTGCGCGGCGAACGCCACCGCAGCACCTTCGACGGCCCGCACGACCAGCCCAGTTGCGACCAGGCCAGCCTGCTGGCCGGCGTGTTCGCGCGCGGGCAGATGCACAGCTGGTCCAAGATCACGCACCGCAAGCTGTGGTCCGGTGGGCTGCAGTTTCCCGTGGCAACCTATTTCGAGGACGCACACACGACGCCCCGTCTGTTGCTGCAGGCAAAGAATTACTACCATGCCGCCAGCCCGTGGATCATCTACCGGCAGAGGGACGGCAGCATTTTGAGAACACTGGACGGCAAGAAGCTGCACGACATGGTGCGCGCCTTCGACGATTTCCTCGACGCCTTCGCGCGCACACCGCTGGCCCGCGATCGGCGCGTGGCACTGAGCATCTCCAGCCACCTGTCGCGCGTGCTCACCGCGGCCTGTCGCAAGCTCGAGCATGCCGACCTCGGCGTGCAGCGCTCGGGCATGCAGGATTGCGCCGCCCTGCTTGAGCGCATGCCCTCGACGCCCGGCAGGCTGCTGGCCAGCCTGGTGCTACGGGGCTGGATCTGGCGTGCAGCCCGCTTCGCCTACTGGCGCCGCCGCGTGCAACAAAGGATCCATGTCCCTGCCTAAGTGGAAGCGCAGCCTGCGCCGCCTGCGCAACCTGCTGACGACGCGCAGCTCCTGGACCACCTGGGGCTTCGTGCTGAGGCTGCGCCTGTCGGGCAGCGCAGGAATGCAGACGGTGCCTCAGCCCGCCGGGCCGCAACCGGTGTCCGGCAACAGCCCGCTGCCCACCGACGCCCAGGCCGCGACGGGTGCCGGCGGCATTCCACCCATCGTCTTCCAGACCTGGAAGAGCAAGACCGAGCTGCCGCCGCACTACGCGGTGTGGAGCCCGAGCTTCCCGCGCCACAACCCGCAGTTCCGGCACGTGATCTGGGACGACGCCGACAACCGCGCCTTCATCCGCACGTCCTACCCCTGGTTCCTGGACATCTACGACCGCTATCCGGCAGAGATCTTCCGCGCGGACATCGTGCGCTACTTCTTCATGTTCCATCACGGCGGGCTGTACGCCGACATGGACACCGAATGCCTGGCGCCACTGGATGGCTGGCTGCAGGGCCAGGGCGACGTGGTGCTGGGCGCGATGGGTGGCGACGTGTCCTTCCCGCACTCCATCCCCAACGCGATGATGGCCTCGCGCCCGGGGCAACTGTTCTGGCTGCTGGTGATCGCACTTGCCGTGCGCGAGGCCGGCGGGCGCTCGTCCGCCGAACTCAAGCAGCTCGGGCCGGAGGCCGTGACCGGGCCCATCCTGCTGCGCGCGGCCTGCCTGCTCTACCGGCAGGGCAGCGAAGCCGACGTGCGCCGATTGGTGCGCGAGGCACTGCCCGGACTGGCACCAGCCGACACTGCCCACCACGGCGCACTCACCCTGCTGGACCGCGAGGTGTGGTACCCGCTGGACTGGACCAACAAGGCACACAAGCTCTTCCTGCGCGAACTGCGCGAGCGCCGTCTCTTCCTGGGCCAGCAGGAGACGCGCCGGTTGTTCCCGCGGGCCAGGCTCATCACCTACTGGGGGCACTCCTGGTAGGCCACCCAGCCCCCGCCGGGCGGCCCGTGCGCAGCGACAGGCCGATCGACATCGGCCTGTCGGCCGGCACCTTCGACACGCCGAATCACGGCCTGGGCGAGTTCGCCCACCAGTTCGGCCGCATCGCCAACGAACTGGCGCCACAGCTACGCGAGCAGCACAACATCCGCGTTTTCTTCTACCTGCGGTCGCGCCTGCACGGGGTGTTCGGCGACCAGTTGCACTACCTGTCGCTGCAGCCCCACCACAAGCGCTTCAACTGGTCGCTGCGCCGCTTCGACCTGTGGCACACGCTGAACCAGCATGTCCTGCACCTGCCGCCACCGCGCGCGGGCCTGCGGCTGACCACCGTGCACGACCTGAACTACGCCTACGGGCCCGACGGCCCGCAGCGGGCCGCCGAGGCCGCGAAGATCGAAGGCATCCTGGCGCGCACCGACCATGCGGTGGCGATCAGCAAGTTCGTCGCGACGGATATATCCCGGCGCACCCGCTACGCGGGCCCCATATCCATGATCCACAACGGCGCGCAATCGCTGGCGAATATTCCGCCGCAGCGTCCACCGGTGCCGGATAATATTTCCAAGTTCTATTTTCACCTCAGCCGGATGGCCGAGAGCAAGAATATCTCGGCCTTGCTGGACCTGGCCGCCCACGCCAGTCACCTGCAATTCGTTTTCGGCGGCCCCGACGGTGCGGACGCGCGCGCGGCGATGGAACAGGCCAGGCTGCGCAATATCTCGAATATCGTCTTCTTGCTGGACCTGACCGATGCGCAGAAGGCCTGGCTGTACGCCCACTGCACCGGCTTCCTCTTCCCTTCGCTGTGCGAGGGTTTCGGTCTGCCGGCCATCGAGGCCATGCACTTCGGCAAACCGGTGTTCCTGTCGCGCCTGACCTCGCTGCCGGAAGTCGGCGGCGACGCTGCCTTCTACTTCGATTCCTTCGCGCCGCAAGCCATGCAGGCGGTGCTCGAAGACGGCTCGAGGCGGCATGAACAGGATCCGCAACACTCTTCGTTTATCATGCGCCACGCCAGTTTGTTCAATTGGCAACGATCTGTATCTTCCTATTTTGATCTTTATAAGAAGATACTGGGGCTGGCCGCCAAGCTTCCAAGCCCGCAGAGTTGACCCCCGCAATTCCCTGCACGATAGAGTTTGGACACCATGGCTAAATCTCAGACCATACTGATTACCGGTATCCTGGGCCAGGACGGCAGTTATCTGGCCAAACACGCCCTGCAATTGGGGCACCGGGTGATCGGCGGCATACGCGGCGCAGCGGACGACGAACGCACCTGGCGCCTGCGGCACCTGGGCATCGCCGCGGATGTCGAGTTCGTTCCCTTCGACCTGCTCTCGCCGGAAATGATCGATCGCGCGATCACCCAGAGCCGGCCGGACATCATCTTCAACTTCGCCGCGCAAAGCTCGGTGGGCGAATCCTTCACCCATCCCGTCGCCACCGCCGAAGCCGGCGGGATCGGCGCCGTCCGCATCTTCGAACATGCCCGCGCCTGCGGAAACGGGATCCGCGTGTTCCAGGCCTCGTCGTCGGAAATCTTCGGCGACATCTCGGACACCCATCACTCCGAGGACTCCTTCTTCAACCCCAAGACACCATACGGCGCCACCAAGCTGTTCGCGCACATCATGGCCGAGGCCTACCGCGCCAGCTACGGCACCCACGTGTCCACGGGCATCCTCTTCAACCACGAGAGCCCGCTGCGCGGCGCCAACTTCGTGACACGCAAGATCACCAAGTCGCTGGCGCAGGTGAAGCTCGGCCGGCTGGAGAGGCTGACGCTGGGCAACCTGGACGCGCGGCGCGACTGGTCCCACGCAAAGGACTTCGTGCAGGCCATCTGGAAGATCATGGCGCTGGACAAGCCCGACAACTTCGTGCTGGCCAGCGGCAAGCTGACCAGCGTGCGCGATTTCGTCGGCATGGCCGCCGCCGCACTGGACATCCGGCTGGACTGGCAGGGCGAGGGCCTGAACGAGACCGGCGTGGACCGCAGGACCGGCAAGGTCGTCGTCTCCGTGGACCCGCAGTTCTACCGCCCCTACGACCCCGCCCAACCGGCGGCCGACATCCGCAAGGCCCAGCGCCTGCTGGACTGGAACCCCTCGTACTCGCTCGCCGACCTGGTCGGCGAGATGGTCGATTTCGACTTGAAGGCTGAAACGCAATGAAGAAAGTCGCCCTCATCACCGGCGTGACCGGCCAGGACGGTTCGTACCTGGCGGAGTTCCTGCTGAAGAAGGGCTACGAGGTGCACGGCATCAAGCGCCGCTCGTCGCTGTTCAACACG
>SCTQ01000436.1 GCA_004322345.1 Aquabacterium sp. | reverse complement strand
CCGGCACCCGCCGCGCGCGGGGCGGGGGCCCGCGGCGGGGGCTCGGCCGCAGGGCGCGCCTCCGCCTGCACTGCAGGCGGCTGCACGGCCTCGACGACAGCGGCTTCCTTCGGCGCACGTGCCGGCGCCGGCCCGGCGGCCCCGGGCCACCACAGCGTGATGCCCATCTCGCGCAGCATCGCGAGCTGCCGTTCGCTCCAGCTCATCTGCTCAGGCCCCTTCCACCGGAGCCTGGCTCAGGTCCAGGCACATCACGATGCCGTCCTCGCGCCCGACGAAGTCCGGGTAGTAGCCGCGGCGCACGCCCACGCGCACGAAGCCGAAATCCTCGTAGAGCCGGCGTGCGTGCGTGTTGCTCAGGCGCACCTCCAGCCACAGCTTGGCCGCGCCGTGCTGCAGGCAGCGCACGCATAGCGCCTGCAGCATGCGCCGGCCCCAGCCGCGGCGCTGGTCCGCGGGCGCGACGGTGAGGTTGAGCAGGTGCATCTCCTCCACGCCGAGCTGGGCCACGTAGTAGGCGATCAGGTGATGCGGGTCGTGGTCGTCGAACAGGCATTCGGCCAGGTAGCCCGAGGCCAGCGAGCTGGCGAAGTTCTCGCGCGTCCACGGGAAGGGATAGGCCATGCGCTCGACGGCCATCACCACGTCCAGCGAGCCGCTGCGCATGGGCTGCAGCCGCATGCGCTCGGGCCAGCTCGGTGGGTTGAGCAAGGCGTTCATGACGACCCCTCGGCCCACGGGTACGTGGGCCGGTCCCCCGGGGGGACGGGGCCGGCGCTCGGCCCCTGTTGCATCCACCAGCCAGCGATGCGGGCAGGAGCGTCTTGTCGTGCCATGTCGAGACTCATGCCGCTTGGGCCTTCGCCGCGCGCGCGGCTTCGCGTTCGGCGGTGGTCTGGGCGACCTTGTCGCGCACGTACAGCGGCAAGGCGCTGGCGGCGTCCTGCAGCGCGCCGGCTGTCCAGGCCTGGCGGGCCAGGGCGAGCAGCGCGGCGCCGGTGGGGCGTGCATCGGGCCACACGGGGGCGGATCGCGCGGCGGCCTCCAGGGCCTCGCCCAGGGCATGCCAGGCGTTGCCGGCGCAGGCGCTGGGCGTCTCGGTGCCCGTGGCGCCCTGCAGCTGCTCCAGCCAGGCGGCCGGCGTGTGGAGCGCGGGTTCGCGCAGCACCTGCCAGCCTCGCCGGGCATCGTGGGCGTAGACGGCGGCGTACAGCTCGCCCATGCGCGCATCGTTCGCCACCCAGACGCAGCCTGCGTCGGCGCCGGCCATGCGGGCGTCCTCGGCAACGGCCATCAGGGTGTCGAGCACGATCACCGGCTTGTCGAGGCCGAAGGCCAGCCCCTGGGCAACGGAGGTCGCGGTGCGCAGGCCGGTGAAGGCGCCGGGCCCGCGGCCGAAGGCGATCGCGTCCACTTGCGGCCAGCCGGCTCCGGCAACCTGCAGCAGTTGCTGCAGGGCCGGCAGCAGCACGGCCGACGCCTGCGCGCCGCCGGCCTGCGCTGCCGCGTGGACGCTGCCGTGCAACTCCAGCGCGATGTGGGTGGTCTCGGTGGCCGTGTCCAGCGCCAGCAGGCAGGGCGGGCTGGCCGGCTCCCCGGGCGTCGGGGCAGCGGCCTGTGGCGGGACGGGGACGTGCATGGCGGAAGTTTAGAGGCTCGCGTCCCTATCATCGCGGCCATGCAGCAGATCGACAGGGCCCATGGCGCCACCGCCTCGAGGGCAGGAAAAGGCAGACGCGGGGCGGCCCTGGCCGCGGCACTCGCGATGGCGGGGATGGCCGCTGCAGGTGCGCAGGCGCCGGCTTCGCTTCCGCCGCCGGTGCATGCGCGGCTGGCGGCGGCCGGCCTGGGCGACGCCACGCTGTCGGCCGTCGTGCTGCCGGTGCCCGACGCCGGGGCCGCACCCGTGCCGCGCCTGTCCTGGCAGGCCGAGGCGCGCCGGCCGGCGGCCTCGCTGATGAAGCTCTTCACCACCTTCACCGCGCTGGAGCGCCTGGGCCCGGCCTGGACCTGGCGCACGCCGGTGTGGCTGGACGGCGAACTGCGCGACGGCGTGCTGCGCGGCGACCTGGTCGTGCGCGGCAGCGGCGACCCCGCGCTCACGGCCGAGCGCCTGTGGCTGCTGCTGCAGGAGGTGCAGCGACACGGCGTGCGCCGCATCAGCGGCGACATCGTGCTCGACGACAGCGGCTACGCCTTGCCCGCGGCCGACCCTTCGCGCTTCGACGGCGAGCCGCTGAAGCCCTACAACGTGCAGCCCCACGCGCTGCTGGCCGCGCTGGGCAGCGTGGGCGTGCGCTTCTCGCCCGTGCCCGGCCAGCGCTGGGCCAGGGTCGATGCCTGGCCCGACCTGGATGGTGTGCGCTGGCCCGCGCGCATCCCGCTGGCCGCCGCGGCGGGCGAGGCCGTGTCTGCCTGCGGCGACTGGCAGGCAGCGGTCAGGCTGGACCTGTCCGCGCCGCAGCGGCCGCGGCTGGGCGGCCGCTACCCCGTGGGCTGCGGCGAACGCGAATGGCGCCTGGCCTGGCCCGACCCCGCCGACCACGCACGCCGCCTGGTGGCCGCCACCTGGCGCGGCATGGGCGGCAAGCTGGGCGGCAGCGTGCGCACGGCCACCGCCCACCCGGGCGGGGACCCGAGCTTCTTCTTCGATTCGCCGCCGCTGGCCGAGGTCGTGCGCAGCATCAACAAGTTCAGCAACAACACGATGGCGCGTGCGCTCTTCCTGGCGCTGGGCCAGCCGGCGGACGCAGCCGTCGCCCAGCCTGCCACGCTGGAGGCCGCACGCACGGTCGTGGCGGCCCACATCGCGTCGCGTGCCGCCTGCGGCGAGGCCGACCTGCTGCTGGACAACGGCTCCGGCCTGTCGCGCACCGAGGCCGCGAGTGCGGCCTGCCTGGCGCGCCTGCTGGCGGCGGCCTGGGCCAGCCCGGTGATGCCCGAGCTGCTGTCCTCCCTGCCCATCGCCGCAGTGGACGGCACCACGCGGCGCATGAACGGCGCCGCCGGCCGCGCGCACCTGAAGACAGGCACGCTGGACGGCGTGGTCGGCATCGCGGGCTATGTGCTGGGCGACAGCGGAAGACGCTGGATCGTCGTCGGCATCGTGCATGCGCCCGACGCAGGCGCCGCGCGCCCGGCCCTCGACGCCCTGGTGGCCTGGGTGGCCGACGACAAGGGCAACGACAAGGGAGCCACGCGATGAGCGCCATCTGGGCCGCCGACGTCTTCGGCGGCATGCTCGGCGACTGGCTGGGCTACGCCGCCGCCACGCTGACCACCGCATCCTTCGTGCCCCAGGCCCTGCACACCTGGCGCACCCGCGACGTCTCCGGCATCTCGCTGGGCATGTACAGCGCCTTCACGCTGGGCATCGCCCTGTGGCTGCTCTACGGCCTGCGCATCGGATCGATGCCCGTGACCATCGCCAACGCGATCACGCTGGTGCTGGCGGTGGCGATCCTGGGGATGAAGCTCAGGTACGGAAAGCCGCGTTGACCCACGGCTCCCGCCGGCATCACCGGCTGGCGGAGGCGGCAGGGGCCGAGCGCCGGGCCGCTCCCAAGCCGGCCCCCGTCCCCTCGGGGACCGGTCCGCGTAACCGCGGACCGAGGGGCCCACATCACTCCCAGTTGGTCTGCGTCCGCGAGATCGCGGAACTGGCCAGCTTGGAATGCCCGATCGGGCTCAGCCACAGGTCGCCGGCCCACAGCCAGTAGCTCGACACGTCGTTCGTCGACGTGGTGTTGAGCTGGTTGTAGGTCGTCCCGTCCACCGTGTTGTTGCCGTCGGCGAACTGGATGTAGCAGGTGTTTGTCGGATAGAAGGTCGTCGTCGACTTGCACAGCGGGTCCACCGCATTCGTGATCGAGTAGTCGCTGGGCGTCTTGGCGATCAAGCGGATCAGCTGGTCGGCGGTCACCAGCCCCAGCTTGTTGCCGTCGTTCTCGATGGTCGTGCGCAGGCCGTTGTTGAAGCAGGCCGTCAGCACGCTGAGGACCTTCTGCCGGTTGCTGCCCGGGTCGCTGCCGCAGTCCAGGGACTGGAACTGGTCGGCGTTGGTCGAGCTGCCGTTCTCGGCGATCGCGTAGGGAGTGAGGCCCAGGTCGGGGACGGTGATCAGCAGCACGCGGGCACCCGTCGCGGTGATCGTCTTGGTCTTGGCGCCCAGGGCCTGGCCGGCTGCGGTCACCGTGGCGCGCAGCGTGGCCAGCGGCGTGGTCGGATAGAGCTGGTAGGCGGCGCGGATGTCGTTGGCGCCGGCCAGCACGGTCACCACGTCGTTCTTGGTGAAGCCACCTTCGGAGGAGATGAAGCTGTCGATCTGCGAGCTCACCTGCGCCACCTTGGCCTGGGCCGCCGCGCGGGTCAGCGCGGTGGGCGCCACGGAGACCACGCAACCCGGCTGCGTCAGCCCGTAGTGGGCCGCCAGGTACTGGATCCAGATCGGGTTGGCGGTGCAGCTGAAGGTGTTCGCGGTGTCCGTGGTCAGGCGGTAGTTGACCGTGTAGCGCGCGCCGTTGCTCCCCACGGTGCTGTACTCGTCGCCGAACGAGACCATGCGCGTCGGCTTGAAGGGCTGGGAGCGGTCACCGCCCCCGCAGGCCGCCAGGCCCGCTGCCAGTGCCAGGACGGCGCCCGCCGTGGTGATGCGGCCCATCCAGCGCCGGCTCTTGAACGATTCGATCATGCTTGCTCCGTTGTCAGTGGCCGCCAGCTTCGCGCCCATGCGCGGCTGCCGGCCAATGTGTGTTCCATGTCCAATAAAGTGCCGGCGTCATGCCGCCGCGGCGCGCGTCAGACGATCCCGCACGCCTTCCCAGTCGCTGGTGTCCGGAGGGGTCTCGACCCAGATCAGACGCACGCCGGCCGCGTCGAGTTCACGCAGGTCGGCGAAAAGATCGTGGGCCGCACGCGCCGCGTCGTCTGGCATCGGGCGATGCAGCATGCGCTCGGGCAGCCGCTTGCCCGGCAGCAGGGCGGCGACGGGGCTGCGGGAATATAGCGCCAGCACCGGCTGGCTGCCGGGGGCGGACTTCAGGTCGCTGCCCAGCAGCTCGATGCCGCTGCGCAGCTCGGCCGTGCCCATCAGCCGCAGCTTGGCGCGCGGGGCGTAGTGCGCCTCCAGCGTGCCGGAGGCCCGTGGCGAGGCTTCGTCGCGTTCGGCCAGTTCGCCCAGCACCGCTCGCAGCGTTTCGCGGCTCAGGCTGCCGGGGCGCAGCAGCCGCGGCGTGGCGCCCGAGCAGTCGACGATGGCCGATTCGATGCCCACCGCGCTGTCGCCGCCGTCCAGCACGGCCAGTTCGTCCTCGCCCAGCGCGGCAAATTCTTCCATCACGTGGGCCGCGCGGGTGGGGCTGATGCGGCCGAAGCGGTTGGCGCTGGGTGCGGCCACGCCGTGCACGCCCAGCGCGGCGGCGCGCTCCAGCAGGGCGCGCGCCATCGGGTGGCCGGGGCAACGCAGGCCGATCGTGTCCTGGCCGCCGGCCGCCGCGGCGCCGACGTCCGCGCGGCGCGGCACGATCACGGTGACCGGGCCGGGCCAGAAGGCGTCCATCAGCTTGCGCGCGGCAGGGGGGAGGGATGCGGCATAGCGTTCGGCCGCGGCCACGTCGGCCACGTGCACGATCAGCGGGTGGTCGCTGGGCCGGCCCTTGGCGGCGAAGACGCGCGCCACCGCGACATCGTCGTCGGCGCGGGCCCCGAGGCCGTAGACGGTTTCGGTGGGCAGGGCGACCAGGCTGCCGTCGGCCAGGCGGCGCGCGGCGGTGTCCAGGTCGGCAGGCGTGCCCGCGAGCAGCAGCGGCATGGCTGCTACCAGGCTTCCAGGCCCAGCAACTGCGCGGCCTGCAGCGCGACGGCGCGTGCGGCCTCGGGCGTGGCGGCCGTCAGGGTCAGGTGGCCCATCTTGCGCGCGCGCCGCGCCTCGGTCTTGCCGTAGAGATGCAGGTGGGCGCCGGGCAGGGCCAGCACGGCGGGCCAGTCGGGCTCGCGCTCGTGGCCGGCGGCGTCGAACCACAGGTCGCCCAGCAGGTTGAGCATGACGGCCGGCGAATGCAGGCGCGGCTGGGGCAGCGGCAGGCCGGCCATCGCGCGCACCTGGCAGTCGAACTGCGACAGGTCGCAGGCGTCGATGCTGTAGTGGCCGGAGTTGTGCGGCCGCGGCGCCATCTCGTTGGCCACCAGCGAGCCGTCCTGCAGCACGAAGAACTCCACGCACAGCACGCCGACGTAGTCCAGCGAGGCGGCGATGCGCTTGGCCGCCTCGGCGGCCTGCTGCTGCCGCGCGGCGTCCACGCCGGGCGCCGGCACGGTGGTCACCGCCAGGATGCCGTCGCGGTGCAGGTTGAGCTGGACCGGGAAGGTCACCGCCGTGCCGTCGCGCCCGCGGGCCACCAGCACGCTGACCTCGAAGTCCAGCGGCAGCATCTTCTCCAGCACGCAGGGCACGCGCTTGAGCTGCTCCCAGGCGGCGGCCAGCTCGTCGCGCGTGCGCACGCGGACCTGGCCCTTGCCGTCGTAGCCCAGGCGGGCGGTCTTCAGGATGCCGGGCAGCAGGTCGTCGGCGACGTCCGCGAGCTGGGCGGGCGTCTCGATCAGCGCGTGCGGCGCGCAGGGCACGCCGCAGCCGACGAAGTGGGCCTTCTCCTTCGCCCGGTCCTGGCAGACGGCCACCGCCGCGGCGGCGGGCGCCACCGGCAGGCTGCGCGCCAGCGTGGCCAGGGCCTCGGCGGGGACGTTCTCGAACTCGGTGGTGACCGCGGCGCAGGTTTGCGCCAGCTGCGTGAGCGCCGCGGCGTCCAGGTAGTCGGCCTTCAGGTGCACGTGGGACACCAGGCCGGCCGGGCTGGCCGGGTCCGGGTCCAGCACCGCGGTGGCGTAGCCCAGCGCCTGGGCGGCGTGCACGAACATGCGGCCCAACTGGCCGCCGCCGAGCACGCCCAGCGTGGTCCGGGCCGAGGGTGGCAGGGTGCCGCTGGCTTGGTCAGGGGGGCTCAAGATCACAGGCTCACGGTCATCGCGCGGGCAGCTTCAGTCTGCCTGGCGCGGAAGGCGTCCAGCTTCACGCGCAGCGCGTCGTCGTGGTTGGCCAGCAGGGCCACGGCGAACAGCGCCGCGTTGGCCGCGCCTGCCGCGCCGATGGCGAAGGTGGCCACCGGCACGCCCTTGGGCATCTGCACGATGGAATGCAGCGAATCGACGCCGCTGAGGTGCCTGGAGGGCACCGGCACACCCAGCACCGGCACGCTGGTCTTGGCCGCCAGCATGCCCGGCAGGTGGGCCGCGCCCCCGGCACCGGCGATGATGGCCGCAAGGCCCCGGCCGCGGGCGGCCTCGGCGTAGGCGAACATGTCGTCGGGCGTGCGGTGGGCGGAGACCACCTTCGCTTCGAAGGCGATGCCGAACTCGGCGAGAATCTCGGCAGCCGCGCGCATGACGTCCCAGTCGCTGCTGGAGCCCATCACCACACCGATAACCACCCCGATCGGCACACCAGCTTCCTGGCTCGTTTCTGCTGCCTGTCCCACGCTCTTGCCTTTTTGCGCAAAGCGCGCATTTTAAGAGCCTGGCCGTTCCGGCTCCTGACATCCCCGCCTCACCATGATCACGATCACCCTCGAAAACTTCGAACGCGACCTGCTGGCCGCCTCCGCCCAGGTGCCGGTCCTGCTGGACATCTGGGCCGAGTGGTGCGGCCCCTGCAAGCAGCTCAGCCCCGTGCTGGACAAGCTGGAGGCCGAGTACGCCGGCCGCTTCATCCTGGCCAAGGTCAACGCCGACGAGGAGCCGGAGATCACCGGCCAGCTGTCCCAGATGTTCGGCGTGCGCAGCATTCCGTTCTGCGTGATGTTCGCCGGCGGCCAGCCGGTGGACGGCTTCGTCGGCGCGCTGCCCGAGGCCCAGATCCGCGCCTTCCTGGACAAGCATGTGCCCAGTGCCGAGGAGGCCGATGCCGTCGAGGACCTGGCCGAGGCCGGCGAGCTGGCCGCCGCCGGCCAGCCGGCCTCCGCGCTGGAGAAGCTGCAGGAGGCCATCGCGCTGGACCCGTCCAATGACGAGGCCCGCCTGGAGTACGTCAAGCTGCTGTTGCAGGCCCAGCGCGTGGACGACGCCAAGACCGCCTTCCTGCCCATCGCCTCCAAGGCCACCGGCCTGCTGGCCGATGCCCGCGTGGCCGCCTTCGCGCTTTACGTGGACGCTTGCGTCGCCGCGCCCGGCCTGCGCTCGCCGGATGCGCTGGCCGCCGCCATCGCCGCCAACAAGCGCGACTTCGAGGCCCGCTACGACCTCGCCCGCGGCCACTTCGCCGCCGGCCGCTACACCGAAGCGATGGACGAGCTGCTGGAAATCATCATGCGCGACAAGAAGTGGAACGACGAAGCCGCGCGCAAGGCCTACGTGGCCGTGCTGGAAGTGATGACCAAGCCCCAGCCCAAGGCGCCCAAGGGCCCGGCACCTGGCAAGCCTGCCGACGCCAAGCCGGCGCTCGAAGTGGCCGGCCGCCAGGAAGTGGCCGGCGCCGATCCGGTGATCGATCAGTACCGACGCAAGCTCAGCATGGCGCTGTTCTGATCAGGCCGTGAGGCGCTGCAGCGCCTCGCGGTACTTGGCGGCGGTCTTCTCGACCACCTCGGCCGGCAGCGCCGGCGACGGCGCCTGCTTGTTCCAGGGCTTGCCGTCCACCTGCGCCTGCTCCAGCCAGTCGCGCAGGAACTGCTTGTCGTAGCTGGGCGGGTTGCGGCCCGCGTCCACGGCAGCCTGGTAGCCCTCCACCGGCCAGAAGCGCGACGAATCGGGCGTCAGCACCTCGTCCATCAGCGTCAGCCGGCCCTGGGCGTCGAGACCGAACTCGAACTTGGTGTCCGCGATGATGATGCCCTTCGTCAGCGCGTAGTCGGCGGCCGTCTTGTAGAGGCGGATGGACACCTCGCGCACCTGCTCGGCCAGCGGGCGGCCGATGATCTCCACCATCTTCTCGAAGCTGATGTTCTCGTCGTGGTCGCCCATCTCGGCCTTGGTGGCGGGCGTGAAGATGGGCTCGGGCAGCTTGCTCGCGTTGCGCAGGCCCGCGGGCAGCGGCACGCCGCAGACCTGGCCGTTGTCCTGGTACTCCTTCCAGCCGCTGCCGGCGAGATACCCGCGCACGACGGCTTCCACCGGCAAGGGCTTCAGGCGCTTGACCAGCATCGAGCGGCCGCGCACCTGGGCGATCTCGTCCGCCTTCACCACGGATTCCGGAGCGTCGCCGGTCAGGTGGTTGGGCACCACGTCCTTCAGCAGTTCGAACCAGAACAGCGCCATGCGCGTGAGCAGCTCGCCCTTGCCGGTGATGGGCTCGCCCATGATCACGTCGAAGGCGCTGATGCGGTCCGAGGCCACCATCAGGATGCGGTCCTCGCCGACGGCGTAGTTGTCGCGCACCTTGCCGCGGGCCAGCAGCGGGAGCGAGGTGAGGGCGGAGGTGTGCAGGGCGGTGGTCATGGCTGCGGACGGGCAGGGCCCGGAAAAACGAAGGGCCCGGAGGAGTCCGGGCCGGAAGGGAGCGAATTTTAGGCGCTGGCCGCGATGCCGCGGGCCACGAGCTCAGGCGTCGGACACCAGCTTCAGCCGGGGCTCGATCCCCGCCAGATGGCCGAAATCGCGGTCGTGCGCCAGCAGTGGCTGCCGGCTGAACAGGCAGCCGGCGGCGATCAGGCAATCGTTGG
>SCTQ01000041.1 GCA_004322345.1 Aquabacterium sp. | reverse complement strand
GAATCAGCGTGGTGGCGAGCAGCGGCTGGCCGAACTCGGCCAGCAGGGCCTGGGTCACCGCATGGTCCGGCACGCGCAGGCCGATGGTGCGGCGCGAGGGATGCGACACGCGGCGCGGCACTTCCTTGGTCGCCTCCAGGATGAAGGCATAGGGCCCGGGCGTCGCGCTGCGCAGCAGGCGGTAGCGGCTGTTGTCGACGCGCGCGTAGCTCGCCAGCTCGGACAGGTCGCGGCACAGCAGCGTCAGGTGGTGCTTCTCGTCGACGCCGCGCAGCGTGCGCAGGGCCTGGGCCGCGTTCTTGTCGTCGAGGTGGCAGACCAGCGCATAACTGGAATCCGTGGGGATGGCCGCGATGCCGCCGCCGTGCAGGATCTGCGCGGCCTGGCGCAGCAGGCGCAGTGGCGGGGATTCGGGATGGATGGAGAAGTACTGGGCCATGGCGTCGACGGCGGGGCCGCACGGCGGTGCGGCGGCTGGGGCCTCAGGCCGGGGCCGACGCCGGCCAGCTGATGCGGTCGGCCAGCGCCTCCCACACCGGCTTCAGCCGCCCCGGCAGGTAGGGCAGCCCGCCCAGGTCCACGCGGCTCTCGCCCGGGGCGTGGAAGTCCGAGCCGCGCGAGGACAGCAGGCCGAATTCCTCGGCCACCTGCGCATAGCGCTCGTATTCGGTGATCGCGTGGCTGCCGGTGACGACCTCCACGCCGGCTCCGCCGTGCCCCTTGAACTCGGTGAACAGCGCGTATTCCTCGTTGGGCGTGAACTTGTAGCGCCCCGGATGCGCGACGACGGCCAGCCCGCCCGCGCCGGTGATCCAGGCCACGGCCTCACCCAGTTGCGCCCATTCGTGCGGCACGTAGCCGGGCTTGCCTTCGGTGAGGAAGCGGCGGAAGACCTCGGAGGTGTCGCGGCAGGCGCCGGTCTCGACGATGTAACGCGCGAAGTGCGTGCGCGAGATCAGGTCGGGGTTGCCGACGTAGTTGAGCGCGCCCTCGTAGGCACCCTTGATGCCGGAACGCGCCAGGTCGTCGGAGATCTGCCGCGCGCGGCGCTCACGCCCGGCGCGCGTGTGGGCCAGGCCCTCGACCAGCCCGGGATGCGTCTCGTCGAAACCCAGGCCAACGATGTGCACCGTCTGGCCGGCGAAGCTGACCGAGATCTCCACGCCCGTGAGGTACGGCATCCCGAGGGCCCGCGCGGCCTCGCGTGCCGCGGCCTGCCCGCCGATCTCGTCATGGTCGGTCAAGGCCCACAGTTCGACGCCGTTGCGGCTGGCGCGCTGCGCCAGCTCGTCGGGCGACAAGGTCCCGTCGGACACGCGCGAGTGGCAATGGAGGTCGGCGTTGAGCAACACGGATGCGATTCTACGGAGGCGGCTGCAACCGGGACGGCAGCAGGCTCACCGGACCATGCTGCGCGCTGATCGCTGCGTGAATTCGCCCTCGGAATGGCACAGCGGCCCCGCGCAGGGCCGGCACGCCCTTGCCTGCTGCGTGCGTCAGCCCAGGGCCTCGATGCTGGCCAGCGTCAGCGCCTTGACCAGTTCCTCGTCGACGGGCTGGCGGTACTTGACCTTGATCAGCCGCATGCCGCGGCTGGTGCCTTCGAGCTGGGGAAAGCGTCCCACCAATTGGGCGCCGTTGAATATCTGCAGGTGAGCCTGCGCCTTGTGCAGCACGATGGCGATGATGTTCTCGCCGTTGTCCTGGAAACAGAGATTGCCCCATTTCACCTCGGCGCGCAGATGCGGGCCGGCTGCAAGGATGGCGCGCTGGAGGGCTTGCGCGGTGTCCCGTTGCTCGGGCGGCAAGCTGTCGAAGAAAGCGTTGATGAGGGCTGCGGAATGGATCGGACGGCGCATGGATG
>SCTQ01000435.1 GCA_004322345.1 Aquabacterium sp. | reverse complement strand
TTGGATACCCGGCGAGCACTTGCAACGACGAGGGCGCCCCTGCCAGGTGCCCACCCGAAGGGCAGGGGTCAGGCAGGGCACGCGCCGGCGTTGCGCCCCTCGCCCAGGCATCCAGCCTGGGCAGCGGGCCGCGCCTTGTCGCCTGCCCTGCCTGACCCCTGCGCACATCCGATTCCTCCGTTTCATTGGACTAGCGCTTCAGGCGGAATTCCGCCGCCTGGGCGTGCGCCTGCAGTCCTTCGCCATGAGCCAGCTCGGACGCGATGCCGCCCAGGGCCTGCGCGCCGGCCTCGCTGACCTCGATCAGGCTGGTGCGCTTCTGGAAGTCGTAGACGCCCAGCGGCGAGGAAAAGCGCGCCGTGCCCGAGGTGGGCAGCACATGGTTGGGCCCGGCGCAGTAGTCGCCCAGGCTCTCGCTGGTCCAGGCGCCCAGGAAGATCGCGCCGGCGTGGCGCAGCAGCGGCTCCCAGCGGTGCGGGTCCTCGGAGGACACCTCCAGGTGCTCGGGGGCGATGCGGTTGCTGATCTCGCAGGCCTCTTCCATCGAGCGCGTGTGGATCAGCGCGCCGCGGCCTTCCAGCGAGGCGCGGATGATGTCGCGGCGGGGCATGCCGGGCAGCAGGCGCTCGATGGCCTCCAGCACCTGGGCGATGTAGCCGGCGTCCGGGCACAGCAGGATGCTCTGCGCCAGCTCGTCGTGCTCGGCCTGGCTGAAGAGGTCCATCGCCACCCAGTCGGCCGGCGTGCTGCCGTCGGCCAGCACCAGGATCTCGGAGGGGCCCGCGATCATGTCGATGCCCACCGTGCCGAAGACGTGCTTCTTCGCGCTGGCCACGTAGGCGTTGCCCGGGCCGGTGATCTTGTCGACCTTCGGCACAGTGTCGGTGCCGTAGGCCAGGGCCGCGACGGCCTGGGCGCCGCCGATGGTGAAGGCGCGGTCCACGCCGGCCACCGCGGCTGCGGCGAGCACGAGCGGGTTCTTCTCGCCGCGCGGGGTGGGCACCACCATCACGATCTCGCCGACGCCGGCCACCTTGGCGGGGATGGCGTTCATCAGCACGGAAGACGGATAGGCTGCCTTGCCGCCGGGCACGTAGATGCCGGCGCGGTCCAGCGGCGTGACCTTCTGGCCCAGCAGGGTGCCGTCCTCGTCGCGGTAGCTCCAGGAGCGGCCGCAGGCGTCCAGCTGGCGCTCGTGATAGGCGCGCACGCGGCGGGCGGCGGCTTCCAGCGCGTTGCGCCGGGCGGCGGGGATGGAGGCCAGCGCGGCCTGCAGCTCCGATTGCGTCAGCTCCAGCGCACCCACGCCCGCCGCGTCGACGCCGTCGAAGCGTTTCGTGTATTCCAGCACCGCCGCGTCGCCGCGCGCGCGCACGTCGGCCAGGATGGCGGCCACGCGCTCCTCGATCGCATGGTCGGTCTCCGCGGACCAGTGCAGCACGCGCTGGAACTGGTCCTGGAAATCGGCCTGGGCGGTGGAGAGGCGGCGGACGGCGACGGGCATGGCTCGGCTTACTCGGGGATGGCGGAGGAGAAGGCTTCGATCAGCGCGCGCAGCGGCTCGCGCTTGAGCTTGAGCGCGGCCTGGTTGACCACCAGGCGCGAGGAGATGTCCATGATGCGTTCGACCTCCACCAGCTTGTTGGCCTTCAGCGTCTTGCCGGTGGATACCAGGTCCACGATGGCGTCGGCCAGGCCGGTCAGCGGCGCCAGCTCCATCGAGCCGTAGAGCTTGATCAGGTCCACGTGCACGCCCTTGTCCGAGAAGTGCTGCCGCGCGATCGAGGTGTACTTGGTGGCCACGCGGATGCGCGAGCCCTGCCTGACCGCGCTGGCGTAGTCGAAGTCGTCGCGCACGGCCACGCTCATGCGGCACCGGGCGATGCGCAGGTCCAGTGGCTGGTAGAGATTCGCGCCGCCATGTTCCAGCAGCACGTCCAGTCCCGCCACGCCGGCATCGGCCCCACCGTTCTGCACGTAGGTGGGCACGTCGGTCGCGCGCACCAGCACCACGCGCACGTCGGCGCGGCTGGTGCCCAGGATGAGCTTGCGCGAGGTTTCCGGGTCCTCGGTGACCTCGATGCCGGCCGCCTTCAGCAGCGGCAGGGTTTCTTCGAAGATGCGGCCCTTGGACAGGGCGAGGGTGATGCCGCTCACTTGATTCTCTCGATGTCCGCGCCCAGGCCGCGCAGCTTGACTTCCATGCGGTCGTAGCCGCGGTCCAGGTGGTAGATGCGCTCCACCTGCGTTTCGCCCTCGGCCACCAGCGCGGCGATCACCAGGCTGGCCGACGCCCGCAGGTCGGTGGCCATCACGGTGGCGCCGGACAGGCGGGGCACGCCGGTGACGAGGGCGGTGTGCCCGTCGATCTCGATCCTCGCTCCCAGGCGCACGAGCTCGTTCACGTGCATGAAGCGGTTCTCGAAGATGGTCTCGCTGACCTTGGCCGTGCCCTCGGCGATGCAGTCCACGGCCATGAACTGGGCCTGCATGTCGGTGGGGAAGCCGGGGTATTCGGTGGTGCGCAGGCTGATGGCGCGCGGGCGGCCGGCCGATTGGACGCGGATCCAGTCGGCGCCGCTCTCGATCTGCACGCCGGCGTCGCGCAGCTTCTCGATCACGGCGTCCAGGTGGTCGGCGCAGGTGTCCTTGAGCAGCACGTCGCCGCCGGCGGCGGCCACGGCGCACAGGAAGGTGCCGGTCTCGATGCGGTCCGCGATGATGCGGTGGGGCTGCTTCGGCGCCTGCAGGCGTTCGACGCCCCGGATGCGGATGCGGCTGCCGCCGTGGCCTTCGATCTGCGCGCCCATGGCGATCAGCAGCTCGGCCAGGTCGGTGACCTCGGGCTCCTGGGCGGCGTTCTCCAGCACGGTCTCGCCCTCGGCCAGCGCGGCGGCCATCAGCAGGTTCTCGGTGCCGGTCACGGTGACCATGTCGGTGGTGATGCGCGCGCCGCGCAGGCGGGCGGCCTTCGCGACGATGTAGCCGTGCTCGACCACGATGTCCGCGCCCATGGCCTGCAGGCCCTTGATGTGCTGGTCCACCGGGCGCGAGCCGATCGCGCAGCCGCCGGGCAGCGAGACGCGGGCCTGGCCGAAGCGCGCCACCAGCGGGCCCAGCACCAGGATGGAGGCGCGCATGGTCTTGACCAGCTCGTAGGGTGCCTCGGGCTGCTTCACGTCGCCGGCGTCCAGCGTGACGCGGCCGGCGTCGGCGTCGTGTTGGGCCTTCACGCCCATGTTGCGCAGAAGCTTGAGCGTGGTGCTCACGTCCTGCAGCCTGGGCACGCGCTCGTAGGACACCGGCTCGGCGCTCAGCAGCGCGGCGCACAGCTCGGGCAGGGCGGCGTTCTTGGCGCCGGAGATGGCGACCTCGCCTTCGAGTCGGCGGCCGCCGCGGATGAGCAGTTTGTCCATGGGCGCTTGGGGTTCAGACGAAAACGGCCTGCGGTGCAGGCCGGGGGCGGTTCAGCGCTGGTTCAACGGGGGCCATCGGTGCGGCTTGGCCGCAAACCGGAAAAAGACGCAAGGAACCCCGGAAAGGCGCGTTCTTCTAGCCTTGCCGAGCCCACTCGGCGGGGGTCAAGGTCTTCATGGACAGCGCATGAATCTGCTCGCGCATTCTATCGCCCAGGGCCTGGTAGACCCGCTGGTGGCGGCGGATGCGGGTCAGGCCGTCGAACTCGACGCTGACGATGGTGGCGAAGAAGTGGTCGCCGTCGCCCTCGACCTCCAGGTGGTCGCAGGGCAGGCCCTTGGCGATGTAGCTGCGGACGTCGTCGGCGGTGGGCTTGCTGGACATGGTGAGGTCGGGTGGGCGTGTTCGGTGGGCAGGCGGCGTCACTGGCGCAGCTTGTAGCCGCGTTTTAGCAGGATCAGCGCCCAGGCGCTCACGCTCAGGCATGCGGTGCCGACCACCGCCAGGCTGGTCCAGGGCGAGACGTCGCCCACGCCGAAGAAGCCATAGCGGAAGCCGTCCACCAGGTAGAAGAAGGGGTTCAGGTGGGAGATGGCCAGCCAGGGCGCGGGCAGCGTCTTGACCGAGTAGAAGACGCCGGCCAGGAAGGTCATGGGCATGACGATGAAGTTCTGGAAGGCCGCCATCTGGTCGAACTTCTCGGCCCACAGGCCGGCGATCAGCCCCAGTGCGCCCAGCAGCACGCCGCCCAGCAGCGCGAAGACGATGATCCACGCCGGCGCCGCGAAGCCCGGCGGCGCGAACCAGCAGGTCACCAGGAAGACGCCCAGGCCGACCATCAGCCCGCGCAGCGTCGCCGCGCCCACGTAGGCGGTGAACCAGGCCCAGTGCGACAGGGGGGTCAGCAGCAGGAAGACGATGTTGCCGGTGATCTTGGACTGGATCAGCGACGAGGAGCTGTTGGCGAAGGCGTTCTGCAGCACGCTCATCATCACCAGCCCGGGGATCAGGAAGGCGGTGTAGGGCACCTGGCCGTAGACGCGCACCTCGCGGTCCAGCGCGTGGCCGAAGATGATCAGGTAGAGCACGGCGGTCAGCACCGGCGCGGCGACGGTCTGGAAGGCGACTTTCCAGAAGCGCAGGACTTCCTTGCGCAGGAGGCTGGAGGTTCCATCGAAGCTCATGCGGGGGTTCCTTGCCCGTGCATGCGGTCGACGAAGACGTCCTCCAGGTCCGGGCGGCCGATCTCCAGGTCCTCGGGCACCAGCCCGGCCTGCCTGAGCGAGGACAGCGCCGCCTCGACCTCCGAGGCGTCGCGCAACGCCAGCTGCACGATGCGCCCGGTGATGCGCGCCTGCGCGGCCAACTGCGGCGGCAGCTCGCCGTCGAGCTTGAAGCGCAGCATCGTGTGCGCCGCCTGGGCCAGCAGGTCGGAGGTGCGCTCCAGCGCGATCAGGCGGCCCTGCTTGAGCATGGCGATGCGGCTGCACAGGGCCTCGGCCTCTTCCAGGTAGTGCGTGGTCAGCAGCACGGTGTGCCCCTCGCGGTTCAGCCGCGACACGAAGGCCCACAGCGTCTGCCGCAGCTCCACGTCGACGCCTGCGGTGGGTTCGTCCAGCACGATGACCGGCGGGCGGTGCACCAGGGCCTGGGCCACCAGCACGCGGCGCTTCATGCCGCCGGAAAGCTGGCGCATGTTGTGGTCGGCCTTGTCGGCCAGGCCCAGCTGGGCCAGCAGCTCGTCGATCCAGTCGTCGTTGCGGCGCAGGCCGAAGTAGCCGCTCTGGATGCGCAGGGTCTCGCGCACCGAGAAGAAGGGGTCGAAGACCAGCTCCTGCGGCACGATGCCGAGCTGGCGGCGTGCCTGGTCGTATTGCCGGACGACGTCCAGGCCGTTGACCGTCGCGCTGCCCGAGCTGGCGCGCGCCAGGCCGGCGAGGATGCTGATGAGCGTCGTCTTGCCCGCGCCGTTGGGGCCCAGCAGGCCGAAGAACTCGCCGGCGCCGACCTCGAAGCTCACGTCCTGCAGCGCATGCACCGCGCCGCGTGCACCGTCGTAGGTCTTGGTCAGGTGGTCGAAGCGGATCGCGGACATGCGAGGACGGGTACGGCGGGAGCGGGTAGCAGGGCCGCGGATTGTAGGCAGCCGCCGCGCACCCTACAGTCGCGGGGGCGGGTGTGCCCGGCCCGCGCGGGCGCTCGCAGCCGCACGGTTTAAGATGGCCCGAGCCCCGCCATCCCAGGCGGCAGGGCACTACGAGGAGCAAAGCATGTCCGATCTGCAGGCCCGCTTCGAGCAAGCACAGGCCGATTCCAAACAACTCACCACGCGTCCCGACAACTCGACGCTGCTGAAGATCTATTCGCTGTTCAAGCAGGCCTCGGCCGGCGACGTGCAGGGCAGCCGCCCCGGCATGACGGACTTCGTCAACCGCGCCAAGTGGGACGCCTGGGCCGAGCTGAAGGGCAAGTCCAGCGACGAGGCCAAGCAGGCCTACATCGACCTGATCGAGTCGCTGAAGAAGTAATAGGCAAGCGCCGTTCCCACCGCGCCGGACTGGGAGGCGCGGTACCCCCGACCAACCGCCCGCTGCAGGCCACTGCCCGGGCGGTTCGTCTTTTGCGGCGGCGCCCAGAGCCCGTCCGCCTGCCGGGCCGCGGCCCGCGTCGTAATATCCCCGGCTCCTCCCTGCCCAAGGCGAAACCGCCGCGGAGCCTGCCATGCACATCCCCGCCGACATCCTGGACCAGGCCGACACGATCCGCGGCATCCGCCGCGACATCCATGCCCACCCCGAGCTGTGCTTCGAGGAGGTGCGCACCGCGGAGCTGATCACCCGGCGCCTGAAGGAGTGGGGCATCCCGGTGCACACGGGATTGGGCAAGACCGGTGTCGTCGGGACCATCCAGGGCCAGGGCGCGAACGCGGCAAAGCGCGCCATCGGCCTGCGCGCCGACATCGACGCGCTGCCCATCACCGAGCGCAACACCTTCGGGCACGCCAGCCGCCACGCCGGCCGCATGCACGCCTGCGGCCACGACGGCCACATCGCGATGCTGCTGGGCGCGGCCCAGCACCTGTCGCGCAACCGCGATTTCGACGGCACGGTCCACCTGGTCTTCCAGCCGGCCGAGGAAGGTGGCGGCGGCGCGCGCGAGATGATCCGCGACGGCCTGTTCGACCGCTTCCCGATGGAGGCGATCTTCGGCATCCACAACTGGCCGGGCCTGGCGGTGGGCCAGTTCGCGATCAAGGACGGCCCCTGCTTCGCCTCCAGCAACGAGTTCAAGATCGTCGTGCACGGCAAGGGCTCGCACGCGGCCATGCCCAACCTGGGCATCGACCCGGTGCCGGTGGCCTGCCAGATGGTGCAATCCTTCCAGGCGATCCTCACTCGCAACCTGCGCCCGATCGACACCGGCGTGATCTCGGTGACGATGCTCCGCGCCGGCGAGGCCACCAACGTCGTGCCCGACACCTGCACGCTGGAAGGCACGGTGCGCACCTTCACCACCGATGTGCTGGACCTGATCGAGCGCCGCATGAAGGAGGTGGCGGACCACACCGCGGCGGCCTTCGGCGCGCGCTGCGAGTTCGAGTTCCAGCGCAACTACCCGCCCACCGTGAACCACGCGGCCGAGACCGCCTTCGTGCGGCAGGTGATGACGGACCTGGTGGGCGCAGACAACGTGCGCGAGTTCGAACCCACGATGGGCGCCGAGGACTTCAGCTACTTCCTGCAGGAGAAGCCCGGCGCCTACTTCGTGATCGGCAATGGCGAGGGCGATCACCGCGACGGTGGCCACGGCCTGGGGCCGTGCATGCTGCACAACCCCAGCTACGACTTCAACGACTCGCTGATTCCGATCGGCGCCGCGTTCTGGGTGCAGCTGGCGCAGCGCTGGTTCGCTTCTTCGCCGCGGGCGTCTTCCCTGCGCGCTTGACAGCCGCGGTCTTCTTCGCGGGCCCGGCCTCGCTGGGGCGCGGCTCGCCCCGGGCCGGCGCCAGCTCCCTCGTCCCGTTGGCGCGGTGCGCGTCGTGGGTGACGAACTCCTGCCCCGGCGGCAGCCGCTCCAGCCATTGCGGATGCTCCAGCGCGCGCTGGATGTCCTCCAGCCCGCTGGCCCAATGGTTGCGCATGGTCAGCGGGCCGAACTCGTAGTCCTTCGACAGGCCGTCCCAGTCCTTGTCGCTGTAGATCAGGTGGATGATGTTCACCTGCCGGCCGCAGGCCCAGTCCTCGGCATAGCGGCACCACTCGTCTTCCTTCTTCGCCTTCTCCGGCACCGACTTCAGCAGCTCGCGCAGCAGGTGGCGCAGCTTCTGCTCGCGCGCCAGCTTGTCGGTGATGGCGCGGGTGCGGCTGGAGTACTGGATGTCCTTCAGGCGCTCCTGCACGTCCCAGATGTTGGTGGGCGCCGGTCCGCGCGCGCTCCACAGGTCGACCTGGAAGGCGATCGTGTCGTGGCGCGGGCCGCCGGCCTCCAGCACCTGCTGCAGCGGCGTGTTGGAGACGATGCCGCCGTCCCAGTAGAACTCGCCCTCGATCTCCACCGCGGCGAAGCCCGGCGGCAGCGCACCGGAGGCCATGAAGTGCTCCGGCCGCAGCCGGCCCTTCCAGCGCCCGGCGGTGTTGTCGAAGTACTCGAAGTTGCCCGACTGCACGTTGACCGCGCCCACCGATACGCGTGTCTCGCCGGCGTTGATGCGGTCGAAATCCGTCAGCCGCTCCAGCGTGCTCTTCAGCTGCGAGGTGTCGTAGAAGCTGGCCGAGCCCGGCGGCATGTTCACGCCCAGCCAGGGCGGCGGCATGCGCGGGATGAAGAACCCGCGCTGGCCCTCGATGATGGCGCGCCAGGCCTCGAAGGCGTTGAAGGCCTTGCGCGCGTCGCCCCCCAGGTGCTCGACCCAGGTCTGCACGACGTCGGCCGTCGGCTGCATGAAGGCGGGCCGGCAGATGGTTTCCCAGAATTCGCGCAGCCGGGCCACGCGCAGGTGCGGCGCGTTGCCGGCGATGATGGCCGTGTTCAGCGCGCCGATGGAGATGCCGGCCAGCCAGTTGGGCGTGATGCCACCCTCGTCCAGGCCCTGGAAGACGCCGGCCTGGTAGGCGCCCAGGGCGCCTCCGCCCTGCAGCACCAGGGCCACGGTGTCGTAGGGCAGCTGGCGGCGCGGCGGCCGGTCGGCGATCCTCGGGGCGGGCGGTTCCTTCAGCGTACGGGTGCTGGCTGCGACCATGGGTGCCTCAGTGCATGAACCAGCCGTGGCTGACGGTGAAGGACTGGCCGGTGAGGGCGGCAGTGGGATAGGTGCTCAGGAACAGCACCATCTGCGAGACGTCGTCCAGCGTCGTGAACTCGCCGTCCACGGTCTCTCCCAGCATCACCTTCTTGATGACCTCGTCCTCGCTGATGCCCAGGGTCTTGGCCTGCTCGGGGATCTGCTTGTCCACCAGCGGCGTGCGCACGAAGCCCGGGCAGACGACGTGCGAGCGCACGCCGTGTTCGGCGCCTTCCTTGGCCAGGGTGCGGCACAGGCCCAGCAGGCCGTGCTTGGCGGTGACGTAGGGCGCCTTCAGCTTGGAGGCTACGTGGGAGTGCACCGAGCCGGTGTAGATCACGGTGCCGCCGCGCTGCTTGTCCTTGTACATGTGGCGCAGCGCCGCGCGCGTGGTCAGGAAGGCGCCGTCCAGGTGGATGGCCAGCATCTTCTTCCAGTCGGCGAACTTGAAGTCGACGATGGGGCTGACGATCTGGATGCCGGCGTTGGACACCAGGATGTCGATGCCGCCGAACTTGGCCGCGATCTCGTCGATGCCCTTGTCGACGGCTTCCTCCTGCGTCACGTCCATCGCCACGCCGATGGCCTTGCCGCCGGCTTTCTCGATTTCCGTCGCCGCGGCCTGGGAGCCTTCGAGGTTCAGGTCCGCGATGCCGATGGACGCGCCCGCCTGCGCCAGCGTGAGCGCGATGGACTTGCCGATGCCGCTGGCCGCGCCCGTGACGACGGCCACCTTGCCGGAGAGGGGAGAACTGCTGGAGGAGGACATGGGACGAATCCTTTCGGGAGGAAGACGAACAAGACGATGGGCCGCTGGCCCCTGCCGCAAGTGCCGCGCCGAGGAGGAATGCCGCGCATTGGTGCACTGCAGCGCGTTCGAGTATGGCGCAGCGGCACAAAACGACTGCTCTCTTGTGAGGTATTACGCGAGTTGGGGATGGGTTGCGCCGCAGCAGCCTAGGAAAATTGCCGCCGTTTGCCTGGACACCCGGGCTCCCAGCCACGGAGAACTGCCATGCCTCACGCAGCCCTGTCCCGCGAAGCCAGCCTGGAAGCTACCTGCGCCTGGCTCAGCACCCTGGTGCGCGCCGTCCCGGACTTCCCCAAGCCCGGCATCCTCTTTCGCGACGTCACCACGCTGTTCAAGCACGCCGAGGGCTTCGCCACCGCGATCGACCTGCTGGCCGAAGCCGCCCCGCGCGGCGTGAGCAAGCTGGCCGCGATGGAGTCGCGCGGCTTCATCCTGGGAGGCGCGCTGGCCGTGCGCCTGGGGATCGGCTTCGTGCCCATCCGCAAGCCGGGGAAGCTGCCGGGCGAGCACTTCGGCCACGACTACGAGCTGGAGTACGGCAGCGACCGCCTGGAACTGCACTGCGACGCCATCGACAGCGGCGAGAAGGTGCTGATCGTCGACGACCTGATCGCCACGGGCGGCACGGCGGCGGCGGCGGCCAAGCTGGTGGAGCGCGCTGGTGGCCAGGTGGCCGGGTTCCAGTTCCTGATCGATCTGCCGGATCTGGGGGGGCGGGCGAAGCTGGAGCAGCAGGGGTGGGAGACCTACTCGCTGTTGGCGTTCGACGGGCACTGATCTCTTCGTGTTCCTGCTGAGCCGGCCTTGTAGGCCGGCTTTCTTTTGTCTTGTCTTGCTTTTGTCCCGTTCGGCTTGAGTGCGCTGCGCCGGGATTTCGCCCCGGCGGGCGACCCCCTTTCTTTGCTTGTGCAAAGAAAGGGGGCAAAGAAAGCACACCCCGACGTCGCCGCCCTTCGCTTCGCGAAGGGTTCCCTGCGGTGCTCGGACTCCGGGCCGGGTGTCCCAACTCCCTCCGCGAGCTGCGCTCGCTACGGTCAGACAGAGGCCACCCAGTCAGTTTCACGAAGCACGCTGCGCGTGCGGCCCGAAGTCCTGTGCTCCTCGGCGGCGCCAACGGGGCCCCGTCGAAGCCCGTTTCGTGAAGGACGACGGGCACTGCGTGCCCTAGCCGAGCCGGTGCGGAGATAGAGCGCAAAAGTATTCTGGAGAACCTTTTGACGGTGTCAGCTCTGCGAGGACGCGCAGCGTCCGTCGTCAGACACGAACCGGGGCCTGCAAATGGGGCCCCGTTGGCCTCGCCGAGGAGCGCAGCGGCTTGGGTGGCGCGCGCAGCGCGCTTCGTTGACTGACTCGAAGGCGTTGTCTGAGCGCAGCGGCGCAGCCGCGTAGCGAGTTCGCCTTCGCACCCAAGACGCGAGCACCGCAGGGGATCGGCCGTGACGACGGCCGACGAGGACGTCGGGGTGTGTTTCTTTGCTTCCTTTCTTTGCACAAGCAAAGAAAGGAAGTCGCCCTGCCGGGGCGAAATCCCGGCGCAGCGCACTCAAGCCGAACGGGACAAAAGCAAGACAAAACCAGCAACGGGAGCCCGCACAATCGGCACCCTTGCCTCCGCCAAGGGAGGCACTCAAACATCGGGAGCGCTCCTTGTCCACAAGAACCACATCCCTGCTCACCCGCGCCATCACGGCCGCGCTGCTCCTCCTCGCAAGCGCAGCCGCAAGCGCCACCACCATCACCACCTTTTCCCCCCAAGGCGAGGTCTCCCGCATCCGCCAGGTACGCGCCAGCTTCTCGGACTCGATGGTGCGCTTCGGTGACCCCAAGCTGCCCGCGCCCTTCGACGCGCGCTGCGCGCAGGCCGGCAACGGCCGCTGGGTAGACGACAAGACCTGGGTCTACGACTTCACCGCCGACCTGGCCGCGGGCACCCGCTGCAGCTTCAGCCTCAAGCCCGGCCTGAAGGCGCTGGACGGCGCGGCCGTCACTGGCCCCGCCAGCTACGAATTCAGCACCGGCGGCCCCGCCGTCGTGCGCGCCTACCCGTGGGCCGGCGAGGGCCAGGTGATCGAGGAGGAGCAAGCCTTTGCGCTGCTGCTCAACGGCCCGGCGACGCCGGCCAGCATCGAGAAGCACGGCTATTGCGCCATCGCCGGCGTGGGCGAGCGCGTGCCGCTGAAGCTGCTGACCGGGCAGGTGAGCGACGCCATCGTCGACGCCGTCGGCCTGAAGGCGCAGCGCGCCCGCGTGGTCACCGTGCGCTGCGCGCGCCCGCTGCCCAACGACACGGCGGTGGAGGTGGTCTGGGGCAAGGGCATCGCCACGCCCTCGGGCGTGCCCAACTCGGCCGAGCGCCGCCTGGCCTACAAGGTGCGCGCGCCCTTCACCGCCAGCTTCACCTGCGAGCGCGAGAACGCGCGTGCCCACTGCCTGCCGATCAAGCCGCTGCGCATCGAGTTCTCCTCGCCCGTGCCGCGCGCGCTGGCTGCGCGCATCGTGCTGAAGGCACCCGACGGCGAGCACAAGCCGCGCTTCGAGCAGGCCGGCGAGCAGCTGTCCGAGCGCCTGGTGGAGGTGAAGGAGGGGCTGGTCAGCAAGTTCCTCTACTTCTTCAAGCGCGAGAAGAACCAGGCGGGCGACGACCCCACGGCCAATGCCGTGTCGGCCATCGAGTTCCCGCCGCCCTTCGCCGAGAACACCGACGTGCGCATCGAGCTGCCGAAGGACCTGGCCGACGACGCCGGCCGCAAGCTGGCCAACGCCTCGCTCTTCCCGCTGGCCACGCGCATCTCGGGCATGCCGCCGCTGGCCAAGTTCGCCACCGACAAGTTCGGCGTGCTGGAGCTCCACGCCGAGCCCCTGCTGCCGGTGACCGTGCGCCACGTCGAGGCCGACCTCAACGTGCAGGGCCTGACGGTGAGCGGCGGCGCGGTGCGCGACCTGCGCCTGAGCGACGACGCGTCCATCATCGAATGGATGGCGCGCGTCGCGAAGTACCAGGAGAACACGCTCAGGCGCGAGACGGTGGAAAGCGAGCTGGGCATCCGCCTCGCCCCACCCAAGCCGCGCGACAAGAACGGCCGCAAGGCCAAGCGCTACGGCGAGGAGGAAGAGGAGCAGCCGCAGGAGGATCCGGACCGCGTGCAGACGCGCACCGTCAGCCTGCTCAAGCGCGAGCAGGCCTCGGCCCGCCTGGCCCTGCCGGCGGCAGGCAAGGACGCCAAGGGCGCGACGCGCCCCTTCGAGGTGATCGGCATCCCGCTGCCCGAGCCGGGCTTCTACGTCGTCGAGTTGGAGTCGCCCCGCCTGGGCGCCGCGCTGCTGGACCGCAACGCGCCGATGTACGTGCGCACCACCACCCTGGTCACCAACCTCGGCGTGCACTTCAAGCATGGCCCCGCCAACTCCGGTGTCTGGGTGACCACGCTGGACAAGGGCAGGCCGGTGGCCGACGCCCAGCTGCAGATCTCCGACTGCCAGGGCCAGGTGCAGTGGACCGGCCGCACGGATGCCAAGGGTTATGCCAAGGTGGCCAAGGAACTGCCGCGGCTGGACTGGGAGTACTGCCGCGGCGGCGGCGAGGATGGAGCCTGGCGCGAGCAGGGCTACTTCGTCAGCGCCCGCAAGGCCGACGCCAAGGGCCGCATGGACATGGCCTTCGTCTGGTCCACCTGGAACGACGGCATCGAGTCCTGGCGCTTCCACGTCGACACCAGCGGCCAGTACGCGCCGCCGACGCAGCAGCTCTTCCACACCGTCTTCGACCGCACGCTGCTGCGCGCAGGGCAGACGGTGTCGATGAAGCACATCGCGCGCAGCCAGAAGCTCACCGGCCTGGGGCTGCTGCGCTCCGATGAACTGCCCAACCTGCTGCGCATCGTGCACCAGGGCTCGGGCCAGAAGTTCGAGTTCCCGCTTGGCTGGCGCGGTGCACGCAGCGCAGAGAACACCTTCGCCATTCCCGCCGATGCCAAGCTGGGCCTCTACGACGTGGCGCTGGTGCGCCGCGCGGGCGACGACGACCAGGCCAGCTGGAGCACCGGCAGCTTCCGCGTCGAGGAGTTCCGCCTGCCGGTGATGACCGGGCGCATCGTGCCGCCCAAGGCCGCGCTGATCAGCCCCAAGGAAGTGCCGCTGGACCTGCAGGTGTCCTACGGCAACGGCGGCGGCGCCTCCGGCCTGCCGGTGCAGGTTTCGGCCCAGCTGCGCGAGGTGGACCTGGCCACGGCGATCCGCGCCGAGCGTTTCCCCGGCTTCCGCTTCGAGCCGCCGCGCGAGCCGCGGGATCCGAATGCCAGGCCCTTCTTCTCCGAGGATTACGTCGACGAGGACGACGAGGGCAACGCCACCCGCACCCGCGGCGACGCGCGCAACCAGCTCGTCGCCAACAAGCTGGCCGTCACGCTGGACCGCAACGGCGCAGGCAAGGTCAACCTGGTCAAGCTGCCGGAGGTGAAGACGCCGCGCGAGCTGCTGGTGCAGGCCACCTATGCCGACCCCAACGGCGAGGTGCAGACGCTGAGCCAGACGCTGCCCGTGTGGCCCTCGGCCGTGGTGCTGGGCGTGCGCACGGACTCCTGGGTGTCGGTGAAGCAGAAGCTGCCGGCCCAGGTGATCGCGCTGGACACCGCCGGCAAGGCCATGGCCAACGTGGACGTGGCAGTGCGTGCGGTGCTCCACCGCACGACCTCCGTGCGCAAGCGCCTGGTCGGCGGCTTCTACGCCTACGACAACCAGGATGCCGACGAGGACCTGGGCCCGGTCTGCCGCGGCAAGACCGATTCCCGCGGCCTGCTGTTCTGCGAGGCCGAGCTGAAGGAGGCCGGCAACGTCGAGCTGGTGGCCGAGGCCAGGGACAACGGGGGCCACGTGGCGCGCGCGGCGTCCTCGCTGTGGGTCACGCGCCAGGGCGAGGTCTGGTTCGGCGGCGACAACCAGGACCGCATCGACCTCATCCCCGAGCAGCGCAGCTACCAACCCGGTGACACCGCGAAGTTCCAGGTGCGCATGCCTTTCCGCCACGCGACCGCGCTGGTCTCGGTGGAGCGCAACGGCATCCTGGACACGCAGGTGGTGGAGCTGGACGGCCGCGACCCGACGGTTTCGCTGAAGGTGCAGGCCGACTGGGGGCCCAACGTCTACGTCTCGGTGCTGGCCGTGCGCGGCCGCATCCGCGAGGTGCCTTGGTATTCCTTCTTCAGCTGGGGCTGGCGCGCGCCGACCGAGTGGTGGCGCGCCTGGCGCGACGAGGGCCAGCTCTTCCAGGCGCCCACCGCGATGGTCGACCTGTCCAAGCCCGCCTTCAAGCTGGGCATCGCCGAGATCGAGGTGGGCACCGCAGCCCACCAGCTCAAGGTGGAGGTGACGCCGGACAAGCAAAGCTATCCCATCCGCGCCACCAGCCAGGTGCGCATCCAGGTCACGCTGCCCGATGGCAAGCCCGCGCCCGCCGGCACCGAGGTGGCCCTGGCGGCGGTCGACGAGGCCCTGCTGGAGCTGATGCCCAACGGCAGCTGGAACCTGCTGGACGCGATGATCCGCCGCCGCGCCTACGGCATGGAGACGGCCACCGCGCAGATGCAGATCATCGGCAAGCGCCACTACGGCCAGAAGGCCGTGGCCGCGGGCGGCGGCGGCGGGCAGTTCCCCACGCGCGAGCTGTTCGACACCCTGCTGCTGTGGAACCCGCGCGTGGTGCTGGACGCCAAGGGCCAGGCGGTGGTGAGCGTGCCGCTGAACGATGCGCTGACGTCCTTCCGCATCGTCGCGGTGGCCGATGCGGTGCAGGGCGGCAACGCCGCGCTCTTCGGCACCGGCCGCGCCAGCATCCGCGCCACGCAGGACCTGCAGATCGTCTCCGGCCTGCCGCCGCTGGTGCGCGAGGGCGACCGCTACCGCGCGATGGTCACGCTGCGCAACACCACGGCGCGGCCCATGGACGTGACGCTGAGCGCGCAGATGGGCGCCACCGCCCTCGCGCCGCTGAAGCTGCGCATCGATGCCAACGCCGCGGCCGACACCGGCTGGGACGTGGCGGTCCCCTTCAACGCGAAGCAGCTGGAGTGGACGATCAGCGCCGAGTCCGCCGCCGCACGCGACCGCATGAAGCTGCCGCAGCAGGTGGGCGAGGCCGTGCCCGTCACGGTGCAGCAGGCCACGCTGATGCAGCTGGACAAGGCCATCACGCTGCCCATTGCCGCGCCCAAGGGGGCCCTGCCCAACGAGGCCGGCGCCCTGCGCGGCGGCATCGAGGTCGGCTTGAAGCCCCGCCTGGCCGACGGCCTGCCCGGCGTGCGCGACTACTTCCAGCGCTACCCGTGGTTCTGCCTGGAGCAGCGTGCGTCCATCGCCGTCGGCCTGCGTGACGTGCAGGCCTGGCGCGCGATCACCGCCCAGTTGCCGCTCTACCTGGACGAGGAGGGCCTGGCCAACTACTTCCCGCCGCGTGCGGGCGACCGCAACACCGGCAGCGACACGCTGACGGCCTACCTGCTGTCCGTCAGCGACGAGGCCACGCGCGCCGGCGTGGACTTCAGCCTGCCCGACGACCTGCGCAACCGCATGGAGCGCGGTCTGCTGGACTTCGTGCAGGGCCGCATCAAGCGCGAGTTCTGGATGCCCGCCTTCCTCAAGAACGGCGATCTTGACGTGCGCAAGCTGGCCGCGCTGGAGGCCCTGTCGCGCCGCGGCAAGGTGCAGCCGGCGCTGCTGGACAGCATCCAGGTCCTGCCCAACCAGTGGCCCACCGGCGCGGTGATCGACTGGCTGCAGATCCTGGACCGCGTGCCCAACCTGCCCGAGCGCGACAAGCGCCTGGCCGAGGCCGAGCAGATCCTGCGCGCACGCCTGAACGTGCAGGGCACGCGCCTGGGCTTCTCCACCGAACGCGACGACAGCTGGTGGTGGCTGATGAGCAACGGCGACGTCAACAGCGTGCGCATCATCCTGGCCGTGCTGGCCCGCCCGCAGTGGCAGGCGGACCTGCCGAAGATCGTCACCGGCACGCTGCAGCGCCAGCAGCGCGGCGCCTGGTCCACCACGGTGTCCAACGCCTGGGGGTCGCTGGCCGTGGAAGCCTTCTCCAGGCGCTTCGAGAAGGACGCGGTGGGCGGCAGCACGCGCGTGGGCTACGAGCCCGCGGGCGCGGACACGCCGCAGCAGGGCTTCGACTGGAGCCGGCAGCCCGCGGGCGGCAGCGTCGCCCTCGGCTGGCCGCCGGGCTTCGCCGTGGGCGGCAAGACGGCCGACACCAGCGTGAAGCTCAGCCACGAAGGCAGCGGCAAGCCCTGGGTCACCTTCATCAGCCGCGCCGCGGTGCCGCTGGCGGCGCCCTTCAACACCGGCTTCGCGATCACCAAGACCGTGGAGCCGGTCGAGCAGAAGGTCAAGGGCAAGTGGAGCCGCGGCGACGTGCTGCGGGTGAAGGTGGAGGTCGATGCCCAGGCCGACATGACCTGGGTGGTGCTCAACGACCCGGTGCCCGCGGGCTCCACCTTGCTGGGCAACGGCCTGGGCCGCGACGACGCGGTCGCCACGGACCGCGAACGCAGCGACTGGCGCGGCTGGCTGGCCTACGAGGAACGCCGCTTCGACGCCTTCCGCGCCTACTACCGCTACGTGCCCAAGGGCAGGTTCAGCGTCGAGTACACCGTGCGCCTGAACAACCCCGGCAGCTTCGGCCTGCCGCAGACGCGGGTGGAGGCGATGTACGCGCCGGAGATGTTCGGCGAATGGCCGAACGCGCAGGTGGTGGTGCAGCCGTGATCCGCCTGCGGCGCGCGTCCTGCCTGGCCTGGGCGCTGGCCGCCTGGGCCGGCGCGGCCGCGGCGCTGCCCAGCTTCCAGCAGGTCAAGGCCGGCTACGCCACTTCGGACACCTTGCTGCTCGACCGCCACGGCGAGCCCGTGCAGGCCGTGCGCACCGACCGCAGCGCGCGGCGGCTGGGCTGGGTGCCGCTGGCCCAGGTGTCGCCTGCATTGCGCCAGGCGCTGCTGCTGTCGGAGGACAAGCGCTTCTACGAGCACTCCGGGGTGGACTGGGCCGGCGCGGGGGCGGCGGCCTGGGGCAACCTGTGGAACCGCCGCACCCGCGGCGCGTCCACCGTGACGATGCAGCTCGCCGGCCTGCTGCACCGCGACCTGTCCGCGCCCGTGGGCGGACGCAGCGTCGGCGGCAAGATGCAGCAGGCGGTGACCGCGCTGCGGCTGGAGCGCAGCTGGCGCAAGGACCAGATCCTGGAGGCCTATCTCAACCTCGTCGGCTTCCGCGGCGAGCTGGTGGGCATCGCGGCGCTGTCGCAGACCCTGTTCCTGAAGTACCCCGGCGGGCTGGACGCGCGCGAGTCGGCCATCGCCGCGGCGCTGGTGCGTGCGCCCAACGCATCGGCCCAGGCCGTGGCCACGCGGGCCTGCACGGTGCTGCGCCAGCAGGGCCGGGCCGCGTCCTGCGCCGGGCTGCAGCAGACCGTGCGACAGATCTTCGACAGCCCGGGCAGCGGCCGGCTGGACGCCGATGCCCAGCTGGCCCCGCACTTCGCGCGCCGCCTGCTGGCCGGCACCTCGCCCATGGCGGGCCAGGTGCTGCGGACCACGCTGGATGCGAAGCTGCAGCGCTTCGCGCGCGACACGCTGCGCCGGCAACTGGCCGAGCTGCGTCCCAACCACGTCGAGGACGGCGCGCTGATCGTCATCGACAACGCCAGCGGCGACGTGCTGGCCTGGGTGGGCGGCAGCGGCAGCCTGTCGCAGGCGGCCGAGGTGGACGGCGTGACGGCGCCGCGCCAGGCGGGCTCGACGCTCAAGCCCTTCCTCTACGAGCTGGCGATCGAGCGCCGCTGGCTGACGGCCGCTTCGCTGCTGGACGACGCACCGGTCAACCTGCCGACGGCCGCCGGCCTCTACGTGCCGGAGAACTACGACCACGAGTTCAAGGGCCCGGTGTCGCTGCGCACCGCGCTGGCCTCGTCGCTGAACGTGCCGGCCGTGCGCGCGCTGGTGATGGTCACGCCCAACCTGATGCACGAGCGCCTGAAGGCCCTGGGCATCCCGCTGCGCGAGCATGGCGACTACTACGGCTACAGCCTCGCGCTGGGCTCGCCCGAAGTGAGGCTGTCCGAGCTGTCCAATGCCTACCGCGCGCTGGCGATGAACGGGCGCGCCAGCCCGCTGCGCCTGCGCGCCGACGACCCGCGCGCCGCGCCGCGCCCGGTGGCCGACGCCGGCGCCAGCTTCATCGTCGCCGACGTGCTGTCCGACCGCGAGGCGCGGGTGCCCACCTTCGGCCTGGACAACGCGCTGGCCACGCGCTACTGGTCGGCCGTGAAGACGGGCACCAGCAAGGACATGCGCGACAACTGGTGCGTGGGCTTCTCGCGCCGCTACACCGTGGGCGTATGGGTGGGCAACGCGAGCGGCGAGCCGATGTGGGACGTCTCCGGCGTCACCGGCGCCGCGCCGGTGTGGCGCGCGGTGATGGACGAGCTGTACCGCCGCGGCAAGGGCGATGCTGCCGCGTGGCGCACACCCGCCGCGCCGGCCGGCGTGGCGCAGCTGCCGGTCAGCTGGCGGCCCGCGCTGGAGCCGCCGCGCCGCGAGTGGTTCCTCGCCGGCACCGAGCTGCCCCAGCCCATCGCCCTGGCCCGCACGCCGCAGGTGGACGGCGGCCTGATCGCCGCGCCGGTGGACCGCACCATCGTCGCGCTGGACCCGGACATCCCGCAGGCCGCGCAGAAGCTCAGCCTGGTGCCGGCCGGCGGCGTGCCGGCCGGCTGGAGCTGGCGCCTGAACGGCAAGCGGCTCGGACCGGCACGCCCCATGTCCTGGCCGCTGTGGCCCGGGCGGCACGAGCTGGAACTGGTGGACGCACAAGGTCGGGCTCGCGATGCCGTCGGCTTCGAGGTGCGTGGCGCGGTGGTCCGCGGCCGCGCCCGCTGAGCCCGGTGTCCCGCACGCGGGTTTGACGCAGGTTAAGGCCGCGAAGCGGCGGCGGATGCAGCATGGCAGCGCAAAGGAGTGGCCATGACATCCGTTGATGAAACGCCTTTCCCCCGGGCAGTGGGCCGTGCGGCCGCGGTCCGGTCACGGCGCATGGTCGATGCGCCTACCCGCGCGCTTCACTGGTTGCTGGCCGGCTGTTTCGCCGGTGCCTACGCGAGCGCCGAAGGCGACGAATGGCGGGCAGTCCACATCACGCTGGGTTACACGGTGGCCGGCCTGCTGGCCGCACGCCTGGCATGGGGCCTGGTCGGTCCGAGGCCGGCCCGGCTGTCCAGCCTGGCTGCCCGCTTGCGCGCTGCTGCCGGGTCGTCGTGGTGGCTGGCCCTGTGCATCGTCTCGCTGCTCGTGGGCCTGGCCGCGACTGCAGCCACGGGGTATATCCAATATGCCGGCCTGGCGGGCGAGTGGATGGAAGACGTGCACGAGTTCGCGGGGAACCTGATGCTGGCCGGGGCCGTGGGTCACGTGGCGCTGGTGGCCGTCGTGAGCCTGCTGCGCGGCCGCAACCTCGCAGCCACGATGCTGACGGGACGGGCACCCGGCCCAGGGCCTGACCTCGTCCAGCGCAACCGCGGCGGGCTCGCGGCTGCGCTGGTGGTCGGGGTGTCGGGCTTCTGGGCGTGGCAATGGCAGCACCCACCCCCGCCACCCGAGCGGCACGAGCGCACGGAACATGCCGAGGCCCGGCGCGGCGAGCAGCTCCCGGCCGCAGCCCGCGGGCACCACGACGACGACGAGGACTGACCCCTGCGGCCGCCACGGCCATCGCTGTCATGCCACCGTCTTCCCCCCGTCCGCCGTCCACGCGGCCCCGGTGACGAAGGCCGCCGCGTCGCTGGCCAGGAAGGCGACGATGCCGGCGATGTCGCCCGGCGTGCCCAGGCGGCCCATGGGCACGTGGGCGATCTCGTGGCTGTGGGCAGCGGCGGCATCGCCGCTGGCGGTGAACTCGGCCTGCAGCATGGGCGTGTCCACCGGCCCCGGGCAGACGGCGTTGACGCGCACATGCGGCGCCAGCTCCACGGCCAGCGCGCGGGTCCAGGACAGCACGGCGCCCTTGGTCGCGCAATAGGCCGCGTAGCCCGCATGGCCGATGAAGCCGAGTTCCGAGGCGGTGTTGACGATGGCTGCGTGCTCGCTGCGCAGCAGCGCCGGCAGCAGCGCGCGGGTGATGCGGAAGCCCGCATGCACGTTGATCGCGAACATGCGGTCCAGCTGCTCGTCGGTGGTCTGCGCGAAGGGCACCAGGGTGCTGATGCCGGCGTTGTTGACCAGGATGTCGCAGCGGTTGGCCAGGTCGGCGCGCAGCGCGAAGAGCATGCGGTCGGTGTCGGTGCGGTCGGCCAGGTCGGCGACATAGGGCGTGTAGCCGCCGACGGCGGCCAGGGCATCGGTCATGCGCGACTGGGCTTCGGCGTTGCGGTCGATGCCATATACCCGGGCGCCCTGGTTGATCAGCGTCATCACGATCGCGCGGCCGATGCCGCCAGCCGCGCCGGTGACCACCGCAATGCGGCCGGCCAATGGAGTTGAGGTAGCCATATCGTCCTAGATCACGGTGAGGAAGGAGACGCCGTGCGCGCCGACGAAGCTGTCCGCGCGGCGCCCGCCGTCGGCGCCTGGCACGCCGTAGTCGTCGGCGTGCACGCGCCGCACGCGGTTGCGGTGCCAGGTGGCCAGCAGTTCGGGCAGCGGCATCACGGCCTGGTGACGGTCGCCGTACAGCTCGCGGTGCAGGGCCGGCAGACGGTACCAGGGAACGGCGGCACGCTCGTGATGAGCGTTGTGGTAGCCGAAGTTCAGCGTCAGCAGGTTGAGCGCCGGCCAGCGCGCGGACACCAGGTTGGAATAGGTGTGGGCCTGCTCGTAGGCGCGGTCGCGTCCGTCCAGCGCGATGGGCTGCTCCGCCTCGACGAAGTACTGGTCGAAGGTGTGGTGGAAGGCGTCGAAGAAGTTCAGCACGTGCAGCAGCAGCGCATAGGCCAGCAGGTACAGCAACAGCGCCTTGAGGGACCACACGCCCAGCATGGCCAGCAGCGCGATGCGCAGCGCCAGCATGCCGGCCGCGCGCGGCAGGTGGCGGCGCTGGGAGGCGGCCAGGAAGGGCCGCCAGACCACCTGCAGGTGCATCAGCACCTCGGTGGCGGGCACGTAGGCCCACTCCAGCGCTTCCAGCGTGCGGCGCAGGCCGGGGCGGCGCGTCATCAGGCCCTTGAAGTCGAAGCAGGTGAGGTCGGCTCGGTCGCGGTGGTGGCGGATGTGCATCTGGCGGATGCGCGCGAAGCTGGCATAGCTGGAGCCGGCGACGAAGCTCATCCATTCGCCGATGCGGCGATTGGCCTCGGGCGAGGCGAAGAGCGTGTAGTGCGCCGCCTCGTGCACCAGGTAGGCGGCCAGTACCATCGCGTGCACGCACAGCAGCACCCCCGTCGCATTGGCCAGCGGATGTGCCGCGCCCATCAGCGCGAAGGACAGCAGCCAGGCGGCGCTGGTCCAGCCCAGGGCCAGCAGGTTGGGCAGGACGCCTTCCTTCTCGCGGAACAGGGTGGGCGGGGTGTGCGTGCGTGCGGTGGACATGGCGGGCCTTTGCGGGGTGGGCGACAATCAATACACAAAACTATATACAAAAATGGAAGTAACTATGGTCATTTCGGCAGGCACCCTGCGTACAGGGGGAAATGCATGAGCCGTGCCACGCGTTCCCGGCGCCGGCTGGACGACAGCCGCACCCGTTTCCTGCTGGCCATGCGCGAGCTGGACCAGGCCTGGGTCGATACCTTCCATGAGACGGGGTTCTCCGATCTCTACTTCTCGCGGCTGTTCACCGAGATGTGGCTGCGCGGCGAGACCGCTGTGTCCAAGACCGACGCCTACGGCCTGGTGAAGGGCCTGGGCGTGCAGACGGCGATGAAGTACGTCAGGCGTGCGATCGAGGAGGGCTACCTGGAGGAGATCGACAACCCCGGCGACGGGCGATCGAAGCTGCTGCGCATGTCGCCGCTGCTCAAGGAGCGCTTCGCCCAGGTGATCGACCGCGCCAACCGCGCTTTCATCGCCATCCTTGGGGACGAGGTGCATCCCTAACTGGCGCGGGCCGGGTCGACAGCGAAGGGGCCGCATGGAATCCTGAAATCGCGACATCCACCGCGACGAAGGAGGACAGGGATGATCACCGAGCAGATCCTGCGGGCCGTGCTGCCCGAATGCACCGACCCCGCACGCTGGGCCGCCGCGCTGGCCCCGGCCATGCAGCGCTTCGGCATCAACACGCGCGACCGCGAGGCCGCCTTCCTGGCGCAGACGGCACACGAGTCCTCGGACTTCAACCGGCTGGAGGAAAGCCTGTTCTACCGCGCCGCGCGCCTGACCAAGGTCTGGCCGCGCCGCTTCCCCACCGAGGCCGCCGCCCAGCCCTATGCGGCCAACCCGGCGAAGCTGGCCAACTTCGTCTACGCCAACCGCATGGGCAACGGCAACGAGGCCTCGGGCGACGGCTACCGCTACCGCGGGCGCGGCATCATCCAGGTCACCGGCCGCAGCAACTACACGCAGATCGGCCAGGCACTCGGCCTGGACCTGGTGGGCCAGCCGGACCTGCTGCTGCAGCCCGAGCATGCGGCAGCCAGCGCGGCCTTCTTCTGGGAGTCGCGCGGCCTCAACGCGCTGGCCGACGACCGCACCGACGACGACGACCTCGAGGACTTCAGCGAGATCACGCGCCGCATCAACGGCGGCACCGTGGGCTTGAAGGAGCGGCTGGCGCTGTTCAACCGCATCGAAGCCGCGCTCTGAGCGGCTGCCGTCCTCGGGCACCGATGCCCAGCACCCGCATCCGGTAGTTGAACGGGCTCAACGTCGGGCCCAGGCGCTGCGCGGCACGCGACTCGACGCCACCGGCCTGCACCAGCGCTGCTGGGGCGCGGTGATGCCGGCCTGCGCCAACCTGGCGCTGGCGCGGCAGAAACGCATGATCCCGGGCGTGGACATGCCGCGCAACCGGCTGGCGCAGACCTATGGCGTGCTGGTGGCGTGAGGCGCCCCCCGCCGTATGAAGGCAGGGGGCGACCCGGCCTCAAGCAGCGACAGCGTGGCGCAGGCGCACGGCCGGGAAGTCCACCGGCACTGCGAAGGCGACGTTCACGTAGTTGGTGAACAGGTTCAGCGCGACGTGGGCCAGGATCTCGACGATGGCTTCGTCGCCGAAGCCGGCCGTGCGCAGCGCCTGCACGTCGGCATCGC
>SCTQ01000040.1 GCA_004322345.1 Aquabacterium sp. | reverse complement strand
GCCCGTTGTCCGAGGCCGACAAGACGGTGGTCAAGCACGGCGTGACCATCGTCGGCGAGACCAACCTGCCCGCGCTGGTGGCGGCCGACTCCTCGTCGCTGTATGCCCGCAACGTGCTGGACTTCCTCAAGCTCGTCATCAACAAAGACGGTCAGCTGCATGTCGATCTGGAAGACGACATCGTCAAGGCCTGCCTGATGTGCCGCGATGGCCAGTTGCTGCGCGCCTGAGGCGCCGCGGCACTGACCACACGCGAGCCTTCGGGCCCACCATTGCCCCGAAGCCTGCCCCCCAAGGAGAGCGTCATGCAACGAATCATGCTGCGCGCCAAGCTGCACCGTGCCACGGTGACCGAAGCCGACCTGACCTACGAAGGGTCCTGCGGCATAGACGAAGACCTGCTGGATGCCGCCGGGATGCGTGAGTACGAGCGCATCGAGCTCTACAACATCAACAACGGCGAGCGTTTCTCCACCTACATCATCAAGGCCGCCCGCGGCTCCGGCGCCATCTCGCTGAACGGCGCGGCAGCCCGGCGCGCGCACGTCGGCGACCTGCTGATCATCTGCACCTACGGCCCCGTGCTGGAGGAAGAGACCGAGACCTGGAAGCCCAAGGTCGTGCTCGTCGACGAGCGCAACCGGGTCAAGGAAATCCGCAAGCTTTGAAAACAGTCCCCAAGACAGACGCCTAGGAGATAACAACGATGGAAGCCATTTCCCACGTCGTCATCAACCTGACCATCTTCGTGCTGGCCATCTATGTCGGCTACCACGTGGTCTGGACCGTGACGCCGGCCCTGCACACCCCGCTGATGGCGGTCACCAACGCGATCTCGGCCATCGTGATCGTCGGCGCCATGCTGGCGGCGGCGCTCACCGTCACGCCGCTGGGCAAGGCCATGGGCCTGCTGGCGGTGGCGCTGGCCGCGGTCAACGTCTTCGGCGGCTTCCTCGTGACGAGGCGGATGCTGGAGATGTTCAAGAAGAAAGAGAAGAAGGCGGGGGCCAAGTAAATGAGCGCTAGCGTCATTGCACTGCTGTATCTCGTCGCGTCGGTCTGCTTCATCCAGGCGCTCAAGGGCCTGAGCCACCCGACGACCTCGATCCGCGGCAACCTCTTCGGCATGGTCGGCATGACCATCGCCGTGCTGACCACGGTCGCGCTGATCCACGGCCAGGCCCAGGCGCTGGGCATCAGCTTCGGCACGGGCATCGGCTACGTGCTGGGGGCCCTGGTGGTCGGCGGTGGCGCCGGGGCCGTCATGGCCAAGCGTGTCGAGATGACCAAGATGCCCGAGCTGGTCGCCTTCATGCACAGCATGATCGGCCTGGCCGCGGTGTTCATCGCGGTGGCGGTCGTGGCCGAGCCGTATGCCTTCCAGATCGTGCAGAAGGCGGCCGACGGCAGCGTGCCGCCGATCCCGCAGGGCAACCGGCTGGAGCTGTTCCTGGGCGCGGCCATCGGCGCGATCACCTTCAGCGGCTCGGTCATCGCCTTCGGCAAGCTGTCGGGCAAGTACAAGTTCCGCCTGTTCCAGGGCGCGCCGGTGGTCTTCAAGGGCCAGCACCTGTTGAACCTGGTGCTGGGCCTGACGCTGCTGGGCCTGGGCCTGGTCTTCGTCTTCACCGAGAACTGGCATGCCTTCCTGGCCGTGCTGGCGCTGAGCTTCGTCGTCGGCGTGCTGATCATCATCCCGATCGGCGGTGCGGACATGCCCGTGGTCGTGTCCATGCTCAACAGCTACTCCGGCTGGGCGGCGGCGGGCATCGGCTTCTCGCTGAACAACTCGATGCTGATCATCGCCGGCTCGCTGGTGGGCTCCTCGGGCGCCATCCTGAGCTACATCATGTGCAAGGCGATGAACCGCTCGTTCTTCAACGTGATCCTGGGCGGCTTCGGCGGTGACGCCGGCGCGGCGACCGCGGGTGGCGCGCAGCAGCAGCGCAGCGTCAAGAGCGGCAGCGCCGACGACGCCGCCTTCGTGCTGGGCAACGCGGAGACCGTGGTCATCGTCCCCGGCTACGGCCTGGCGGTGGCACGCGCCCAGCATGCGGTGAAGGAACTGGCCCACAAGCTCACGGAGAAGGGCATCACCGTCAAGTACGCCATCCACCCGGTGGCCGGCCGCATGCCCGGCCACATGAACGTGCTGCTGGCCGAAGCCGAGGTGCCCTACGACCAGGTCTTCGAGATGGAGGACATCAACGGCGAGTTCGGCCAGGCCGACGTGGCGATCATCCTGGGCGCCAACGACGTGGTGAACCCCGCCGCCCACGTGAAGGGCAGCCCGATCTACGGCATGCCCATTCTCGAGGCCTACAAGGCCAAGACGGTGATCGTGAACAAGCGCTCCATGGCTTCGGGCTACGCGGGCCTGGACAACGAACTGTTCTACATGGACAAGACCATGATGGTCTTCGGCGACGCCAAGAAGGTCGTCGAGGAGATGGTCAAGGCGGTCGAGTAAGCGCCCCAGTGCTGCTTCCCAGGGCCGGCGCTCGCCGGCCCCCAGATGGACAAAAGCCGGGCAATGCCCGGCTTTTGTCTTTGCGTGAACGGTGTGCTCAGCGCGGGTTGTCCTTGACCGTCAGGAAGGGCGAGACGAAGCGGCCGTTGGTATAGCCGTCGCCCTTGGACTTGATGATGTCCGCCACGCCGCCGGCTGCCGCGGCCTGCACGCCGTAGAAGCTGCCGCGCACCGTGCTGCCCGCACCGATCGTGCCGTCTTTGGCCGAGATCGAGGTGGACTGGAAGTTGGAGCCGGCCACCGTGCCGCTGGCCGAGAAGCCGACCTGGCCGGCGATCACCGTCTTGCCGCTGCCGCTCGTCGATGCCTGCACCACGCCGTCCTGGCCGCCGTTCCAGGTGCCCGTCCAGGTGCTGTTGCCGAAGTTCACCGTCAGCTGGACGTTGTCGGCGCCGTTGCCGTACTGGTCCCAGCCGGAGTAGGACGCGGTGGTGTTGCTGCCTTTGAGCGCAGCCATGTCGGGAGCGGAGGTCGCGACGCCGACGACGGCGTAGATGCTCTGGCTGCCGGGCTCTGCCTCGGTGTTGCCGTTGAGGTAGGCATTGAGGCTGACGCGGACGAAGGCGGCCTGGATGTCCTGCGGGTTGGCCGGGTTCGCCGTCTCGGGGTCCGGCACCGCGTAGATCAGCTCCTTGTCGTTGGAGCGGACGTAGTAGGGCAGGCCGTCTTCCTGCAGCAGCACGCCCGTCTGGCTCAGCAGCGGCGTGCCGGTGCTCAGCGGCACCAGCGTCGCGTTGACGCTGTTGGGCAGCAGGGCGTCTGCGGACGGGTATTGGGCCTGGATCAGCAGCTGCAGCGAATGGCAGTCGATGGACACGCAGCCCTGCTGCTTGGCCTCACCCTTGTTGTCGAAGAAGGCGCCCCAGCCGATGACGTTCGCCGGCGTTTCCGTCGGGCCGCCGATGGTGCCGGGGATCGGGCGATAGGGCTCGCCGCCGCTGCGGCCCAGGCCCAGCGGCGGGGTGGAGCCGGCGGCCGGCGCTTCGAATTCGGTCCACGGACCCCAGGAGCCGGCGCTGTCCTGCGCGACGCTGACGTTGCCGTAGGCCTTGACCTGCTGCAGGTCGGCCGCGCTGGGCGCGGCCTGGGCTTGCAGGGCCAGCAGCGCCGCGGCAGCGGCGATCGCGTGGACGCGCGAGGCGCGCAGGGAGGCGGAGGTGGGGGTGGTTCGGTTCATGTCGTACTCCAGTTGATCCGAAAGTCCTGGGCAATGTGCGGTGCCGCCGGGCTCAGAAGCCGCGGCCGAACGTCACGGTCGCGAGCGTGCGGTCGTATTCGTAGAGGCCGAGGTTGGCAGCGTTCTTGATGAGGGTGGCGGTGCCGGACAGCTGCCATTTGTCCAGCCAGCCTTCGCTGAAGAGGTGGCTTGCGCCGAGCTCCAGCCGGCGCTCGATCTCGCTGCGCGATTCGGCGTAGATCGGCTCGACGCCGTCGTATTCGGTGTGGCGCCAGGAGGCGCGGGCGAACAAGTCGCCGTTCTGCCAGGCGCGCAGGCGTGCACCGACGAAGACTTCCTGGCCGTCGTTGGTGAAGCGGTCCTCGCGGGCGCTCTCGTTGAAGACGCGCACGCCGCCTTGCAGGGCCAGCGAGCCGCCGCGCAGCAGGTGGCCGTAGGAGACGCCCAAGGAGCGGTAGTAGCTGTCGCGGCCGGCATCGTTGCTGCGCTGGAAGTCGCGATGCATCAGCTGGCCGTCGACCGACAGCTCGCCGCGGCCCAGCTTCCAGGTGTAGGACGGGCTTGCCGAGAAGTACTGGCCCAGGAAGCGGCCGCCGAACTCCAGCGTGTCCATCTGCAGGTTCAGGTTGCCGCGGTCGCCACCCTGGAACTGGATGGCCGGGCCGGTGGCCAGCGTGAAGACCGACAGGTTGTACTGGCCCCAGGTGTCATAGGCGCGGCGGTAGCCCGACAGCGAGGACACCCAGCTCAGGCGGGCGGTCGACTGGCCGATGCGCAGCGGCTGGCTGCTCATCGCGGTGTGGGTGAGTCCCGCCTGGACGATGGTGCCCCAGTCGGAGTGTTTGGCCGATGCGTTGTCCAGCGAGAAGCCGAAGGGCAGCAGCGGGCTGTCAGGGCCGGCACTCACGTTGCTGTCCCACACCAGGCCCAGCGAAACCGAGGGCTCGAAGCGGTGCGCGCGGCCGAAGGTGTTGGCCTCGTCCAGCTCGATCTGCTTGAGGAAGGACAGCACCGACAGCTTCACCGCATCGGGCGTCTTCGGGTCGTCGAGCACCTTCTGCGCCTGCTCACGCGCCTTGGCGAAGCCCAGGGTGCGGTAATAGGCGACGGCAAGTTCCAGGCGTGCACGGTTCAGCGTGGGGTTGGCGGCCAGCAGGCTCTCGAGCGTCTCGATCGCCGCATAGGGACGGCCGGTTTCGCGCTGGTAGAGGCCTTCGCGGAACTGATCGTCGGCGGGGCCCGGAACGGTGGTTTCCTGGCCGTGGGCCCAGCCGCTGGCAAGCACCAGGCAGATCGAAGCAAGGGGGGTGAAGTGATTGGGGAGGCGCAACGGAAACCACCGCATGGTTGGACTTCTCCGGAGGGGGATGGGTTGTTCTGGAAATGCGTGAACTGGATCACGTAGAGGGTAACCCACCCGGAGCGAAACACATTGTTTCCAGTGTCGAACGGCCTCTGCGGATGGTCAATCTGCAACAGGCAGCGGATTCGGGGGAGGGCCCCTCAGCCGGAGGGGCCCCGGGGAAGCCCCAGGGGATGTGAACGCGGCCACGCCCGCAGGCCTCGTTTCAATCGTGGTTCGCACCTGCCTCGGCGGCCGGTGCTACCCTGGCTCACGCCGCCTGCCGCTGCCCACCCAGCATGTTCCACACCAAGACCGACGCCGGACGCGAAGAGATACGCGCCCGGCAGCTCAAGCTGTCGCGCAGCGCGCGCACGCTGCTGCTGATCCTCGAGCCGTCGAAGCCGACCGAGGAGTGGATGCAGATGGTGCGCGGCTCGACGCAGGAGGACCTGCAGGGTCTGCTGGCACTGGGACTCATCGCGCCGCGGGCCGGCCTGGACGAGCCCCCGGTGCTCGAAGTGGAGATCGAGCTGCCTGCCGTTGCCGCCGCGGCACCGCAGGCGCCGAGCCTGGAGACGCCCGTCGCCCCGGCTGTCGTGGCCGACGCAGAGGCGCCAGCCGCCGCCGGCGGGAATTTCGCCGACCTGACGCAGCGGTTCACGCAGCTGGCGACCCGTCACCTCGGCCTGCTGGAGAGCTACCGCATGGTGCTGGAGATCGAACGCTGCACCTCGGTGTCGGAACTGCGCGCGCTGGCGCCGCGGCTGATGGCCGCGGTCGAGCGCAACGTGGGGGCCGAGAAGGCCCAGCGCCTGCGCGCCGAGTTCGGCGCGGACCTCAGCGCCGGGCCGCGCTAAACGCGGCCTCGGCGGCGACCGTCGCTGCTGAATCTTCCGCGGCCGGCTGCCGAGGGGCCACCGGCGGTGTTGGCGCATCGGCCACGAGGCTGCGGTTGCGGCCCTGTTCCTTGGCGGCGTAGAGCGCGTGGTCGGCACGCTCCAGCAGCTTGTCCAGCGACTCGCCAGGCAGGCGTTGGGCCACGCCGGCCGAGAAGGTGGCACGCACGTCGGGCTCGCCCTCGCGCGGCGTGGCCGCCAGCAGCTGGCTGCGCACGCGCTCCAGCGCCGCGAGGGCGTTGGTGCCCGGGGTGTCGGGGAAGAGCAGCAGGAATTCCTCCCCGCCCCAGCGCGCCGGCACATCGGCGCCGCGCACGTTCTGCTGCAGCACGCGGGCGAAATGCCGCAGCACGGCGTCGCCGGCCTGGTGGCCCAGGGTGTCGTTGATGCGCTTGAAGTGGTCGATGTCCAGCAGTGCGATGGTCAGCCTGCCGCGAGCCGGATCCTTGACCGAGATGGCGTCTTCCATCAGCGTGCCCATGTGGCGGCGGTTGAACAGGCCGGTCAGTGCGTCGCGCTGGGCCATCTCCTCGAGCTGTCCGCGCATGCGGGCCACGCGGATGGCCACCACCAGCATCACCGGCAGGATGCCCATTGCAATGCCCATGTGCAGCAGTTCCATGCGCCACGGGAAGCGGGCGGGCTCCAGCCAGGCCATCGCGGCGCTGGTCAGCAGCAGCGAGAGCATGGTGCCCATGCCGATCTGGAAGGTCTGGCGCGGCTGCAGGATCAGCATCGTGAACATCAGGTGCATGGCGAAGATCACGATCAGCGCGGCTCGTGCCTCCCCGCCCATTGCATAGGCCAGGTCGGTCGCGGACACAGCGAAGACGATCTGCGACAGCAGCAGGCTGGTGTTGGGGATGCGGCGCGAGTGGCGGCTGCGGATGAAGGCGTAGGACGCGACGTGGCCGATGGCCGTGTAGGCCAGCATCACGTGGCTGCGCCAGGGCTCCCACACGCCGATGGCCGCCGCATAGACGGTCAGCATCCCGCAGGCGACATACATCACCGAGGTCAGCAGGAAGAAACGGATCTGCCGGCGCTGTCGGGCGTCCTCGCCCAGGATGAGATTGCGAAGCTTTTTTGACATCCGAAAACGCGCCGCGTGGCCGGGAGGCGGCGTCGTCCTCGGCTTATCGGGCGGGGCGTCCCGGACTTGAACAGTTGGTAACTTGTCGTACCCAGGGCGCGTGAGGCCCGCGCAGCCGTCAGGCCGCGGCCTGCGAGCGCGAGAAGCGGGCTTCCAGCCAGCCGCCCAGGCGTTCGAACACCTGCTCCTTCTCGGGCTCGTTGAAGATCTCGTGCGCCAGGGCCTGGAAGGCCTGCGTCGTGACCCATGCAGGCGGGGCCAGTCTGGCGAAGCGGGCGCTGCCCGCGGGGTCGACCACCCGCTCCTCGCTGGCGTAGAGCAGCAGGGTGGGCAGGTTCCAGTGCGGCGCGCGGCGGGCGACTTCCTCGCCGCCGTCGACAATGAAGCGCACCAGGCGTGGCGCCACCACGCCGTGCACCAGCGGGTCGGCGGTGTAGGCCTGCACGATGGCCGGGTCGCTGCAGATGCGCTCCACCTTGATGCCGTTGGGCACGGCCATGGCCGGCGTGGCGCGGCCCAGCGTGGCCAGCAGCAGGCGCTGGCCGGCATGCATGCCGGGATCCAGCGCGGGCGAAGACAGCACCAGGCCTTCGACGGGACGCGACCACTCGGCGCGCCCGGTGGCGCCCGTCACCTGCTCGGCGACGAAACGCGCCGCGACCAGCCCGCCCAGGCTGTGCCCGACGAGGACCAGCGGAATGCCGGGATGGCGGATGCGCGCGCGGTCGATCGCCGTGGCCAGGTCGGCCAGCAGGTCGTCGGCGCGCTGGACCACGCCGCGGGCGCCCTGGGATCGCCCATGGCCGCGATGGTCGTAGCCGTAGGCGGCCCAGCCCCATCCATTGAACTTGGCCGCGACGTGCTCGTAGCGCCCGATGTGCTCGCCCAGCCCGTGCACCAGCAGCGCGATGCCACGGGGCTTCTTCAGGGGCCACTCGCGCCAGTACAGGTGCAGGCCGTCGCGCGCGCGCAGGGCGGGGGCGTCGGGGATCACGTCTTGTTGCATGCGAAACAGTTTAATTCGGCGACCTTGCGCCCACGCATGCTTGAGGGGTGCTCGGCCCGGGGTATTCGGACCTTGATGCGCCGGATGGACTAGGGCCTGCTCGGCGTGCGCCGCAGCCAGGGCCGTGCCCAGCCCAAGCCGCGCGAGGTGCCGCCGGGGTTCGGGTCCCGCGGGCGGTATTCGCAGCCTATCCAGCCGCCGTAGTTGAGCTGGTCGATCAGTTCGAAGAGGGCGGGGTAGTCGACGTCGCCGCGATCGGGCTCGTTGCGGTCGGGTACGCCGGCCACCTGCATGTGGCCGATCAGCGATTCGCCGCCGACTCCGTGCAGGGCGCCCGACAGCCAGGCGACGGTCTCGCCCTCGACGATCTGGCAGTGGTAGAGGTCCATCTGAACGCGCAAGTGGCGCGAGCCGATCTCACTGACGACGCGATGAGCTTCCGCCTGGCGCGTCAGCAGGTAGCCGGGCATGTCGCGCCGGTTGATCGGCTCGATGGTCAGCATCACGTCCTCCTCCTGGGCCTCGTGCGCGGCCCAGGCGAGGTTGGACTGGTAGGTGGCCCACATGGCCTGCACGTCGGCGCCGGGCGGAATCACACCGGCCATCAGGTGCACGCGCGGGCAGTCCATCGCCGCGGCATAGCGCAGCGCGCGGTCCAGGCTGCGGCGGAAATCGTCTTCGCGGCCGGGCAGGGCGGCCAGGCCGCGTTCACCCTCGTCCCAGTCACCGGCCGGTGCGTTGAGCAGCACGCAGCGCAGGCCATGCGCGTCCAGGCGCTGGCGCAGCTCGGTGGCGGCGTGGGCGTAGGGGAAGAGGCATTCGACGGCGGAGAAGCCGTCCTGGGCCGCAGCCCGGAAACGATCGAGGAAAGGGTGCTCGGCGTAGAGCCAGCTGAGGTTGGCGGCAAATCGCGGCATGGACAACTAGCAGTGCTGCGAACGAAAAAGCCCGCGTTACAGACGCGCAACATCGGCGCGTGTCGCCAGCCTAGCCGAGACGGCTGCAGCGCCGGTGCGGGCGATCCCCTACCATCACGCGACAAATTGCCCGCGCCGCGGCGCGGGCGCACTGCACAAGCCGTCTTCAGCCGACACGTCATGCCTGCCACCCCATCCCTGCCCGACGCACTGGACCGCCTGCTGGTCGCCGCCGACACCGCGATGCGTACCGTCTTCGCACCGCATCGCGCCAGCCGCCCCTGCCCCAAGCCCGCGAGCGAAGCGCTGCCGCTGGACGACGCGGCCCGGCGCGAGGCGGCGGCCCTGATGCGGGTCAACCACGTCGGCGAGGTCTGCGCGCAGGCGCTGTATGCCGCCCAGTCCATCACGGCCCGCAAGCCCGAGATCCGCGCCCAGATGGAACACGCTGCGCGCGAGGAGACCGATCACCTGGCCTGGTGCGAAGAGCGCCTGCAGGAACTGGGTGGGCGCACCAGCCTGCTCAATCCCCTGTGGTACGCCGGCGCCTTCGGCATCGGCCTGATCGCCGGGCGCGCGGGCGACCGCTGGAGCCTGGGCTTCGTCGTCGAGACCGAGCGCCAAGTCGAGCAGCACCTGGACAGCCACCTCGAGCGCCTGCCCGCCGGCGACCTCGCCTCGCGGGCCATCGTGCGCCAGATGCGCGACGACGAGGCCGGCCACGCGATGGCCGCCGAACGCGCCGGCGGCGCGCCGCTGCCCAACCCCGTGCGCTGGATGATGCAGGCGGCGGCCAAGGTCATGACGACCACGGCGCACCGGATCTGAGGGGCAGGACCTCTACCCTTCCAGGATCTCGACGCTGGTCGTGATCTCGGCGGTCTTGCCCAGCATGATGCTGGCCGAGCAGTACTTCTCGTGCGAGAGCTGCACCGCGCGCTCGACGGCCGTCTGCGGCAGGCCACGGCCGGTGACGATGAAGTGCATGTGGATCTTGGTGAAGACCTTGGGGTCGGTCTCGGCGCGGTCGGCCTTGACCTGGACCTGGCAGCCGCGGACATCGTGGCGTCCGCGCTTGAGGATCAGCACCACGTCATAGGCGGTGCAGCCGCCGGTGCCGGCCAGCACGGTCTCCATCGGCCGCGGTGCCAGGTTGCGGCCGCCGCCGTCCGGCGCGCCGTCCATCACCAGCGTGTGGCCGCTGCCGGTCTCGGCGACGAAGGCCATGCCCATGCCGGGCGCCCAGTTGATCGTGCATTCCATGGGTTGAGTGAACTCTCGTGTTGATCCTGCATCGGATTGTGCGTGCTCCGGATGCGACGCTTCGTCGGATCCGACGGTGGCGGGCCTGCACACAATCCGCTCCAATGCTCCCGTGTTCCCGGGGTAAGTCTGAACGGCGCATGACTGGCGCCGCATCGCCGGGAAAAGCTTCACGGACCAGCATTGCCGGAAACCCTAGGCGCGTATACACTCCGAAACATTGCTGACCGACCTGCTTGTCCATTCGTAGCTGAATGTGTTTTCTGCGGGGCGATCAGGGGTGGCGAAAGCCACCGACCGCTTGTCTCCTCCACCCTCCTCCTTTGGTGGATTCATGCCGGGGCTTACAAGCCCCGGCTTTTTTTTGCCTGGGCTTCTATGATCGCCCGCTCCGCCCGCGGCAGTCGCGGGTCCCGGGCGTCGGTGCCGACGCCAGTCTGCTTCTGTATACCGTATGGCCCGCGCCCCGCGCCTGATCCGCTCTTCCGAGTCCCCGAAGTCCTCCAAGAAGACTGCCCCCCTGACGCTGGACGACTACCTGCGCAAGATCCTGACCGCGCGGGTCTACGACGTCGCCATCGAGACCGAGCTCAAGCCCGCTAAGAGTCTCTCGCGCCGCCTGGGCAACCAGGTCTTCCTCAAGCGCGAGGACACCCAGCCCGTGTTCAGCTTCAAGCTGCGTGGGGCCTACAACAAGATGTCGAAACTGACGCCCGCGCAGCTCAAGCGCGGCGTCATCTGCGCCTCTGCCGGCAACCATGCCCAGGGCGTGGCACTGGGCGCTGCCCGCCTGGGCACGCGGGCGGTGATCGTGATGCCGGTGACCACGCCGCAGGTGAAGGTCGACGCGGTCAAGGCGCTGGGCGGCGAGGCAGTGCTGGTCGGTGAGAGCTATTCCGACGCCTACCAGCACGCGTTGAAGCTGGAGAAGGAAGGCGGCCTCGTCTTCGTGCATCCCTTCGACGACCCGGATGTCATCGCCGGCCAGGGCACGGTGGCGATGGAGATCCTGCGCCAGCACCCCGGCCCCATCGACGCGGTCTTCGTCGCCATCGGCGGCGGGGGCCTGATCTCCGGCGTGGCGGCCTACATCAAGGCCGTGCGCCCCGAGATCAAGGTCATCGGCGTGCAGATGGTGGACTCCGACGCGATGGTGCGCTCGGTGCGCGCCGGCAAGCGCGTGACCCTGTCCGACGTCGGCCTGTTCTCCGACGGCACCGCGGTCAAGCTGGTGGGCGAGGAGACGCTGCGCCTGGTGCGCAAGCATGTGGACGACTTCGTCGTCGTCGACACCGATGCGGTGTGCGCGGCCATCAAGGACGTCTTCCAGGACACGCGCAGCATCGTCGAGCCGGCCGGCGCCCTGGGCGTGGCGGCGATCAAGCAATACGCGGCGCGCCACAAGGCCCGCGGCCAGACCTACGTCTCCATCCTCTGCGGCGCGAACATGAACTTCGACCGCCTGCGCTTCGTCGCCGAGCGCGCCGAGGTGGGCGAGCAGCGCGAGGCCCTGTTCGCGGTCACCATCCCCGAGGAGCGCGGCTCCTTCAAGCGTTTCTGCGCCCTGGTCAGCCCGCCGGGCTCGACGCGCCAGGTCACCGAGTTCAACTACCGCATCTCCGACTCGTCCAGCGCCCAGATCTTCGTCGGCCTGACGACGGCCCAGGGCGGCGAGTCGAAGAAGATCGCCGCCCAGTTCAAGCGCCAGGGCTTCGCCGCGCTGGACCTCACCGGCGATGAACTGGCCAAGACGCACATCCGCCACATGGTGGGCGGGCGCTCCGACCTGGCGCGCGACGAGCGCCTGTTCCGCTTCACCTTCCCCGAGCGGCCGGGCGCGCTGATGACCTTCCTGGACTCGATGCACGCGGAGTGGAACATCAGCCTCTTCCACTACCGCAACCAGGGCGCGGACTACGGCCGCATCCTCGTCGGGCTGCAGGTGCCGAAGAAGGACAGCGGCGCGCTGCGCAGCTTCCTCGACGGGCTGGGATATCCATACACGGACGAGACGAGTAACCCCGTGTATCGGCTCTTCCTGCGCTGAGCCGCCGATCACGTTTGCGGGGCCCGGGCGGGCCGTGCGATCCCCGCCGACGCGGGGGACTCGTGGCTAGCCCGGGGGCGGCGTGGCGTGGGCGGCCTCCACAATCGCCGCTTCAGTTTCCATCGAGCATCCGATGTCGTCCGTGCAAGGCTCCCCGATTTCGCCCACAGCCCATCCCGCGCTGGAGCGCGCCCTGCGCGAAAAGCTCCTGCGCCGCAGCGAGACGGCGGGCAGCCTGGGTGAACTCGAGCCGCTGGCTGTGCGCCTGGGCCTGATCCAGGGCAACCTCAAGCCCAGCCTGCACGAGCCGCAGATGCTGGTCTTCGCCGGCGACCATGGCTTCGTCGTCGACCGCATCCTGCCGCCTTCGCGCTCCACCGCCACCCAGGTGCGCGAACTGCTGGAGGCCCGCCTGCCGCTGCCGGTGTTCTGCCGCATCCAGGGCGTGGCCCTCAACGTGATCGATGCCGGCGTCGCCGAGGCCCTGCCCGCGCACGCCGGCCTGATGGCCCGCAAGATCGCCCACGGCACGCGCAACACGCGCGTCGGCCAGGCCATGACGCTGAGCCAGGCGCACGCCGCGATCCGCGCCGGCATGGAGATCGCCGACACCCTGCCCGGCAACCTGCTGGCCGTGGCCGGCGTGGGCGAGGGCGCCTTCGAGGCTTCCGCACTGATCATCGCCCGCCTGGGCGACGGCACGGTCTCGCTGCGCCAGCTGCTGGCCACGCCGACGCTGCTCGCCCAGCAGGACCTGTCGCGCCAGCTGGTGGTGCTGCAGGGCGCGCAGGGCCGGCACAAGACGGTCGAGGACCCCGTCGAGGTGATGGCTGCCTTCGGCGGCTATGAGGTCGCGATGATGGTGGGTGCGCTGCTGGTGGCTGCCAGCAAGCGTTCGCTGATCGTCATCGACGGGCTGCCGGCCTGCGCCGCGCTGCTGGTGGCCTCGCGCATCGCGCCGGCCGTGCTGGACTACTGCGTCTTCAGTCGCAGCCATCCGCACCCGGGCCTGACGGCCGCGCTCAAGCTCTTCGAGGCCACCGCCCTGCTGGAGATGGGCATGTCCAGCACCGACGGCACCGGCGCTGTGCTGGCCTGGCCGCTGATCAACAGCGCTGCCGCGCTGCTGACCGAAGTCGCCGAGGGCGAACTGCCGGGCGAGACCTATCCGGCCGAACTCGACGATGCGCTGATCGTCGGCCAGGAGGCCGCCGAGTCCGCGGGCGACCATGTCGAGCTGCCGGTTGAGGCCCTGGGTGCCTCCAACCTGGGCGTGACGATCGAGCCGCCCCAGGCTCCGCGCGAGGCGATGGACACCCAGCGCTGAGCCGGCTCAGACCTCCCGCACGTCCTCCACTTCCAGCTTGTAGTACTTGCGGAAGTAGTCCTGCAGCGCGTCGAGGTAGTCCTCGTCGCCGCGCTCCACCAGCCGCGAGGCCACCGCGAACTTCGGTGCGCCCTCGGGCGGCGCGATCTCCAGGTGCAGGCCCTCCTGCGCGTTGATGTCGGCGATGGCCTGGCCCAGCTTGTTGCGATGCGAGTCGCGTGCGGCCGTCAGCTTCAGCCGGCCGTCGGGCAGCAGGTCGGCCTTGGCGACCACCACAGGATCGGCGTCGTCGGGGTAGTGGACGAATTCCAGCGGGATGGCTGCGGGTTCGGACATGTCGGGATCCTTTGTCGTCTAGCGATGTGGCGTGTTCGGGGAGGGGCATCAGCCCAGCTTCAGCACGTCGGACAGGTCGAGGTCGGGATCA
>SCTQ01000434.1 GCA_004322345.1 Aquabacterium sp. | reverse complement strand
GCGCCGGGATTTCGGCCCGGCGGCCGACTTCCTTTCTTTGCTTGTGCAAAGAAAGGAAGCAAAGAAACACACCCCGACGTCCTCGTCGCCCGTGGTCACGGGCGATCCCCTGCGGTGCTCGGTCTTTGGGTGCGAAGGCGAACTCGCTACGCGGCTACGCCGCTGCGCTCAGACAACGCCTTCGAATCAGATGTGGAAGCACGCTGCGCGTGCCACCCCAAGCCCTGCGCTCCTCGGCGAGTCCAACGGGGCCCCGTTTGCAGGCCCCAGTTCGTGGCTGACGACGGACGCGATGCGTCCTCGCAGAGCTGACACCATCAAAAGGTTCTCCAGACACCTTCACCGCACCCACTCCGCACCGGCTCGGCTAGGGCACGCAGTGCCCGTCGTCTATCTCGAAACGGGGCATGAATGGGGCCCCGTTGGCCTCGCCGAGGAGCGCAGGACTTTGGGTCGCGCGCGCAGCGCGCTTCGTGGTCTGACTGGGGGGCGTGTGTCTGAGCGGAGCGAGCGCAGCTCGCGTAGCGAGTTCGACCCCCGACCCAAAGTCCGAGCACCGCAGGGCACCGGCCGTGACCACGGCCGGCGAGGACGTCGGGGTGTGCTTTCTTTGCCTTCTTTCTTTGCACAAGCAAAGAAAGAAGGTCGCCTGCCGGGGCGAAATCCCGGCGCAGCCTCACGCAGTGAACCCGCCGCGGGCAAGAGCGAGCAGAAGACGGGAGGCCAAGCATGACGGCCCGCCACCTGGTCATCATGGCCGCCGGCACCGGCGGTCACATCATCCCCGGCCTCGCCGTCGCCAAGGAGATGCAGCACCGCGGCTGGACCGTGAGCTGGCTCGGCACCACCACCGGCATGGAGAACCGGCTCGTGCCGCCGTCCGGCATCCCGATGGACACGATCGACTTCCAGGGCGTGCGCGGCAAGGGCGCGCTGCAATCCGTCGCGGGCGTGTTCAAGCTGATGGGGGCGTTCGCGAGCAGCCTGGGCATCCTGCACGCGCGCGCAGCCGATGCCGTGCTCGGCATGGGCGGCTACGTCTGCTTCCCCGGTGGCCTGGTCGCCGCCCTGCTGCGCAAGCCCCTGATGCTGGTCAATGCAGACGCCGCGCTGCTGCTGAGCAACCGCAGCCTGCTGCCCTTTGCCCGCCGCATCGGCTTCGGTTTCGACGGCCCGGCCGTGCAGCAGACCAGGGGTGGCCTCGTCACCGGCAACCCGGTGCGCGCCGAGATCGAAGCCATCGCACCGCCGGCGCAGCGGTTCGCCGGACGCAGCGGCGCGCTGAAGCTGCTGGTCGTCGGCGGCAGCCTGGGCGCCAAGGTGCTCAACGACACGCTGCCGCAGGCGCTGGCCCTGATCCCGCGCGAGCAGCGCCCGCAGGTCACCCACCAGACCGGCCAGGCCAACCTGGACGCAGTCAAGGCCGCGTACGCGCAGGCCGGTCTGGCGGGTGAAGCTGCCATCGAGGTCCTGCCTTTCATCGACGACATGGCGCGCCGCCTCACCGACTGCGACGCCATCGTCTGCCGCGCCGGCGCCATCACCGTCAGCGAGCTGTGCGCCGCCGGCGTGGCCAGCGTGCTGGTGCCGCTGGTGCTCAGCACCACCTCGCACCAGCGCGACAACGCGCAGTACATGGCCGCGCACGGCGCCGCCGTGCACCTGCCGCAGGCGGAGCTGTCGCCGCAGAAGCTGGCCCAGCTGATCCAGCGCACGACGCGCGAGCAGTGGCTGGCGATGGCGCAGAAGGCGCGTGCGCTGGCCCGCCCGCGGGCGGCTGCCGCCGTGGCCGATGAGATCGAGAAGATGGTGAGGGCCGCATGAAGCACGCCGTCAAACACATCCACTTCGTCGGCGTCGGCGGCTCCGGCATGAGCGGCATCGCCGAGATCCTCCACAACCTGGGCTACACGGTGTCCGGGTCCGACCAGGCCGACAACGCGGTCACGCGCCGCCTGGCCGGCCTGGGCATCCAGGTCTACACCGGCCACGACGCCGGCCACATCGCCGGCGCCGAGGCCGTGGTCACCTCCACGGCGGTGAAGGGCGACAACCCCGAGGTCATCGCCGCCCGCGCCAAGCGGGTTCCGGTGGTGCCGCGTGCGGTGATGCTGGCCGAGCTGATGCGCCTGAAGCAGGGCATCGCCATCGCGGGCACCCACGGCAAGACGACGACGACCTCGCTGGTGGCCAGCATGCTGGCCGAGGCCGCGCTGGACCCCACCTTCGTCATCGGCGGGCGCCTGAACAGCGCCGGGGCCAACTCGCGCCTGGGCTCGGGCGACTACATCGTGGTCGAGGCGGACGAATCCGACGCCTCCTTCCTCAACCTGCTGCCGGTGCTGTCGGTCGTCACCAACATCGACGCCGACCACATGGACACCTACGGCCATGATTTCGCGCGGCTGAAGCAGGCCTTCGTCGACTTCATCCACCGCATGCCCTTCTACGGCGCGGCCATCGTCTGCGCCGACGACCCGGGCGTGAAGTCCATCGTGCCGCTGATCTCCCGTCCGGTGGTCACCTACGGATTGGGCGAGGACGCCCAGGTGCGCGCGGTCGACGTCGAGGCCCTGCCCGGCGGGCAGATGCGCTTCACCGCGCAGCGCCGCAACGGCGTGCAGATGCCCGACCTGCAGGTGACGCTGAACCTGCCGGGTATGCACAACGTGCTCAACGCGCTGGCCGTGATCGCCGTGGGCACCGAACTGGAGCTGCCCGACGAGCCCATCGCCCGCGCGCTGGCCGAGTTCAAGGGCGTGGGCCGCCGCTTCCAGCGCTGGGGCGACCTGCCGGCGAAGAACGGCGGCACGTTCAAGCTCATCGACGATTACGGCCACCACCCGGTGGAGATGGCCGCCGTGCTGTCGGCCGCGCGCGGCGCCTTCCCCGGCCAGCGCATCGTGCTGGCCTTCCAGCCGCACCGCTATACGCGCACCCGCGACTGCTTCGAGGACTTCGTCAAGGTCATGGGCTCGGCCGACGCCGTCTGGCTGGCCGAGGTCTACGCCGCCGGCGAGGCGCCCATCGTGGCCGCGGACGGCCGCTCGCTGGCCCGCGCCTTGCGCGTCGCAGGCCGTGTCGACCCGCTCTTCATCGACGACATCGCCGCGATGCCCCAGGCCATCCTGGATCACGCGCAGGACGGCGACATCGTGATCTGCATGGGGGCGGGCTCGATAGGCGGTGTGCCGGCCAAGGTGGTCGAGCAGGCCCGGGCCAACCCAACTTCGCAGGATCCAGCATGACCATCCCCCAACCCGCCATTGACGTGAAGGCACTCGGCAAGGTCGCCGTGCTGCTGGGCGGCTCCTCGGCCGAACGCGAGATCTCGCTGATGTCCGGCGGCGGCGTGCTCAAGGCGCTGCAATCGCAGGGCGTGGACGCCCATGCCTTCGACCCGGGCGAGCGCGAGCTGTCCGAGCTCAAGCGCGAGGGCTTCGACCGCGCCTTCATCGCGCTGCACGGCCGTCGCGGCGAGGACGGCACGGTGCAAGGCGCGCTCGAATTGCTGCGCATCCCCTACACCGGCTCCGGCGTGATGGCCTCGGCCATCGCGATGGACAAGGTGATGACCAAGCGCGTGTGGATCGCCGAGAAGCTGCCTACGCCGCGCTATGTGCTGCTGGAGCGCGAGGGCCTGGCCCGCGAGCGCAGCCGCACCGTGCCCGACGAGCTGGGCCTGCCGGTGATCGTCAAGCCGCCGCGCGAGGGATCGTCCATCGGCATCACCAAGGTCGTCGGCTATTCCGGCATGGACGAGGCCGTGCAGCTGGCCGCCCGGCACGACCCCGCGGTGCTGTGCGAGGAGTTCATCGAGGGCGACGAGCTGACCTGCCCGGTGCTGGGCGAGGGCGACGACGCCCGCGCGCTGCCGGTGATCCGCATCGTCGCGCCCGACGGCAACTACGACTACCAGAACAAGTACTTCACCGACGACACCACCTACCTCTGCCCCAGCGGCCTGCCGCCGGCCGAGGAAGCGGAGGTGCAGCGCCTGGCGCTGGCCGCCTACCGCACGCTGGGCTGCCGCGGCTGGGGCCGCATCGACTTCATGGTGCGCGCCAAGGACCGCAAGCCCTTCCTGCTGGAGATCAACACCTCGCCCGGCATGACCAGCCACTCGCTCGTGCCGATGTCGGCCAAGCAGGCCGGCATCAGCTACGAGCGGCTGTGCCTTCAACTGCTGGCCGCCGCCACCCTCGACGAACCGGAACCCGCCGCCGCCTGAGCGCAGCCATGGCCACCACCCGCCGCACCCAGCAACCCGCCGCCCCCGTGGCACTGCCGCGCGACATCCGCGCGATGCAGCTGGCCACGCGCGTGCTGCTGCTGGTGTTTGCCGGGCTGCTGCTGGGCCTGGGGGCGGCCGCGCTCAAGCGCCTGCCGATGTTCAACCTGCGCCAGGTCAGCATCGGCGGCGACATCACGCGCAACAGCCTGCCCACCGTGCGCGCCAACGCGGTGAGCAGGCTGGCGGGCAACTTCTTCAGCCTGGACCTGCAGCAGGCCAAGCAGGCCTTCGAGGCCGTGCCCTGGGTGCGCCGCGCGGTGGTGCAGCGGCAATGGCCCAACCGCCTGGTGATCACGCTGGAGGAGCACAAGGCCGCGGCCGAGTGGCAGCTGGTCAGCAGCGTGGCCAGCGGCCGCGCGCAGGAAGGCCAGCTGGTGAACACCGAGGGCGAGGTTTTCGACGCCAACCTGGGCGACGTCGAGGACGAGGACCTGCCCAAGCTCTACGGCCCCACCGGCACCGCGTCCGACGCGCTGGCGATGCTGCGCCGGCTGCAGCCGCTGTTCGAGCCCATGCAGTCGCGCATCGCCGAGCTGCACCTGAGCGAACGCGGCTCCTGGTCCGTGGTGCTGAACGACGACACCGAGAACGACTCCGGCCGCACCGGCACCGAGATCCAGATCGGCCGCGGCAGCCCGGACGAGATCGGCGAGCGCGTGCGCCGCTTCGTCGCCACCGTCGCCCGCAGCACCACCCATTTCAATACCGAGCTGCGCTCGGCAGACCTGCGCTACCCGCAGGGCTACGCGATCCGGCTGGCCGGCGTCGGCACGGTCGCCGCGTCCGCCCCGCAGCCGCGCAGGCGCTGAGCCGCGCCGTCCACATACCAGCAGCGAACACAGCGAATCGACAGAAACCAAGAAACATGGCCAAGGAATACAAGGACCTCGTCGTCGGACTCGACATCGGCACCGCCAAGGTGATGGCGGTGGTGGCCGAGGTGCTGCCGTCCGGCGACCTGCGCCTGGCGGGGCTGGGCGTCGCGTCCAGCCACGGCCTCAAGCGCGGCGTGGTGGTCAACATCGACGCCACCGTGCAGGCCATCCAGCAGGCCCTGAAGGAGGCCGAGATGATGGCCGACTGCAAGATCGGCCGCGTCTACACGGGGATCACCGGCAGCCACATCCGCGGCCAGAACTCCACCGGCATGGTGATCGTGCGCGACAAGGAAGTCAGCGCCATCGACGTCACGCGCGTTGTGGAGACGGCCAAGGCGATCAACATCCCCAACGACCAGCGGCTGCTGCTGGTCGAGCCGCAGGAATTCATCATCGACGGGCATGAGGTCAAGGAGCCCATCGGCATGAGCGGCGGGCGCCTGGAGGTCAAGGTCCACATCGTCACCGGCGCGCAGAGCGCCGCGGAAAACATCATCAAGTGCGTGCGCCGCTGCGGCCTGGAAGTCGAACACCTCGCGCTCAACCCGAGCGCTGCGGCCGCCGCCGTGCTGACGCAGGACGAGAAGGACCTGGGCGTCGCGGTGGTGGACATCGGCGCGGGCACGACGGACGTGGCGATCTACACCGACGGCTCCATCCGCCACACCGCGGTCATCCCCATCGCCGGCGACCTGATCACCAGCGACATCGCGATGGCGCTGCGCACGCCGACCAAGGACGCCGAGGAGATCAAGGTGGACTTCGGCGTGGCCAAGCAGCTGCTGGCCGACCCGAACGAACAGGTGGAGGTGCCCGGCCTGGGCGACCGTGCCCCGCGCATGCTCAGCCGCCAGGCGCTGGCCGGCGTGATCGAGCCGCGGGTGGAGGAGATCTTCTCGCTGGTGCACCAGGTCATCCGCGAGAGCGGCTACGAAGAATTGTTGTCCTCGGGCGTCG
>SCTQ01000433.1 GCA_004322345.1 Aquabacterium sp. | reverse complement strand
CATCCTGGCGCTGAACGCCGCGGTGGAAGCCGCGCGTGCCGGCGAGCAGGGCCGCGGCTTCGCGGTCGTCGCATCGGAAGTGCGCAACCTGGCCCAGCGCAGCGCGCAGGCGGCCAAGGAGATCAAGACGCTGATCGTCGACTCGACCGAGAAGGTGGACGCCGGCGCCAAGCTGGTGGGCGACGCCGGCCAGTCGATGCAGGAGATCGTGACGGCCATCCAGCGCGTCAACGACATCATGTCCGAGATCACCGCCTCGGCCGCGGAGCAGCGCGACGGCATCGGCCAGGTCAACCAGGCCGTGACCAACCTGGACAACATGACGCAGCAGAACGCGGCGCTGGTGGAGCAGTCCGCCGCGGCAGCCGCCAGCCTGCGGCAGCAGGCGGATCACCTGGCGACGGTGGTCAACGTGTTCCGGCTGGAGGGGCGGCATTGATGCCGTGCTTGCAGGCCTGAAACGAAAAGAGCGCCCCGCGGGGCGCTCTTTGCATGGGTGCTGTGCGGTCCATCTTCTGGTCGTCACTCACATCGCTTCGCGATATGCGTGCCGCCCACGTACGGAACCGCGCTGACGCGCGGCGGGCTTACAGCCCGGCTGCAGCCTTGAGGGCTGCAGCCTTATCCGTACGTTCCCAGCTGAAGTCCGCATCCTCACGCCCGAAGTGGCCGTAGGCCGCCGTCTTCGAATAGATTGGCCGCAGCAGGTCCAGCATCTGGATGATGCCCTTCGGACGCAGGTCGAAGTGCTCTTCCACCAGCTTGGCGATCTTCTCGTCGGGGATCTTGCCCGTGCCTTCGGTGTAGACCGTGATGTTCATCGGCTTGGCCACGCCGATGGCGTACGCCACCTGGATCTGGCACTGGCGCGCGATGCCGGCCGCCACGATGTTCTTGGCCACGTAGCGCGCCGCGTAGGCGGCCGAGCGGTCGACCTTCGTCGGATCCTTGCCGGAGAAGGCGCCGCCGCCGTGCGGGCAGGCGCCGCCGTAGGTGTCGACGATGATCTTGCGGCCGGTCAGGCCGCAGTCGCCCTGCGGGCCGCCGATGACGAAGCGGCCGGTGGGGTTCACCAGGTAGCGCGTCTCCTTCAGCCATTCCTTGGGCAGCACCGGCTTGATGATCTCCTCGACGACGGCCTCGACGAAGCTGGGCTTCATCTTGGCGCCGTCGCTCTGGTCGGGGCTGTGCTGGGTGGACAGCACGACGGTGTCGATGCTGTGCGGCTTGCCGTCGACGTAGCGCAGGGTGACCTGGCTCTTGGCGTCGGGGCGCAGGAAGGGCAGGCGGCCGTCCTTGCGCAGCTGGGCCTGGCGCTCGACCAGGCGGTGCGCGTAGTAGATCGGCGCGGGCATCAGCTCGGGCGTCTCGTCGCAGGCGTAGCCGAACATCAGGCCCTGGTCGCCGGCACCGAGGTTCAGGTAGTCGTCGGACGCGCGGTCCACGCCCTGGGCGATGTCGTTGGACTGCTTGTCGTAGGCCACCAGGACGGCGCAACCCTTGTAGTCGATGCCGTATTCGGTGTTGTCGTAGCCGATGCGCTTGATCGTGTCGCGCGCGACCTGGATGTAGTCGACGTGCGCGTTGGTGGTGATCTCACCGGCCAGCACGACCAGGCCCGTGTTGGTCAGGGTCTCGGCCGCGACGCGCGAGACCGGGTCCTGGGTGAAGATCGCATCGAGGATGGCGTCCGAGATCTGGTCGGCCACCTTGTCGGGGTGTCCTTCGGAGACGGATTCGGACGTGAAGAGGAAGTCGTTCGCCACTTTTACACTCCTGTCGGTTCAAAAAGGTTCGCGGTTCGTCGCCAGACCTCTTGAGACATTCGGTAGCGGCGAACGCTTTAGCGGTATTTGTCTCGCTGCCGGCCGGGTCACCCCGGCCGCTGCGTTTCGCCCCGCAAGTTGTTCCATTAACTCGGCGAATGGCTAGCAGTGTAGCCAAAGCGTCCAAGCAAAATTCATGTCCATCTTCCTGCGTGCACTGGCCCACTCACCTTTGTGGCTCTTGCATGGACTAGGGGTTGCGCTCGGCTGGCTGACCTATGCCCTGTCGCCCACCTACCGTACCCGGCTGAAGGCCAACGCGCGGGCGGCCGGCGTTCCGGCGGCGGGGGTGCGCGCCGCGGTGGCCCAGGCCGGCAAGATGGCCGCCGAGCTGCCGGTGCTGTGGCTGCGTCCCCGCGGCGAATTGCTGGGCGGGCGGCTGAGCTGGACCGGCACCGAGCACGTGGAGGCCGCCATCCGCGCCGGCCGCGGGGTGCTCTACCTGACGCCCCATCTCGGCTGCTTCGAGGTCACCGCGCAGGCCCTGGCCGAACGCTTCGGCGACCGCATGCCGCTGACCGTGCTCTACCGCCCCGCGCGCAAGGCCTGGCTGCGGCAGTGGATGGAAGGCTCGCGCGACCGCCCGGGCATGCACGCCGTGCCCACCACGCTGGCCGGCGTGCGCCAGATGATCCGCGCGCTGCGCAAGGGCGAGTCCATCGGCCTGCTGCCCGACCAGGTGCCACCGCAAGGCCAGGGCGAATGGGCGCCGTTCTTCGGCCGCCCCGCCTACACCATGACGCTGGCCGCGCGCCTGGCGCAGCAGACGGGCGCCCAGGTGCTGCTGATCTGGGGCGAGCGCCTGCCCTGGGGTCGGGGCTTCCGCGTGCACGTCACGCCGCCGCCGGCCGAATTGCAGGACCTGCTGGTGCCGGGCGGGGAAGGGCAGGCCGATCCTGCACAATCCGCGGCCGCCATCAACCGAGCCATGGAAGCATTGATCCTGCAACGCCCCGAGCAGTACCTGTGGGGCTACCACCGCTACAAGGAGCCCAAGCCCCAACCGGCATCCGCCGTGGCCGGCGAGGCGGCCTGATGGGTACCCGAATCCTGCTGGGCTTCCTGTGGCTGCTGCACTGGCTGCCGCTGCCCCTCCAGTCCGGCCTGGGCCATGCCCTGGGCTGGCTGCTGTTCCGCCTGGCGCGCGAGCGACGCCACATCGCCCTGCGCAACCTCGAGCTGTGCATGCCCGAGCTGACGGCCGAGCAGTGCCGGCGCCTCGCCCTGGCCCACTTCGGCTGGCTGGGCCGCAGCCTGGTCGAGCGTGCGGTGCTGTGGTGGGCGCCGGCCTGGCGCCTGAAGCGCCTGATCCAGGTCGACGGCGACCTGCTGCTGGCCGAGCGCCTGAAGGACCGCGCCGTGATGTGGCTGGCGCCGCACTTCATGGGCCTGGACGTGGCCGGCGCGGCCATCCTGCTGTTCCAGAAGCGCCCCGGGGCGTCCATCTACCAGGCCCAGAGCAACCCGGTCTTCGACGCCGCGATGCGCCGCGGCCGCGTGCGCTTCGGCGACGTCGAGATCTTCCCGCGCAGCGACTCGGTCAAGCCGCTGCTGCGCGCGGTGCGCAACGGCCGCGGCTTCTTCAACCTGCCGGACATGGACTTCGGCGAGAAGGACGCGGCCTTCGTGCCCTTCTTCGGCGTCGAGGCCGCCACGCTGCTGGCGCCCTCGCGCCTGGCGAAGATGATGGACATGGTGGTGCAGCCGGTGATCGCCGAGATGCTGCCCTGGGGCCGCGGCTGGCGCGTGCATTTCATGGACCCGCTGCCCGGCTTCCCCACCGACGACGCGCTGGCCGACACCGCCTACATGAACCGCTGGATCGAGGGCGAGATCCGCAAGATGCCGGCACAGTACCTGTGGGTGCACAAGCGATTCAAGACGCGGCCACCCGGCGAGCCCTCTTTGTACTGAGGCATTTGCGGCCACCCCGCTTGCATATGCTGCCGCGGTGCCGCGGCCGCGTTTGATGCCGCTCAAGCCACGGTCCGGGTCCTCGCGGACTACGGCATATCTGGCACCGCGCCGCCGACAGTCCGTATCAAGTCCCCACGGGGAAGGCCGATTTGCCATGGGTCGGCGCGCGTGCCCCCGCGAGCCTCGCCGGCGTGACGGACCATACGCGGGCCCCTCGAGGAGAAGTACGTAATGACGTGGCTGCGCAATTTTTCCATCCGATCCCGCCTGTTGGCCTGCATGGGCCTGGTGGTGGTGATCGGCCTGCTCATCGGCGCGGGCACCACCACCGACTTGCTGCGGCTGCGCTCCGGCTTCGATGCCCTGGCCAGCCGCGACTTTGCCGCGGTGGCCGACTTCGGCCGGCTGGACAGCGCGCTGCTGACGATGCGCGCATCCGAGAAGGACATGCTGGTCAACGCGGGCGACACCGTGTCGATCGGCGAGCACCACAAGCGCTGGCAGGCGGCGCTGCAGCAGGCCCTGGACGTCACCAAGGGCGTGCGAGGCAAGATCGACGACCTGCCCAAGGCCGCGGAACAGATGGCTGCCGTCGACAAGCACGTGCAGGCCTACGTCTCCACGCTCAAGCCGGTGCTGGACCTGCTGGAAGGGGGCTCGCTCACCTCGGCCGCCGAGGCGGCCCAGATGGTCGAGGTGGCCACGGCCAAGCAGGAGATGGATGCGGCCCACGACGCCGTCGTCGCGCTGGGCAAGGCTGCGCAGGACGCCGCCGACACGCGCCGCAACGACGTGCAGGCGCAGATCCAGCGCTCCATCATCGTGCTGTGGGCGCTGCTGCTCAGCCCGGGCATCGTCTTCCTGCCGCTGATGATCGCCACCGTGCTGTCCATCATGCGGCCCCTGCGCCACGCCGAGCGCGTCGCCGCCGCGATCGCCAGCGGCGACCTGTCCAAGGACATCGTGGTCGATGGCCGCGACGAGGCGGCCCACCTGCTGGAGGCCATGCAGCAGATGCAGACCAGCCTGCGCTCGATGGTCGACGAGGTGCGCCACTCCAGCTCCGACATGCTCGTGGCCAGCACCGAGATCGCCGCCGGCAACCAGGACCTGTCGGCCCGCACCGAGCAGGCCGCGGCCAACCTGCAGCAGACGACCTCGTCGATGGAGCAACTGAACCAGACCGTCAACGAATCCGCCCAGGCCGCGCGCGGTGCCGCCGAACTGGCCGTCAGCGCCAGCCAGCGCGCCGAACACGGCGGCCAGGTGGTGGGCGAGGTGGTCTCCAACATGGAGCAGATCACCGAGTCCTCGCGCAAGATCGCCGACATCATCGGCGTCATCGACAACATCGCCTTCCAGACCAACATCCTGGCGCTGAACGCCGCGGTGGAAGCCGCGCGTGCCGGCGAGCAGGGCCGCGGCTTCGCGGTCGTCGCATCGGAAGTGCGCAACCTGGCCCAGCGCAG
>SCTQ01000432.1 GCA_004322345.1 Aquabacterium sp. | reverse complement strand
TCCCAACTCCCTCCGCGGCCGTTGGCCGCTGCGGTCAGACAGAGGCCACCCGGTCAGTCCACGAAGCGCGCTGCGCGCGCACCCCGAAGCCCTGCGCTCCTCGGCGAGGCCGACGGGGACCCCGGGGAGCCTCGTTTCGTGAGGGACGACGGACGCGATGCGTCCTCGCAGAGCTGGCACCGTCAAAAGGTTCTTCAGCCGACTTCACCGCACCAAGGTCCGCACCGGCTCGGCGAGGGCACGCAGTGCCCGTTGTCCTTCACGAAACGGGGCCTAGATGGGGCCCCGTTGGCCTCGCCGAGGAGCACAGGACTTTGGGTCGCGCGCGCAGCGCGCTTCGTGATCTGACTGGGGGGCGTGTGTCTGAGCGGAGGTTGCGTAGCAACCGCAGCGAGTTCGACCCCCGACCCAAAGTCCGAGCACCGCAGGGCACCGGCCGTGACGACGGCCGGCGAGGACGTCGGGGTGTGCTTTCTTTGCCTTCTTTCTTTGCACAAGCAAAGAAAGAAGGTCGCCATGCCGGGGCGAATTCCCGGCGCAGCGCACCGAGCAGAACGGGACAAAGGCAAGACGAAAAAAGGGAGCAGGCATGAACCTATCCCGCCCCTTCGTCACCAGACCCATCGCCACGATCCTCCTGACGATCGGAGTGGCGCTATCCGGCATCGCAGCCTTCTTCGTGCTCCCGGTGGCCCCCCTGCCCCAGGTCGACTTCCCGACCATCAGCGTCACCGCCAGCCTCCCCGGCGCCAGCCCGCAGACCATGGCCACCAGCGTCGCCACCCCGCTGGAGCGCAGGCTGGGCACCATCGCCGGCGTGACCGAGATGACGTCTCAGAGCTCGACGGGCTCCAGCCGCATCACCCTGCAGTTCGACCTCGACCGCAACATCGACGGTGCCGCACGCGAGGTGCAGGCCGCCATCAACGCCACGCGCGTGGACCTGCCCGCCACGCTGCGCAGCAACCCCACCTACCGCAAGATGAACCCGGCCGACGCGCCGGTCATCATCCTGGCGCTCACCTCCAAGACCCGCACGCCGGGCCAGATCTACGACGCGGTGTCCAACATCGTCAGCCAGAAGCTGTCGCAGGTCGAAGGCGTGGGCGACGTGGAGATCGGCGGCGGCTCGCTGCCGGCCGTGCGGGTGGACCTCATCCCCTATGCGCTGCACAAGTGGGGCATCAGCAGCGAGGACGTGCGCGCGGCCATCCAGGCGGCCAGCGCCAACCGGCCCAAGGGCGCCATCGAGGGCGATGGCCGGCGGCTGCAGATCTACACCCACACCCCCGCGCGCGCGGCCAAGGAATACGGCCGCCTGGTCGTGGCCTGGCGCGATGGCGCGCCGGTGCGGCTGTCCGACATCGCCGAGGTCACCGACGGCGTGGAGAACACGCGCACCCTGGGCCTGTTCAACGGCGTGCCCTCGGTCAACGTGCTGGTCACGCGCCAGCCCGGCGCCAACGTGATCGAGACGGTGGACAGAGTGCGTGCGCTGATGCCCGAGCTGCAGGCCCAGCTGCCGCAGGACATCACCTTGCAGGTGGCCTCGGACAGCACGCATTCCATCCGCTCCTCGCTGCGCGAGATCGAGGCCACGCTGGTGATCTCCATCGCGCTGGTGGTGCTGGTCGTCGGCGTGTTCCTGCGCAATGTGCGCGCCACCATCGTGCCGGCGGTGGCCACCGTGGTCTCGCTGCTGGGCACCTTCGGCGTCATGTACTTCCTGGGCTTCAGCCTCAACAACCTGAGCCTGATGGCGCTGACGGTGGCCACCGGCTTCGTCGTCGACGACGCCATCGTCGTGCTGGAGAACACCGCCCGCCACATCGAGGCCGGCATGGACCGCATGCAGGCGGCGCTGCTGGGCGCGCGCGAGGTGGGCTTCACCGTGCTGTCCATCAGCATCTCGCTGGTGGCCGTCTTCATCCCGCTGCTCTTCATGGGCGGCCAGGTGGGCCGGCTGTTCCGCGAGTTCGCGGTCACGCTGTCGGCGGCGGTGATGATCTCGCTGGTGATCTCGCTGACCACCACGCCGATGATGTGCGCCTGGCTGCTCAAGCCGCGCCATGCCGCCGCCGCATCCTCGAAGCCGCCGGGCCGGCTGGCGCGCTCGGCGGAGGCCGGCTTCGATGCCGTGTTGCGCGTCTACGCCCGCAGCCTGGACTGGGCGCTGGCCAGCAAGGCGCTGGTGATGATCATCCTGCTGGCGGTGATGGGGCTGAGCGTCTGGCTCTACGCCGCCGCACCCAAGGGCTTCTTCCCGCAGCAGGACACCGGCCAGCTCAACGGCGGCCTGCGCGCCGACCAGAGCATCTCGTCGCAGGCCATGGCCGGCAAGCTCAGGCAGGTGATCGACATCATCCACGGGGACCCCGCGGTGGACACCGCCGTGGGCTTCGTCGGCGGCGCCCGCTCGGGCGGCGGCTTCCTCTTCGTCAACCTCAAGCCGCTGGGCCAGCGCACCGAAAGCGGCCAGGCCGTGATCGCGCGCCTGCGGCCCAGGCTGGCCCAGGTCACCGGCCTGCAGGTCTTCCTCACCCCCGTGCAGGACCTGCGCATGGGCGGGCGCGCATCCAACTCCGGCTACCAGTACACGCTCAAGAGCGACAGCCTGGAGGACCTGCGCACCTGGACGGCCAAGCTGGCCGACGCGCTGAAGCAGGAGAGCGCGCTGACCGACATCGACACCGACCTGGTGGAGAACGGCGTGGAGACCTGGATCGAGGTCGACCGCGACAGCGCCGCGCGCCTGGGGCTGAACGCCAAGTCCATCGACAACGCGCTGTACGACGCCTTCGGCCAGCGCCAGGTCGCCACGATCTACAGCGAGCTGAACCAGTACAAGGTGGTGATGGGCTGGGCCCAGCGCGACATGCAGGGCCCCACCGCGCTGGACGACGTCTATGTCGCGGCCACCACCAGCGCCAGCACCACCGGCACCTCGGCCAACCCCGGGCTGAAGGACGCCTCCACCGGCTCGTCGCTGAGCACCGCGTCCAGCGTGATGGTGCCGCTGTCGGCGGTGGCCCGCGTGAAGGAGCGTGCGACGGCCACCTCGGTCAACCACCAGGACATCGACCTGGCGACCACCATCTCCTTCAACCTGGCGCAAGGCGTGTCCCTGGGCCAGGTGGAGAAGATCATCAAGCAGGCCGAGACCGAGATCGGCATGCCGACCAGGGTGCGTGGCAGCTTCCAGGGCACGGCGCGCAGCTTCCAGCAGAGCCAGGGCTCGCAGTCGCTGCTGATCGTGGCGGCCATCGTCGTCATCTACATCGTGCTGGGCATCCTCTACGAGAGCCTGATCCACCCGGTCACCGTGCTGTCCACCCTGCCCTCGGCCGGCGTGGGCGCGGTGCTGGCGCTGCTGATGTTCCGCATGGAGTTCTCGCTGATCGCGCTGATCGGCGTGTTCCTGCTGATCGGCATCGTCAAGAAGAACGCGATCCTGATCATCGACTTCGCGCTGGAGGCCGAACGCTCGCGCGGCCTGGACCCGGTGGCTGCCGTTCGCGAGGCCTGCCTGCTGCGCTTCCGCCCCATCCTGATGACCACGCTGGCGGCCGCGCTGGGCGCGCTGCCGCTGGCCATCGGCTTCGGCGAAGGCTCCGAGCTGCGCCAGCCGCTGGGCATCGCGATCATCGGCGGGCTGATTGCCAGCCAGCTGCTGACGCTGCTGACGACACCGGTGGTCTACGTGCTGATGGACCGCCTGCGCCGGCGCGGCAAGGACGAGCGCCATCTCAGCAGGGCAGGCCACGACGAAGACGATGCGCTGCCTGCATAGAGAAGAACCGACATGAAGACATCCACTCCCGCTTCCCTCGCCGCCCGGAGGCTGCGCCCCGTGCTGCTCGCGCTGGGCGCGGCCGCCCTGCTGTCGGCCTGCAGCGTCGCGCCGGTCTACGAGCGCCCGTCCGTCGACACGCCCGCCGCCTGGAAGGAAGCCGCACCCGCCGCCGGCTGGGTGCCCGCCGCGCCGGCCGACCACACCGATCGCCGCGACTGGTGGGCGCCCTTCGCCGACACCGAGCTGGATGGGCTGCTCCGCCGCGTCGCCGTCTCCAACCAGAACGTGGCCGCCGCCGTGGCCGCCTACGCGCAGGCGCGCGCCACGCTGGCCGAGCAGCGGGCCGGCTGGTACCCCAGCGTGAGCCTGGGCGCCGGCCTGACGCGCAGCGGCGGCAAGGCGCGCGCCTGCGCGTAGGCGGCCACGGCGGCGGCCACGTTCTGGTTGGAGACGGCGACGCGGCGGAGCAGCCCATCCAGCTCGGTGTCGGCGAAGG
>SCTQ01000431.1 GCA_004322345.1 Aquabacterium sp. | reverse complement strand
CTTCCTGCAGGTAGTTCTCGCCGAAGGCGGCCAGGCCGCAGGCGTGCGCCGCGCGCACCGCGTCGGGCCCGAAGGTCTTGCTGACCGCCAACAAGCGCACGCCGGTGACATCGCGTTGCACGTCTGCGCAGGCCCGGGCGATACGGCTTTGCACCTGTTGTATGTTCAAAGCGATCGTCGCCATAATCGTTCGAGCTTAACCGCGCCACCCACATCCCCGCATGGCCTGCGTTCAGGGTCTCCCTCAGGGGACATTGCACAGCTTGGGCTGCGTGCAACGGTGACCCCTCCGGCCGTGCGATTCCCGCCGCTTATTCCACAGTATTTCCGTCGGCTCGCCTGCGCATCCGTGCGAGCCTGTTCAACCGCGCGCGCGCCTTCGGCCGCAGCGGGCTTCTGAGGCCACTCCCCACCTGCCCATGGACATCACCCAACTGCTGGCGTTTTCGGTCAAGAACAAGGCATCCGACCTGCACCTCTCCGCAGGCCTGCCGCCGATGATCCGGGTGCACGGCGACGTGCGACGCATCAACGTCGACCCGATGGACCACAAGCAGGTCCACGACATGGTCTACGACATCATGAACGACACCCAGCGCAAGGTGTACGAAGAGACGCTGGAGTGCGACTTCTCGTTCGAGATCCAGGGCCTGGCGCGCTTCCGCGTCAACGCCTTCAACCAGAACCGCGGCGCCGGCGCGGTGTTCCGGACCATCCCGTCGAAGATCCTCACGCTGGAGCAGCTCAACGCGCCCAAGGTCTTCGGCGACCTGGCGCTCAAGCCGCGCGGCATGGTGCTGGTGACCGGCCCCACGGGTTCGGGCAAGTCCACCACGCTGGCGGGCATGGTCAACCACCTCAACGAGACCGAGTACGGCCACATCCTGACGGTGGAGGACCCGATCGAGTTCGTGCACGAGGCCAAGAAGTGCCTGATCAACCAGCGCGAGGTCGGGCCGCACACGATGAGCTTCGCCAACGCGCTGCGCTCGGCGCTGCGCGAGGACCCGGATTGCATCCTCGTGGGCGAAATGCGTGACCTGGAGACCATCCGCCTGGCGCTGACCGCCGCGGAAACGGGCCACCTGGTCTTCGGCACCCTGCACACCTCCAGCGCCGCCAAGACCATCGACCGCGTGGTCGACGTGTTCCCGGCGGCCGAGAAGGACATGGTGCGCGCGATGCTGTCGGAGTCGCTGCAGGCCGTGATCTCGCAGACGCTGTGCAAGACCAAGGACGGCAACGGCCGCGTGGCGGCGCACGAGATCATGATCGGCACCTCGGCCATCCGCAACCTGATCCGCGAGAACAAGATCGCCCAGATGTACTCGGCCATCCAGACCGGCCAGGGCCAGGGCATGCAGACGCTGGACCAGAACCTCACCGAACTGGTCAAGCGCAACGTGATCTCTCCGGCCGAGGCGCGTGCCAAGGCCAAGTTCCCCGAGAACTTCCCGGGTTGAGCCCGGGGCGGCTGCGGTACACCGCCTCCGGCACACTCCATCCCATTCCCACCTTTCCCGGGCCCTGCCGACCGTGAAGAAGTTGATCGATCGATTCCTGGGCGGCAGCCCGGCCAGCGCTCCAGGCACCACGCCGGACGACTCCGGCTATTTCGCCACCATGTTCATGGAACGGCCCGAGCCGTCGTCGCCGATAGCGGCCTCGGCCGCGCGCTCGCGGCTGGTCAGCGCCGAGGCCGTGGACCACGAGCTGGCGCTCAACCTGCTGCTGCGCGCCTGGGGCCACGACCGCTACATGGCCCGGCTGGACGAGCGCGAGCGGGCGCGGTTGGCCGAATACCTCGAGTTCGTCGTCGTGCCCACCGGGCGCGAGGTCATCGCCCAGGACGAGCCGGGCGACTTCGCCGTCATCGTGCTCGACGGCCTGCTCGCGGTGGACCGCATCCACCCCTGGGGCGGCCGCGCGCGGCTGTCCGAGGCGCGCGAGGGCGACGTGCTGGGCGAACTCTCCTTGCTGGATGCCGGCGCGCGTTTTTCCGCCTGCACCACCCTGTCCCGCAGTACGCTGGCGATCGTCGGCATGCAGCAGCTCGATGCGATGATGCGCAACGACCCGCGCCTGGGCATGGCGCTGATGGCCTCGATGGCCCGGCGCCTGTCGCTGCGCATGCGGCAGGTCAGCGCGCGGCTCAGCGCGCTGCTGTCGGCGACCTGAGCGGGGACGACCGGATCCGTATCAATACGCCGCGCAAGCGGCCCAGCGAGGAAGCGAGAAGATGGAACGCGACCAGGCATCGAAATTCATCAACGACCTGCTGCGCCTGATGATCACGCGCGGCGGCTCCGACCTGTTCCTGACTGCGGACTTCCCGCCCGCGATCAAGGTGGACGGCAAGGTCACCAAGGTCTCGCCGCAGCCCCTGTCCGGCCAGCACACCATCGCGCTGGCACGGGCCATCATGAACGACAAGCAGGCGGCCGAGTTCGAGAAGACCAAGGAGTGCAACTTTGCGATCGCGCCTGCCGGCATCGGGCGCTTCCGCGTCAACGCCTTCGTGCAGCAGGGCAACATCGGCCTCGTGCTGCGGGTGATTCCCCAGCAACTGCCCAACATCGACACCATGGGGCTGCCGCAGATCCTCAAGGAAGTGGTCAGCACCAAGCGCGGCCTGGTGATCCTGGTGGGCGCCACCGGCTCGGGCAAGTCGACCACGCTGGCGGCGATGGTGGACTACCGCAACGAGAACTCCCACGGCCACATCATCACGATCGAGGACCCGGTGGAGTTCGTCCACCCGCACAAGAACTGCATCATCACGCAGCGCGAGGTCGGCATCGACACCGACGGCTGGGACCTGGCACTGAAGAACACGCTGCGCCAGGCGCCCGACGTGATCCTGATGGGCGAGATCCGCGACCGCGAGACCATGGAGCATGCGGTCGCCTTCTCCGAGACCGGCCACCTGTGCCTGGCCACGCTGCACGCCAACAGCGCCAACCAGGCCCTGGACCGCATCATCAACTTCTTCCCCGAGGAGCGCCGCGCCCAGCTGCTGATGGACCTGTCGCTGAACCTGCGCTCGCTGGTGTCGCAGCGCCTGCTGCCGCGCCAGGAGGGCAAGGGCCGCGTGGCCGCGGTGGAGATCCTGCTGAACACGCCGCTGATCTCCGACCTGATCTTCAAGGGCGAAGTCGGCGAGATCAAGGAGATCATGAAGAAGAGCCGCGAGCTGGGCATGCAGACCTTCGACCAGGCGCTGTTCGATCTCTACGAAGGCAACTACGTGACCTACGAGGACGCACTGCGCAACGCCGACTCGGTCAACGACCTGCGCCTGCAGATCAAGCTCAACAGCCGCCGCGCGCGCAGCACCGACCTGGCGGCAGGCACCGAGCACCTGACCATCGTCTGATGGCCCGCCTCCGGGCCGCGTAGGATCGCGGCTGCCTCACCCCGACCATCCGGCGCCCTGGCGCCGGATTTCTTTTTCTGCCTACGCCATCGTCGCCATGCAGCTGCCCGACAAGACCTACCCCGTCACCGAAGCCCGCCGTGTCGCCTTCATCGGCCTGGGCACCATGGGCGGCCCGATGGCCGCGCACCTGCTGCGGGCCGGCCACGAGGTGCGTGCCTACAACCGTGGCCGCGAGCGCGCGGTGGCCTGGGCCAACGCGACCGACGGCACGGTCTGCGCGAGCCCTTTCCAGGCAGCGGCCGGCAGCGAGTTCGTCTTCTCCTGCGTCGGCAACGACGACGACCTGCGCAGCGTCACGCTGGGGGAGGAGGGTGCGTTCGCCAACATGGAGCCGGGCAGCGTCTTCGTCGACCACACGACCACCTCGGCCGAGGTGGCGCGCGAGCTCGCCGCCGAGGCGAAGGCCCGCGGCCTGCACTTCATCGACGCGCCGGTCTCGGGTGGCAACCTCGGGGCGCTCAACGGCGTGCTGACGGTGATGTGCGGCGGCGAGCGCACGGCTTTCGAGCGGGCGCAGCCGGTGATCTCGGCCTATGCCCGCGCGGTCACGCTGCTGGGCACGGCCGGCAGCGGCCAACTGGCGAAGATGGTCAACCAGATCTGTGTCGCCGGCCTGCTGCAGGGCCTGTCGGAAGCCCTGGCCTTCGGCGAGCACGCCGGCCTGGACATGGAGGCCGTGCTGGGCGTGATCAGCAAGGGCGCAGCGCAGAGCTGGCAGATGGAGAACCGCGGCCCGACCATGCTGGACGGCCGCTTCGACTTCGGCTTCGCGGTGGACTGGATGCGCAAGGACCTGGGCCTGTGCCTGGCCGAGGCGCGTCGCAACGGCGCGCGCCTGCCCGCCACCGCGCTGATCGACCAGTTCTACGCCCAGCTGCAGACGCGCGGCGACGGCCGGCTGGATACCTCCAGCCTGATCCGGCTGCTGCGCGGCTGAGCGGCCTTACTTGCCGGAGGAGGCCGCGCCGCTGGCCGCGGTCGCCGGCTTGGGCGTCAGGCGGGCGAGTTCTTCCTCGCTGATGATCTCGAACACGCGCACGACCTTGGCCACGCCGCTGACGCTGCGCGCCAGCTCCACGGCTCGCTCGGCCTCGCGTTCGGTGACGCGACCCATCAGGTACACCACGCCGCGCTCGACGACGATCTTGTACGCGTTGGACATCACGTCGCGGGCGTCGACGTAGGTCGCGCGGATCTTGCCTTCGATGATCACGTCGCTGGAGCGTGCGGTCAGCGAGGTGTTGCCCATCACGGCCAGCTCGTTGACGACGGAGCGCACGTTCTCTATGCCGGCCACGGCGGCCTCCACCGCGGAGCGGTCGGCCTCGGTCGGCACCTCGCCGGTCAGCAGGACCACGCGGTTGTAGCTGTTGGCGTTGGTGTGGCCGCGTTCGCCCAGGGCGTCTCGGATGCGGTTGCCGGCCTTGAGCTGGATGGTCTTGTCCTCCAGCTGCGTGCCGGAGGTGCGGCGATCGGTGGCCACCAGCGCGCCGCCGACCGCTCCGCCGATCACCAGGGGCGCGCAGGCCGTCAGCGCCGAGGCCGCGGCCGCGATCGCCAGCGTGGCGGCCAGGGCCCGGGCGGCCGGGGAGGTGGTGAGGGCGAGGCGGTACGGCGGTCGGGTCATGCGAGGTCCTGTTCTCCGAGCAGTTGGGTGTCGATGGCGTCGCACAGGCAGTGCAGCGCGAGCAGGTGCAGTTCCAGCACACGCGCCACGCGCTGTACCGGCATCAGCACCGAGACGTCGGTCTCGCGCAGCAGGCCGCGGATCCCCACGTCGCCTGCCGCGTTGAACGCGACGATGGTCATGTCCTTGTCCTGCGCATTGCGCACGGCCGCGTGCAGGGCGGGCGCATCGTGGCCCAGCGACAGCGTCAGCAGGATGTCGCCCGGGTTGCACAGCGCCTGGATCTGCTGCACCAGCGGCGAGGCGGGATCGGCGTCGTGCACCGCGGCGCCGGGCCAGTCCAGGCGGCTGCTCAGCGCCAGCGCGGGCAGCGGCGGGCGCACGCGCTCGAAGCGGCCGACGAACAGCGCGGTGACGTGCTCGCCCAATGCGGACGCGCCGTCCTGGGCGCAGACGACGAGCTTGCCGCCCGCTGTCAGGCAGCCGACGACGGCTTCGACGGCCTGGCCGATCGCGCGGCCGACCCCTTCGGCCGACTGGTTCAGGGAGTCGGCGGAGTCGAAGAACTGTTGTTGGACGCGGGCTTCCAGCATGCGAACGATGATAAGCGACGCTCCAAGGGAGGCTGCCGCAGGCGTGAAGTTCCGCGCGCGTGCGGGCGCGCCTCAGGAGGCGTCGAAGGCGGCGCGCAGCCACTCGATGCGGTCGCCGTCGACCGCGACGACGTCGAAGCGGCAGGGCGGCGGGCTGGCGTAGCGCTGCAGGAAATGCTGGGCGGCGAAGACGCAGGCCCGCTGCTTGGCCGGAGAGACGCTGGCGGCCGCGCCGCCATGGCCGCGCCCGGATCGCGAACGCACCTCGACGAAGACCAGCGTGCCGTCGCGCTCCAGCATGACGAGGTCGATCTCGCCGCCGCGCGCGCGCGGGCCGCGGGCGACGCTGAAATTGCGCTCGACCAGGCGCAGCCCGCGCGACGCCAGCAGCGCCAGGGCCCTATCCTCGGCGTTTTGCCCCAGGACGCGCGTCGTGACCTTCGATTCCTCCATCGTTCTCCGTGCTGCCGAGCAGGCGGCAGGCGGCCAGCAGTATCCCAAAGGGGCGCTCTACCTTGTCGCCACGCCCATCGGCAATCTGGCCGACTTCAGCCTGCGCGCCGTGCACCTGCTGGCCATCGCCGACCGCGTGGCCTGCGAGGACACGCGCGTGACCGCGCGGCTGATGCAGCACCTGGGGCTGAGCAAGCCCTTCCTCGCGGCTCACGAGCACAACGAGGCCGAGGCGGCGCAACAGGTGGTGCGGGCGCTGGAGGCGGGCGAGCGCATCGCCTTCGTCAGCGATGCAGGTACGCCTGGCGTGAGCGACCCCGGCGCGCGCCTGGTGCGCGCCGTGCGCGAGGCCGGCCATGCCGTGGTGCCGGTCCCCGGCGCCAGCGCGGTGTCCGCCGCCGTCAGCGTGGCCGGCGTGGTGGATGCCACCGGCTACCTCTTCGCCGGTTTCCCGCCACCCAAGGGCGAGGCCAGGCGCGAGGCGCTGCAGCGCTGGCTGGCCCAGCCGCAGCCGGTGGTGCTCTTCGAGTCCCCGCATCGCGTGCAGTCCCTGGCCGAGGAACTGGGCCGGCTGTGCCCGCAACGCCCGCTGGCCGTGTGCCGCGAGCTGACCAAGCAGTTCGAGACCATCGAGCAGATGCCTGCCGGGGAGCTGTCCGCCTGGCTCGCGGCGGATGCCAACCGCCTGCGCGGCGAGTTCGTGCTGGTGCTGCATCCCGAGACGCGGCAGGAGCCGCAAGAGGGCGCGGATCCGCAATCCGACCACCTGCTGGCCGTGCTGCTCGAAGAGTTGCCGCTCAAGCATGCCGTCGCCCTGGCGACGAAGCTCAGCGGACGGCCGCGCAACGAGCTCTACCAGCGCGCACTGGCCTT
>SCTQ01000430.1 GCA_004322345.1 Aquabacterium sp. | reverse complement strand
GCCCCTCGGTCCACGAGTACGTGGACCGGTCCCCCGTGGGGACGGGGGCCGGCTTGGGGCGGCCCGGCGCTCGGCCCCTGCCGTCTCCACCAGTCGGTGATGCTGGCGGGAGCGGTGAACTGTGAGCCCCTCGGTCCACGAGTACGTGGCCCGGTCCCCCATGGGAACGGGGCCGGCTTGGGGCGGCCCGGCGCCGGCCCTGCCGCCTCCACCAGTCGGTGATGCCGGCGGGAGCGGTGAACAGGCGCTGTCGGGGCCCGCTTCGCGCGTCCAGCAGCCTGCGGTGCGGGCAGGAGCGTCGAAACTCAGTGGCGTGACGGGGGCTTGCCGCCGCCGAAGTTGGGGCGCGCGGCCAGCACGCCGTTCAGGGTCTCGCAGGTGCCTGTCAGGGTGTCGCCACGGCGGCCGGTGAAGCTCACCGTGGTGCCGGCCGCCTGGCCCTGGCAGGCGGCGACGGCCTCGGGCGGGGCGGGCGGCTGGCCGGACGGGGCCGAGGCGCCGCTGTCGGCCGCGTCGGCGATGCTGAGGCTGGCGAAGTAGGCGTTGAGGACGACGATGGCGGCGAATGCGATGTTCTTCATCATGCAGGAGCTCGGGCGGTGCGTGGATCTGTGGGCCGCCCGCGGTCCGCATCACGGGCGACACCGCGCATGCTCCGGCCGGGCCGTTGCGCGCTTTCTTCCGCTTTGTGTCGCTGCAGACACGTAGGACGGCAGTCCCGTGACTGCGGGTCACCCTAGACTCGGCGTCCACTCCCGATTTCCCGCCCGATGGCCATCCTGCTCGCCCCCATGGAAGGGCTGCTCGACTTCACGCTGCGCGACATCCTCACGCGCGCCGGCGGCATCGACCGCTGCGTCAGCGAGTTCATCCGCGTCAGCGGCACGCTGCTGCCGGAGTCCGTCTTCCGCCGCATCGTGCCCGAGCTTTCCCACGCCAGCCGCACGCCGGCCGGCGTGCCGGTGCGCGCCCAGCTGCTGGGCTCCGACCCGTCCTGCCTGGCCGAGAACGCGGCGCGGCTGGCGTCGCTCGGGCCGGCAGGCATCGACCTGAACTTCGGCTGCCCGGCCAAGGTGGTCAACCGCCACGGCGGCGGCGCGGCCCTGCTGGACGAGCCCGAGACCATCGCGCGCATCGTCGCCGCGGTGCGCCGCGCGGTGCCGGCGGCGATGCCGGTGTCGGCCAAGATGCGGCTGGGCGTGTCCGACGCCTCGCGCGCCGTGGAGTGCGCGCAGGCCATGGTGTGCGGCGGCGCGGGCGAGCTGGTCGTGCACGCACGCACCAAGCTCGACGGCTACCGCCCGCCGGCGCACTGGGAGCGGATCGCCGAGGTGCGCGAGGCCGTGCGCGTGCCGGTGGTGGCCAACGGCGAGATCTGGAGCGTGGCCGACGCCCTGCGCTGCCGCGAGGTCTCCGGCTGCACGGACCTGATGCTGGGCCGCGGCGCGGTGGCCTGGCCCGGCCTGGCGCTGGCCATCGCCGCGCACGACGCGGGGCAGCGGCACGGCGACCTGGGCTGGATGCAGGTGCAGGCGCTGCTGCCGGCCTTCTGGGAAATCGTCGGCCGCCACTTCGAGGCGCGCCAGCGCGCCGGCCGCCTCAAGCAGTGGCTGAACTACCTGCGCCGACATTTCCCCCAGGCCGAGCAGCTCTACGGCGAGGTGCGCACCTTGCACGACTCGCGTGCGATCGACGCCCTGCTGCAGGCTGCGTGCCTGCCGCCGCAGGCGCGCGCCGCCTGAGCCGACAAGACACGATCCGAGGACGAGACACACATGGTCGAGCATCCCCTGCGGGTCATGGCCGCAACCCATCCCGGCCTGCAAGGCCTGCGCCGCTGGCTGCGCGCCTTCTGGCCCGCGCCGGTGCGCGTGGACGCCCGCGAGCGCCTGCGCTCGGTGCTCGGCGCGGGCATCGGCATCCTCTTCGCCGCGGCCGTCAGCCGCTGGGCGGCCGGCCTGGGCGGCTGGCCCGCCTGGCTGGTGGCGCCGCTGGGCGCCAGCGCCGTGCTGGTGTTCGCGGTGCCGGCCAGCCCGCTGGCCCAGCCCTGGTCGGTGGTGGGTGGCAACACGCTGTCCACGCTGGTGGGCGTGGCCTGCGTGCTGGCCATACCCGATCCCGTGGCGGCCGCGGCCGTCGCGGTGGCGCTGGCTATCGGCGTGATGTTCGCGCTGCGCTGCCTGCATCCGCCGGGCGGCGCGGCGGCGCTGTTCGCGGTGCTGGGGCAGGTGGCCAGCCCGAAGTTCGCGCTCTTCCCGGTGCTGGTGAACTCGGTGCTGCTGGTGGCGGCCGGCGTGCTCTACAACAGCTTGTGCGGGCGTCGCTATCCGCACGCCCAGCTGGCGCCGCCGGCGCCCTCGGACGAGGTGGGCCGCGGCAGCCGCTTCACCTCGGCAGACCTGGACGCCGCCCTGGCGCACTACAACCAGGTGCTCGACGTCAGCCGCGACGACCTGGAGGACCTGCTGGCAGGCGCCGAGCAGGCGGCCTATCGCCGGCAGTTCGGCGAGCTGAGCTGCGGCGAGATCATGTCGCGCCACCCGGTCGCCGTGGAGTTCGGCACCTCGCTGTCCGAGGCCTGGACGCTGATGCGCACCCATCGCATCAAGGCCCTGCCGGTGGTCGACCGCGTGCGCCGCCTGGTGGGCATCGTGACCGTGGCGGATTTCATGCGCGGCGCCAGCCTGGACCTGCACGAAGGCCTCGCCGACCGCCTGCGCGCCTTCGTGCGCAAGGTGGACCGCACGCATTCGGACAAGCCGGAGGTCGTAGGCCAGATCATGACCCGCCAGGTGCGAGTGGTCAGCGAGAATCGCGCGGTCGTCGAACTCGTCCCGCTGTTCTCAGACGCCGGCCACCACCACATCCCCGTCATCGACGGCGAGCAGCGCCTGGTGGGCGTGATCACCCAGACGGACCTGGTCCGTGCGTTGTGCCGGGCCGTGCAACCGGGCGCCGCCGCCGCCGCCTGAAATGCGGGGCCTGCACCAGTGCTTTTCCTGCACGCCGTCCCCTGTCGCCAGCGTCAAGCCGGCGTTTCACTTGCCGATACCGTGGTGCCCCTCACTACGCTGACGCGCCTTTCTTCCGGCTGACGCCCTAAGTGTCCTACGCGCTCCTCTTCAACATCGCGGTCAACACGATCCTCGGCGTGGCCTTCCTGATGGCCTGGCAGCGGGATCGCGTGCAGTCCTTCACGCGCGATTTCGGGCTGGGCTACCTGGCGCTGGTGGCCATGACGGTGCTCTACGGCCTGCTGCGCCACGTGCTCTATACCAGCCCGCTGCGCCCCGTGCTGCTGGCCGCGGCTGTCGGCATGTTGTTCGCCTACCTGATCCTGATGCTGTGCGGCAGTGCCCGCCTGGCCGGGCTGGAGCCCAGCTTCCGCCGCCATGCGCCGGTCGCGCTGTCGCTGTCGGGCCTGGGGCTGATCTTCTTCCTCGGGCAGCCGATCGAGGTCTCGATGGCGGCCTCGGCTTCCGCCCACGTGTTGGCCGGCGCGCTGGCCTGCTGGTGGCTGTGGTCGCGCGGGCCGGTGGAGCGCTTCATCGGCATCCTGCTGTTGATCGTCGGTGCCGCGCAGTTCATCGTGCCGGTCTGCGGCATGGACTACTTCGACCTGCAGGTGGCCCTGGCCTCGCTGTTGCGCATGACGCTGGGCCTGGCGCTGCTGCAGGTCGCGCTGATCCGCTCGGCCGCGGCGGCGCAGCGGCTGCAGGGCCGCTTCGTCCAGCTGATCGAGCACTCGCAGCAGGGCGTGGTCATCTTCCAGGACGCCGAGGTGAAGTACGCCAACCCGGCGCTGCAGCGCCTGTACGGCCTGCAGCACACGTCCGAGCTGCACGGCCGCTGGCCCGAGCTGATGACGGCCGAGGATCGCGAGGACGCCATCGCCCGCCTGCGTCGCTTGCGCCTGGGCGAGTCCGAGGTCGAGTCCTGGGAAGGCCGGCGCACCCGGCTGGACGGCAAGCCGCTGTTCCTGCGCTTCACCGCCTGGCGCACCGAATGGGAAGGCCTGCCTGCGGTGCAGGAGGTCATCTCCGACGAGACCGAACGCCACGACGCCATGCAGGCCCTGCTGCACCAGGCCACGCACGACGAGCTGACGGGCCTGCCCAACCGCAGCGCGATGTTCACGCGCTTGCGCGAGCTGTGCACCACGCCGCCTGAGGGCGGCTTCTCGCTCACCCTGGTCGACATCGACCGCTTCAACCTGTTCAACCAGGCCCACGGCGCGGCGGTGGGAGACGAGGTGCTGAAGGCCCTGGCCGCGGTGATGAAGGGGGCCCTCCACCCGGGCACCGAGCTGCTGCACCTGGGCGAGGACGAGTTCGCGCTGATCGTGCCCGGCCGCACCGACGAGGGCGTGCGCTGCGTCGCCGACCACATGCGGGCGCTGCTGGCTCAGCCGCTTGAGCTGCCGGGGCACCGCTTCTTCATCGACGTCTCGATGGGTGCGGCCTGCTACCCCGACACCGGCACCGAACCCGAGGCCCTGCTGCGCGCGGCCAATGCCGCGATGCACGTGGCCAAGCAGTTGCCCGGCACGACCATGCAACTGGCCGAGCCGCGCTTCGCCGCCGGCTCGGGCGCCTCGCTGCAGGCCGAGCAGGCCCTGCGCGCCGGCCTGCAGGGCGCGGAGTTCAGCCTGGTCTACCAGCCCAAGGTGGACGCGGCCAGCGGCGCGCTGATGGGCTTCGAGGCCCTGGTGCGCTGGGACCGGCCGGGCCATGGGCGCATCAGCCCGCTGGACTTCATCCCCGCGGCCGAACGCACGGGGCTGATCATCCCGCTGGGCGCGCTGATCCTGGACATCGCCTGCCGCCAGATCGCCGAATGGCGCACCCGCTTCGACGATGTCGTGCCGGTGGCCGTCAACGTCTCGCCGCTGCAGCTGCTGGACGCCGGTTTCCCCGACATCGTCAGCCAGACCCTGGAGCGCCACCGCGTGCCGCCCCACCTGCTGACCATCGAGATCACCGAGTCGGCCGCCGTCACGTCGATGGCCCAGGCCGTGGAGCAGATCGGGCTGCTGCGCACCCAGGGCATCGTCTTCGCGCTGGACGACTTCGGCACCGGCTTCTCGTCGCTGAGCATGCTGCGCAGCCTGCCGCTGCAGACGGTGAAGATCGACCGCAGCCTGATCGATCCCTTGCCGTCGCCCGATGCCTTCGCGGTGGTCGCCGCCATCTGCTCCGTGGCTTCCGCCCTGCGGCTGGACGTGGTGGCCGAGGGGGTGGAGACCGAAGAGCACGCACGCGCCGCGCGTGAGGCGGGTTGCACCGCCCTGCAAGGCTATCTGTACGCCAAGCCGCTGGAGGTGGACAAGGCCGGCGAGTGGCTGGAGCGGCGATAGCACAATGCCCCCGCTTTACGCCCGAGAGGCAACGTCCAACCCCAGGGAGTGACTCCGATGAAGAGATTCAAGCTGCTGCTCGCCGCAGCATGCGTGTTCGCCTCGACGCAGGCCATGGCCGGCCCGGCCACCGACGCCCTGTCGGCCTGCCTCGCCGACAACACCACCGGCAAGGACCGCAAGGACTTGGTGCGCTGGATCTTCTCGGCGATGGCGGCGCACCCGCAGATGGCCGAGCTGTCCAACGTCAGCTCCGGGAAGCGCGAGGAGATCATGGTCGCCGCCGGCCGGATGATGACGAGGCTGATCGGCGAGACCTGCGCGGCGCAGACGCGCGCCGCCGTCAGGCAGGATGGTTCGGTCGCCGTCTCCAAGGCGTTCGAGGAGATCGGCAGGCTGGCGATGCAGGAGCTGATGACCAACCCCAAGGTCGCAGCGTCGCTGTCCGGGCTGGACCAGTACGTCGATCGCAAGAAGATCGAAGCGGCGATGACCACGAACTGAGGCGGGCCCGGCCGCCGCCCGGCGTGCCGAATTCGACCGCAAGCCGCGGAGTGCGCCAGCCGCCAGCCCTGCCTAGAGTGGAGCCATCGATGAGCAAACGTCGGAGCCCCACCATGAACATGAGCACCCGCCAGGAGATGCTGGCCG
>SCTQ01000429.1 GCA_004322345.1 Aquabacterium sp. | reverse complement strand
TGCGCCGGCTGGAGAGCGGCCTGTGCGTGGCCCTGGCCGGCAGCGAGGGGGCGCGCATCCTGGAGCAGCTGGAAAGCGAGGCCCTGTTCATCACGCCCGCGCCGCTGCCGCCACAGGAAAGCGAACACCCGGCCTGGCGCTACAACAACCTCTTCGCCGACTTCCTGCGCGCCGAGCTGGTTCGCACCCAGCCGTCGATGGTGATGAGGCTGCACCTGGCCGCATCGGGCTGGTACGAGGACAACGGCCGCCCGGTGCCGGCCATCGACCATGCGATCGAGGGCGGCGACTTCCCGCATGCGGCCGAGCTGCTGGTGCGGCATGCGGAGAGCTTCGTCGAGCAGGGAAGGTTGCGCCTGCTGGCACGCTGGCTGGGCTCGCTGCCGGTGGAGCTGGTGGAGCGCCAGCCCATCCTGCAAGTGACCGCCGTGTGGGCCGACTGCTTCACCCGCGGGCCCGCCGAGGCGCTGGCGCGGCTGGAACGCAGCGGCTTCGAGCACAGCCGCGACGCCGCCGTGCGCGCGCATGCCGCGGCGCTCAAGCCGCTGCTGCTGGCTTTCCTCGACCGCTACGAGGACGCGATGGCCGCCGGCCAGGACGGCATGGCGGCGCTGCCCACCTGCCGGCCTTTCGCCGACATCGTGCTGAGCAACGCGATGGCGCGCGTGATGTCGGTGCTGGGCGAGCCCGCGCAGTCGCACCGCCTGCTGGAGATCGCGCGCCGCCTGTCCCAGGGCGACCCCAACATGCGGCGCTACACCGAGTCCACCGAAGGCATCCTGGACTTGCTGGAAGGCCGGCTGCGCCAGGCTTCCGCCCGCTTTCGCATGGCCGCGGGCACCACGCCGGGCAAGGGCTACAACCACGTGCACGGCAACGCCTGGGCGGGCGTGCTCTACGCGGCCACGGTCTACGAGTCCGGCGACCTGGACCATGCCCAGCACCTGCTCAACGTCTACCAGCCGCTGGTGCGCGACGTGGCCCTGCCCGACCACATGATCATCCACTACACGCTGTGCGCACGCATCGCCTTCGTGCGCGGCGACGTGGACGCCTCGCTGCTGGCCTTGTCGGACATGGAATACGAAGGCCACCACCGCCGCCTGCCGCGCGTGATCGCCGCCGCGCAGCTCGAGCGTGCGCGGCTGCTGCTGCAGCAGGGCCATGCGCTGGCCGCGCGCGAGTCGCTGGACCGCGCCGACGCACCCGGCCTGTGGGAGCGCGTGCGCGGCCAGCGCCTGCCCTCGCACGACATGGACGACCTGGTGGCCGGCCGCCTGCGCTGGGAGATCGCCTTCGGCGACGCCGCCGCCACGCTGCCGCGCCTGGACGAGGAGATCGCCGCCGCACGCACATCCTCACGCCTGCGCCGCGCGCTGAAGCTGCGCATGCTGCGCGCCCTGGCCGCCTTCCGCTGCGCCGACATCGCCGGCGCCCTGCAGACCCTGGAGCCCGCCCTGCGCGAGGCCTGCCGCGACGGCTTCCTGCGCCTGGTGCTGGACGAAGGCCCGGCCATGGCGCCGCTGCTGCAGCGTCTGCACGCCACCTTGCAGGAACGCATGGTCAGCGACCCCATCTTCGGCGACTACCTGCAGCGCCTGATGGCTGCCGTCGGCCCCGCGGCGCCCGAGCCCGCGCCTTCAGTGGGTGATGCCCAGCTGCAAGGCGCGCTGACCCGGCAGGAGGTCAAGGTACTGCAGCTGCTGGCCGACGGCTATTCCAACGGCGCGATGGCCGAGAAGCTGGCGGTCTCCGACAGCACGGTGCGCACGCATCTGCGCAGCATCAACGTGAAGCTCAACGCGCACAGCCGCACGCAGGCGGTGGCGGTGGCGAGGCGGTTGGCGGTGATTGCGTGAGGGTGGCCTGTACAGTGGCGCACTCCGGGCGCTTCTTCCACAGCTGCATGACAGACCAGGACTACGAGGACGAGTGGGCGGCCGAAGCCGCGGAAAAGGAGCGGGACCTGCAGCGCAAGTCCGAACCACCGCCTGCGATCAGCCAGGATGAATTCCTGGCCTGGCGCTCGCCGCGCACCGAGCCGGGCGGGCCGGCTCGACTGGATCATCCCTTGTGGCACTGGCTGGTGAGGACTCGTCACTCCGCGTACGCCGGCAACAACGCCTTCGGCGGTCCCTCGCCGTTCCAGGCCGGTCCCATGTGGTGTTTCGATCGCTTCGGCATGAGCGAGACCTTGCTGCCGGACGGGCGTGTCGTCCATATAGCCGGCGAGCACGAGGACGGCTACGACCCCGACTTCTTCATCTACAACGACGTCGTAGTCGTCGCACCGGACGGCGCCATCGCCATCCACGGTTATGGCCGCGAAGTCTTTCCGCCGACTGACTTCCACACCGCCACCCTGGTGGGAGATGCCATTTTCATCGTGGGGCGCCTGGGGTATCCCGAGCAGCGCGTCGTGGGGGCTACGCCGGTTTTCCGGCTGGACTTGGACACCATGGCCATCGCGCCGGTCGCCACCCATGGCGCCGCGCCCGGGTGGATCCACGGGCATGCCGCGGCCCTCGCCGACGATGGCCGCACGATCCTCGTCAGTGGAGGCGAGATATATCGGGGCAGCGAGCGATCGGAGCTGGAGAACATCGACCGATGGTCGCTGGATGTCGAGACCGGTTGCTGGACACGGCTGTCGGCATTGGACTGGCAGCGTTGGACGATGTTGCGGGTAGATCGCAAACGGAACCGCATTTGGGATACCCGCCAGGAACTCTGGAGGCGGGACCACGGCTGGCCGGGCCAGGAGAGCCATTGGCGGCATGACGAGGCGCCGGACCTGGAGGCCCTCGAGGGGCTCTATCGGTTCAAGG
>SCTQ01000428.1 GCA_004322345.1 Aquabacterium sp. | reverse complement strand
GCTCCATTGGCCAGACGGTGGCCGCGCAGGATCTTTGCAGCAAGGTGCGGCCCTACATGAAGAACCACCACGTGCAGATCGGCGTGGGCCACTACGGCGTCTTCAGCGGCCGGCGCTGGCGCAACGAGATCTATCCGCGGGTGCGCGACGCCATCCATTCCTTCGCCTGAGGGCCCCGGCCGGCGCCCCTGGCCAGGACGGATGCCCCGCGCATAATCCGCCGCACACCGGGCCGGCCTCGTACTCCCGAGGCGGACGAACAGGGCCTGGCGCGCGGGAGTACCCATGCCTGAAACCTCTTCTGACTGGCCAGCGGGCGGCGGCGAGACCGGCGCCTTGATGCGCGGCATGGACTGGGGGCAGACGGTGCTGGGCCCCCCGGCCGGCTGGCCGCAGAGCCTGAAGACCTGCATCGACCTGATGCTGCCGGCGCAGACCCAGATCGTGCTTTTCTGGGGGCCGCAGTTCGTGGCCTTCTACAACGACACCTACGCCCCGACCATCGGCCGCAAGCACCCGCATGCGCTGGGCCAGCCGGCCAGCGTGTACTGGAGCGAGCTGTGGGACGACCTGGGCCCGCTGCTGGAGGGCGTGCGCACCACCGGCCGGACGCTGTCGGCCCACGACCGGCCCTTCCAGATCGAGCGCCACGGCTACCTCGAGGAGGTCTATTTCGACATCTCCTATTCACCGGTGCGCGGCGAGCACGGCGAGGTCGCCGGCGTGCTGTGCCTGGTACGCGAGACCACCGAGCGCGTGCGCAGCGAGCGGGCACGGCAGCAGGCCGAGGCCGCGCTGGAGGCGACCAACCACCACTTCCGCATGGCACAGGCCGCGGGCGGCATCGGCGTGTTCTCGATCGACCTGGCCAGCAATACCCTGCACGCCTCGGCCGAGTTCTGCCAGCTGTTCGGGCTGCCCCCGGCGGACGCGATGCCGGCCTCCGCGGTGGAGGCGCTGGCCGATCGCGAAGGCGCCGAACAGATGTCCACGTCAGACAGCCGCGCCGATGGCAGCGCCCCGCTGGACGCCGAGTACCGCATCCGCCGCGCCGACGACGGCCGCCTGCGCTGGATCGCGCGCCGCGCGGAGTTCGTGCGGGACCGGCTGGGCCGCCCGCTGCAGATGCGCGGCGTGGTGCAGGACGTCACCGAGCGCAAGGCCGCCGAGCTGACCTTGCGCGAGAGCGAGGCGCGCTTCCGCGAGCTGGCCCAGGCCGTGCCCAACCAGGTGTGGACAGCCACCGCCGACGGCTTGCTGGACTGGTTCAACGAGCAGGTCTACGACTACTGCGGCCTGGGCCACGACGACCTGGTGGGCGACGGCTGGAGCCGCGTCGTGCATGCCGACGACTACCCGCGCGCGGCCCACCTGTGGATGCGTGCGCTGGAGTCGCGCACGCGCTTCGACACCGAGTACCGCCTGCGCCGCCACGACGGCAGCTACCGCTGGCACCTGGTGCGTGCCATCCCCGTCACCGGCGCTGGCGGCGAGCTGCGCTGGATCGGCACCACCACCGACATCCATGACCAGAAGACCGCCCAGGACGAGCTCGCCAGCCTGAACGTGCGACTGGAGGAGCGGGTGGAGGAGCGCACCCGCGATCGCGACCGCATCTGGCGCCTGTCCACGGATGCGATGCTGGTGGCGCGCTTCGACGGCACCATCGTGGCCATCAACCCCGCCTGGAAGAACCTCCTGGGCTGGGACGAAGCCGAGCTGCTGGGCAAGTCCTTCTTCCCGCTGGTGCATCCGGACGACGTCGAGCGCACCGCCGTCGAGGCCCGGCGCCTGTCGGCCGGCCTGATCACCGTGCGCTTCGACAACCGGGCGCTGCACAAGGACGGCCGCTGGCGCACGATGTCCTGGACCGCGGTGCCCGATGCGGAGTTCATCCACGCGATCGGCCGCGACATCACCGACCAGCTGGCGGCCGCCACCGCGCTGGCCGAGACCCAGGATCGCCTGCGCCAGAGCCAGAAGATGGAGGCCGTGGGCCAGCTCACCGGCGGCATCGCCCACGACTTCAACAACCTGCTGCAGGGGATCATCGGTTCGCTGGACATGGTCAGGAAGCGCGCGGCCCAGCAGCGCCACGACGAAGCCGAACGCTTCGTCACCAGCGCCGTCGCCTCGGCCCAGCGCGCGGCGGCGCTGACACACCGCCTGCTGGCCTTCTCGCGCCGCCAGCCGCTGGATCCCAGGCCGGTGAAGGCCAATCCGCTGGTGCATTCGATGGAGGACCTGCTGCGCCGCACCCTGGGCGAGCACGTCGCGCTGGAGCTGGTGCTGGCCGCCGGCCTGTGGGTGACGCTGTGCGATCCCAACCAGCTGGAGAACGCCATCCTCAACCTGGCGATCAACGCGCGCGACGCGATGCCGCAGGGCGGGCGGCTCACCATCGAGACCTGCAACACCCACCTGGACAGCGCCTACGCGCTCAGCCACGGCGGGCTGGAGCCGGGGCAGTACGTCTGCATCTCGGTGACGGACACCGGCGTGGGCATGACGGCGGACGTGGTCGAACGTGCCTTCGACCCCTTCTTCACCACCAAGCCCATGGGCCAGGGCACCGGGCTGGGCCTGTCGATGATCTACGGCTTCGCGCGCCAGTCCGAAGGCGCCTGCCGCATCTACAGCGAGCCCGGGCGCGGCACCACGGTCAAGCTCTACCTGCCGCGCAACCACGCCGGGGAAGCCGTCGAAGCGCAAACCGCGGAACGGCCCGCGGCCCAGCCGGTCGAAGCCAGCGAGGTCGTGCTGGTGGTGGAGGACGAGGAGATCGTGCGCGCCCTGATCCTGGAGGTGCTGGCCGAGCTGGGCTACCGGGCCCTGGAGGCCGCCGACGGCCCGTCCGGCCTGGCCCTGCTGGAGGCTGAGGGCCGCATCGACCTGCTCGTCACCGACATCGGCCTGCCCGGCCTCAATGGCCGGCAGATGGTGGACGCGGCCAGGCACCGGCGCCCGGACCTGCAGGTCCTGTTCATGACCGGCTATGCCGAGAACGCGGCGATCGCCAACGGCTTCCTGGAGCCGGGCATGGCGATGATCACCAAGCCGTTTTCGATGGACACGCTCGCGGCCCGCATGCAGGACATGATCGGCAGCGGCCGCCCGCAGGGCGGGTAGCGCGTGTCCTCCGGTAGGGTTGACAGGCCCTAGTGTGGTGCGCCACGCAGATCTGTACTTTTGTTCGGACCCGGTGGGGATGATCGGGGTGCCTGGGCCAGGGGTCCAGACTGGGCGTCTGGACCCGTGGCGCAGGTGCACCGAGGGCCCCACCGGATCCGAACCCCCTGGGGCCGAGCCGTATCGGGCCGCAGGCTAGGCGCGTGCGCAGGCCCGTACCGGGCGGTACGGGCCTGTGGACGCAACGACGCATGCGGCCCGATACGGCTCGGCCCCAG
>SCTQ01000427.1 GCA_004322345.1 Aquabacterium sp. | reverse complement strand
GACGGCCTGGCCGGCGATCTGCGTGATGACGGGCGTCGTGCCGTCCGGGTCGCTGTCGTTGGACAGCGGGGCGATGAGCACCGCCGTGTTGATCGCGGCGAAGGCCGTGTCGTTGACGGCCACCGGGGCGTCGTTGACGGCGGCCACGCTGATGTCGATCGTGGCCGCGGCCGTGCCGCCGTGGCCGTCGGCGACACCGTAGGCCAGGCTGAAGCTGCCGTTGTAGTGGGCGTTCGGCGTGAAGGTCAGCGTGCCGTCGGCGTTCAGGCTGACGACACCTTGGGCCACCGTGACCGGCGAGCCCACCGCGATGGCTTGGCCGCCGACGCTGGTGACAGCCAGCGCGTCGCCGTCGACGTCGCTGTCGTTGCCGCGCGGGTCGAATGTGATGGGCGTGTCCTCGGCCGCGGCCACCGTGTCGTTGACGGCCACCGGATCGTCGTTGGCCGGCGTCACCGTGATCGTCACGGTGTTGGGCACGGTGTCGAAGGCGCCGGCGCTGTCCTGCACGCTGAACGTGAAGGCGGCGTAAGGGCTGCCATGGCCGTCCGCGGCCGGCGTGTAGACCAGCTGGCCGATCTGCGCGGCCAAGACGAGCTGCCCGGTCGTGACGGCTACGCCACCCAGCGTCAGGGTGCCGGCGGCCGGCAGGGTGTCGATGCGCACGGCGGCGAAGCCCTGGCCCGCGTCGGCATCGGCGTAGCCGAAGTCGGCGGCGGTGAAGCCGCGGCTGCCGTCCTCGGAGATGGTCACGGCGAGGTCCGCTCCGGTGGGCGGCGTGTTGGCGCCGACCGCCACCGTGATGGTCGCGGTGCTGCTGCCGCCCTGGCCGTCGCTGACGGTGTAGGGGATCTGGATGGGGCCGGTGACGTCTGTGCCGGGCATGAAGCTCAGCGTGCCGTCCGGGTTCAGCGTGACCGTGCCCTCGGGCAGCGTGACCGGCGTGCCCACGGCGATGGGCTGGCCGCCCACCTGCACGATGGTCAGCGGGTTGCCGTCCACGTCGCCGTCGTTGGCCAGCGGCGTGAGGACCACCGGCTGGTTGATCGGCGTGGTGGCGGTGTCGTCGGCCAGCGTCGGCGCATCGTTGGCCGGCGTCACCGTCAGGTCCACCGAGCCGGTGGCCGTGGCGTTGCCGCTCCCACTGCCGTCACTCACCGTGTAGTCGAAGTGGACCGGGCCGTTGTAGTTGGCATTGGGCGTGAAGGTCAGGGTGCCGTCGGCGTTGAGCGAGACGGTGCCTTGCGGCAGGGTGACCGGCGAGCCGGTGGCGATCGGCTGGCCGTTGATCTGCGTGATGGCCAGCGGGTCGCCGTCGGGGTCGCTGTCGTTGGCGCGCGGGTCGAAGGTCAGCGGCGTGTCTTCGGCCAGGCTGAGCGTGTCGGGCGCGGCCACCGGCGCGTCGTTGACCGGCGCGATGTTCAGCGCCAGCGTGTTGGGCACCAGGTCGAACTCGCCCCAGGGGTCCTGGACCGAGAAGCTCAGGCTGGTGCTGCCGTTGAAGTTCGCGTCCGGCGTGAAGACGAGGTCACCCAGGTCGTCCGCATCCACCAGCTGGCCGGCGGCCACCGGGGCGCCGTTCAGACTCAGCGTGCCGTGGGCCGGCAGGCTGTCGATGCGCACGGCACCGACGCGGCTGCCGAGGTCCGCCACGCTCAGGCCGAAGGCCGTGGCATCCAGCGCCAGCGGCGCGTCCTCGCTGCCCGCGGCGCTGCCGTCGGTGCCGGCCGGCGCGGTGCCGTTGATGGTGATCGTCAGGTTGGCCGTGGAGGTGCGGCCGTTGCTGTCGGTGACGGTGTACTGGAAGACCTCGGTCAGCGTCTGGCCCGGCTGCAGGGCCTGCACGGCGGCGTTGGTGTTCTCCAGCGCGTAGGTGTAGCGGCCGTCGTCCAGCAGGATCAGCGCACCGTAGGCGCCGCTGATGCTCTTGAGGTCGGCTTCCGTGCCCACGGCCTCGGCGCTGCCGCCGGCCGTCACGGCGGCGACGGTGCCCACCTTCAGCGTGCCGCCGGACAGCGAGGCGTCGTTGACCAGCACCTGGCCGGTGATGGGCTGGACCACGTCCTCGTCGAGGGTGTTGCCGTCGTTGCCGGCGCTGGGCGCCGGCGGCTGCGGGGCGGGGGCCGGCGCGGCGTCGTCCTGCAGCGGCTGCGCCGTGGCGATCTGCTGGGGCGCGGCGCGGTCGGCGGTGGCGTAGTCGAAGCTCTGGCCGGTGGTGTCCTCCTGCACGCGGTCCACGCGCAGGCCCAGGCCCAGGCGGCCGGCACCGTCGCCGGACAGGCCGGCTCCAGGTGCATCGAGGTTGTCCTCGCTGTCGATGCCGGCGATCACCGCATCGACGTCTTTCTCGGGCACGGCTTTGGCCGTGCTCGCCTTGGGCCTGCCGTCCTCGGTCACCGGCGGCGGGGCGGCGACAGGAGGTGCATCGCCCGCGGCCGTGGCGCCGGGAGCCCAGGGGCGGCCGTCTTCATCGGTGATCTGCACGATGCCATCCTGCGTGGTCAGGATGCGATCGCCCTGGTGCACGTTCATGCCCAGCTTCAGCAGCACGCGCTGGCCGTCCGGCTTGAGCAGGATGGCCTGGCCCCAAAGGCCGGAAACGGTGCCCGAAGGAATCTTGACGATGAGCGGCATGACGATGTCCTGTTGCGTGCGCGGTGTGCGCTTTCGCACGCGTGGTCGCGTGCGAGCAGGCAGCCCCTGTCCACGGGGGGTGCCGTGCGGTCGAGCATAGGAGGGATGGGGGCGCCTAGGGGTGCGCAGCAGCCGCCCCGGCGTGAAGCTGTTCACTCGGGCAGCGGCTTTGCAGGCCCGCAAGAGCAACAGGCGCCCGACGGCGCCGTGCTTGACAGCGCTTGGGGCCGGGCCCGGACGAGGAAGGCGTGACCGAGGTCACGGGAAACGGCAGGGCCGGCCTTGCAGGCGCCTCAGCGTTCGCGCAACGCGTAGTCGCGCGCCTTCAGCACCGGCTTGAGCAGGTAGGACATGACGGACTTGCGCCCCGTCAGCACGTCCACCTCGGCCGTCATGCCCGGGATGATGGGCAGCTTCTCGCCGAAGGTCGCCCGGTCCGTGCGCACCCGCACCACGTAGTACGAGTTGCCGCGCTCGTCGGTGACGGTGTCCGGCGAGATGTTCTCCACCTTCGCCGTCATGCCGCCGTAGATCGAGAAGTCGTAGGCCGTGAACTTCACGGTCGCTGCCTGGCCCGGGTGGATGAAGCCGATGTCCTTGGGCAGCACGCGCGCCTCCAGCACCAGCGTGTCGTCCAGCGGCACGATCTCCACGATGTCGCGGCCCGGCTGCACCACACCGCCGACCGTGTTGGCCAGCAGCCGCTGCACGCGGCCGCGCACGGGCGACTTCACCTGGGCCTTGTCCACCTTGTCGGCCAGGGCCACGGCGCCTTCGTTCAATGCGTTCAGCTTGCCCAGGGAGTCGGACAGGTCGCGCCGTGCCTCGTTGCGGAACGACAGTTCGGTCTCCTGGCGCTTGCGCTGGGCCTCGCCGATGGCGGCCTGCACGCGGGCGATCTGGGCAGCGCTCTGGTCGGCATCGCCACGTGCGCGTGCCACGTCGCGTTCCAGGCGCAACACTTCCACTTCCGACACGGCGCCGGTGGCCAGCAGGGGGCGGGTCTTGGTCAGCTCCTGCTGGGCAAGGTCCAAGGTGCGTTCGGCGGCGGCGCGGCGGGCACGCATCTCGCCGAGCTCCTGCTGGCGCTGGGCCAGCTGCTGCTCGTTGACGGCGACCATCGCGTTCAGCTCGGACACGCGCGATTCGTACAGGTTCTTCTCGTCGTCGAGGATGCGCTGCTCCTCGGCGTTGCCCGGCGTGGCCACGGGCGGCTTGGGCACGCTGCCCTCGGCCAGCGCGCGCAGCCGCGCCACCTTGGCCTGCAGCGCGAACGCGGTGGCGGCGCTCTCGCGCACGCCGGAGGTCGCCCGCGTCTCGTCGATCTTCAGCAGCAGCTGGCCGGCCTCGACCACCTGGCCTTCCTGCACCTTGATCTCGGACACCACGCCGCCGTCCAGCGCCTGGATCACCTGCAGCTGGCGCGAGGGCGTCACCTTCGCGTCGCCCTTGGTCACCTCGTCGACGTGGGCCAGCGTGGCCCACACCAGCAGGGCCAGCACGACGAAGCCGGCGGTGCGCACGATCTGCTGCGCACGGTGCGTGGCCTGGCGCGACATCACGGCGTCGGCCTCGGCCTCGAAGCTGTCGTAGCCGGCAAGCTGCGCGCGCGCCACGTCGATGGCGGGGCCGAAGATGCGCGAGGTGATGGGCTCCAGCAGCAGGCGCGCGCGCTCCAGCACGGCGATCAGGCCCTTGCCGGCGGAGGTGAGGGTGGCGTTCATGGCTTCAGGTGGCGCGTGCGATGCGGCCGGCTGCCAGGGCCTGCAGGATGCGCTCGCGCGGGCCGTCGGCGACGATCTTGCCCTGATCCACCACGATCACGCGGTCCACCAGCGACAGCATCGAGGTGCGGTGGGTCACCAGCACCACGGTCTTGCCGCGCGCGAACTCGGAGACCTTGGCGGTGACGTGGGCCTCGGTGGAGAAGTCCATCGCGCTGGTGGGCTCGTCCAGCAGCAGCAGCGGTGCGTTGTGCAGCACCGCGCGCGCGATGCCCACGGCCTGGCGCTGGCCGCCGGACAGCAGTTCGCCACGCTCGCCCACCGGCATGTCGTAGCCCTTGGGATGGCGGTTGATGAACTCGCTGAGCCCGGCCACCTCGGCCGCGCCCACGATCGCGGAGTCGTCGGCATAAGGCAGGCCCAGGGTGACGTTCTCGCGCAGGCTGCCCCAGAACAGCGTGACGTCCTGCGAGACGTAGCCGATGTTGCGGCGGACATCCGCCGGGTCCATCTGCCGCAGGTCGATGCCGTCCAGCAGGACCGCGCCCTCGCTGGGCTGGTAGAGGCCCAGCATCAGCTTCTGCAGGGTCGTCTTGCCCGAGCCCACCTTGCCGATCAGCGCGACGCGTTCACCCGGCTGGATGCTGAAGCTCACGCCTTCGATGGCCGAGTCCTTGCGGCCCGGATAGGCGAACTTGACGTTGCGGAACTCGATGGCGCCACTGAGCTCGCGCCGGTGGACCAGGCTGGTGTCCGCCGGCCGCTCCACCGGCCGCGCCATGATGTTCTCCAGCGATTCCAGCGCCGTGCGTGCGCCCTGGTACTGCATCAGCAGGCCGACGATCTGCCCTGCCGGCGCCAGTGCGCGCGAGGACAGCATGGTGCAAGCCACCAGTGCGCCGGTGGTGAGTTCCCGCTGGCTGATGAGATACACGCCGACCAGGATGATGGCCACCGACACCATCTGCTGCAGCCAGGCCGTGCTGTAGATGGCGGTGGACGACAGCGCGCGCATGCGCACGTTCAGCGAGGCCAGGAAGTGGTTGGCCTGCTCCCAGCGCGCCTGGATCACGCCCTCGGCGCCCTGGGACTTGATGGTCTCGATGCCGGTCAGGCTCTCCACCAGCGTCGCGTTGCGCTGGGCCGAGGCCTTGTAGGTGGTCTGGGACAGCTCGTGCAGACGGTGCTGCAGCACGTAGCCCACCACCAGCACGATGGCGAAGCAGGCGACCACCGGCACCGCCAGCCACGGCGAGATCCAGGCCATCACGAAGACGAAGACCAGTGCAAAGGGCAGGTCGATCAGCGCGGTGACGGTGGACGAGGCGATGAAGTCGCGCACCTGCTCGAAGCCGCGCAGGTTGGCGGCGAAGGAGCCGACGGACTCGGGCCGGTTCTCCAGCCGCATGCCCAGCACGCGCTCCATGATGGCCGAGGAGATCCTGACGTCGATGCGCGCACTCGCCTCGTCGACGAAGTGGCTGCGCAGCAGGCGCATCGTCAGGTCGCCGCACAGGATGATCAGCACCCCGGCCGCCAGCGCCCACAGCGTCTCCACCGCGTTGTTGGGCACCACGCGGTCGTAGACGTTCATCGAGAACATCGGGAAGGCGAGCGCGAAGACGTTGACCAGGAAGGCGGCCCACAGCACGTCGCGGTAGACGAAGCGCTGGGCCAGCACGGCCGACCAGAACCAGTGGCCGGAACGCGTGGTGCGCACGTCGGGCGTGCGCTGGTCGAACCGGAAGTGCGGGCGCACGGCCAGCATCACGCCGGTGTAGCGCTCCTGCAGCTCGGCGAGGCGCAGCAGTACCGAGCCCTGGCCGGTCTGCGGCAGCAGCACGCGGGCGCTGTCGGACTCGAAGCCGAGCAGCACGCAGGCCTCGTTGCCCTTGAGCACCAGGATGGCGGGCAGGGTGACGGCTTCGATCTTCTCCAGGTCCGTACGCTGCAGCTTGGCGGCCATGCCCGCGCGGTCGGCGGCGCGCTCGGCCAGCGTCAGCGTCAGGCGCCCGTCGGCCAGCGGCAGGCCGGCGGACAGCGAGGCGCGCGACGCGGCATGGCCGTGCAGGCGGCAGACCTCGAGCAGGCAGTCCAGCAGCGGGTCCGGGTGCGCCAGGTCCTCGCGCAGTCGCTCGGCCGCGGGCGCGCCCGCCTCGGGCTTGGCGACAGGCTGGGCAGGCGGCGCGGGTGGGGCGTCGATGCGGGCGGACATGGGGCGTAGTTCACCATTCGCCGTCTGGCGGCCATCGAGTGATTACGCGGGTCGGAGCGCGGCTGATACGGGCTTTGCGAGTCCCCTGCGCGCGTCGCTGGCCGGCGCAGGTGGCAGGGGCCGAGCGCCGGGCCGCCCCAAGCCGGCCCCGTCCCCCCGGGGGACCGGGCCGCGACCCGCGGGCCGAGGGGCTCACACGATATCGGCGCAGTGGATGGAGAACTGGCCGCGCCTGCGGTCCTCGAAGTAGCGCTTCAGCGTCTCCCGCACGGTGCGGAAGGCCAGTTCGTCCCAGGGGATTTCGCTCTCGCGGAAGAGCTGGGCCTCGATGGTCTCGGGCCCGGGATTGAAGACGGTGTCCAGCAATCCGGCGCGGTAGTACAGGTGCACCTGTCCCGCGCTCACCACGTTGAGGACGGTGAACAGGCCCTGCAGCTCGATATGGGCGCCGGCTTCCTCGTCGGTCTCGCGCATCGCGCCCTGCTCGGTGGTCTCGCCCAGCTCCATGAAGCCGGCCGGCAGCGTCCACAGGCCGTAGCGCGGCTCGATGTTGCGGCGGCAGAGCAGCACCTGGTCGCCCCACACCGGCACGGTGCCGACGACGTTGTTCGGGTTGACGTAGTGGATGTGGCCGCAGGCCGGACAGACCGCGCGCTCGCGGTTGTCGTCGGGCGGGATCCGGTATTCGACTCGGGTTCCGCAGGACGGGCAGTGCTGGATGCTGTGCGCCTGTAGCATGGCCGGCAGTGTATCGCCTGCCCCCTGCCGCCCGATGAGCCTGCCCTACGTCCAACCCCCGGCTGCGGTGCCCGCGGCGCTCGTGCGCGGCGGTGCCGCGCGCTTCGCGGTGCGCCGCATCTACTGCGTCGGCCGCAACTACGCCGCGCATGCCCGCGAGATGGGCGCCAGCGGCCGCGAGCCGCCCTTCTTCTTCATGAAGCCGGCCGACGCGCTGGTGCCGCAGCCCTCGGCCGACGCCGTGGTCGACGTGCCTTATGCCAGCCTGACGACAGACCTGCACTACGAGGTCGAGCTGGTCGCCGCCATCGGCCGCGGCGGGCGCGACATCCCCGTGGCCCGGGCGCTGGAGCACGTCTGGGGCTGGGGCGTGGGCCTGGACATGACGCGTCGCGACCTGCAGCACGCGATGAAGGGCGGCGGCAAGCCCTGGGACATCGCCAAGGGCTTCGACGCCTCGGCGCCCATCGGCCTGCTGCTGCCGAAGGAGCAGGCGGGCGACATCGCAGGCGCGAAGATCGAGCTTGCCCTCAACGGCCAGGTGAAGCAGTCGTCCACCATCGCCGAGATGATCTGGAGTGTGGCCGAGGTCATCGCCGAGCTGTCGCGCGCCTGGGA
>SCTQ01000039.1 GCA_004322345.1 Aquabacterium sp. | reverse complement strand
TGGCCCACCTGATCCCCGGCCCGACGCCGACCGGCGAGATCGGTGCCGGTGGCGAGGACTGGTACTACGCCGTGATGGGCCGCTGCGTGGGCGACCGCCGCGCGATGACCCTGCCGCCGGATGTCAGCAGCTTCGGGCGCACGCAATGGGACCTGGAGGAAGCGATCGACACGCCGGAACTCGCAGGCCTGGATCGCGCATTGTGGGGACTGCAGGAACTGTCCGTGTCGGCACGCCAGCAACTGCTGCGCGTGTGGGTGGACGAGGCATGCGACCGCGAGCCCGATACCCTGGGCGACGAGGCCGCCGCGACGCTGCGCCTGGCCGCGGCGCTGCTGGATGCCAAGCTTCCGCCTGCGCTGGCGCCGCAGCGGGAACTCACGCCCTGAACAGGCGAGGCAGCCGAGGGCTTACTCGCCTTCGCCGAACTTGTCGTTGACCAGGGCCAAGAGCGCATCCATCGCCTCGCGCTCCTGGGGGCCATCGGTCTCCAGCTCGACCTCGGTGCCGATACCGGCGGCCAGCATCATCACGCCCATGATGCTCTTGGCATTCACGCGCCGCTCGCCGCGGCTCATCATCACTTCGCAGGGGAAGGTGCTGGCCAGCTTGGTGAACTTGGCCGAGGCCCGGGCATGCAGACCGAGCTTATTGCTGATGCTGACGGTGGTCTTGATCATGGATGCGATGGGGTGCCTGGTTGAGCGGACGGGCATTGGCCACCTGCATCACGCCCTGCGTGGCGCCTGCCAGCGCGCGGGTGACCAGCGTGTCCAGTGATTCGTGGGCGTAGTTGAGCACACGCCAGAGCATCGGCACGTTGACACCGGTGAGCACCTTCACGCGCAGGCCGTCGGCCAGGCGCTGCGCAACGTTGGCCGGCGTGGCGCCGAAAACGTCGACGAGGATCAGGGCCTCGGAACGCGGCGCGCCGGTCTGGGCCCGCTCCAGCAGCAAGCGGGCCTGGGCCTCGATCTCCTCCACCGGCAGGTTCGGCAGCACGTCCAGCGTCAGCAACTGCTGCGCCGCCTCGGGGAAAGCATGTTGCGCGGTCTGCTTCAGAGCGGAAGCCAGCGGCGCATGCGCGATGACGAGAATGCCAGGCATAACGCAAAGATTATCGACCGCACGGCAGCGCCGCAGAAGCCCCGCGGCCACGCAGATGGCTGCGCGCAACAGAACACCATCACGGTGCGGCCCGCCCTGAGCCCCTGAGGCGTCAGTGCGGCACCGGAAAGGCCAGCGACGAGAAGAACTGCTCCTGCGCCTCCTGCAGCGGACCGCTGGCCGCCCCGGGGCGCAGCACGCTGGCTTGGTAAGTACGTGTGCCGCGGGCAAAGACCAGGGCCTCGGCCTGCACCGCGCTGCCGTCTCGCCGCTTGCCCGTGGCCGCGAAATGGCCGGCTGCCGGGAACGGCGTCGCCCCCACGATGGAAGCCGGCCCCTTCAACTCGGAGGTGGAACCGATGTTGGCACCCAAGGCGGCCCGCAGCCCCGACAGCGCCTCGCCCACCACACCCGCCTCCCGCACATCCGCCGTGCCGATGGCCCATATCGCGCCACCCGCCTCGCACGACAGCAGGCGCATGTCCACCATGCGGCCAGCCAGCGTGACGCGTCTTGTGTCGTCCCGCGGCTTGCATGGCAGGGTGGCATCCAGGTCGCCGTCGGCATGGACCTCGCGCCAGTTGTAGGTCGGCGAACACGCCGTCAGCCCCACACCCAGCACCAGGCAGGCCTGCAAGACGCGGCGAAACCCCCTCGCGGCGACGGGCTGGTGGCGTGTGAAAAGCTCCCGCTTTCGTACAGTTTCCATGTTGCCGATTCTGCGACGCGCTTCACGCTTTGCCTGGGGAAACGCCCCCATCCGCGGGCCCGGCGGTCGCCCGCGCAAGGGATGGACAGTGCCCGTTTACAAGTAGAAACTGCGTAGCACGTCACGGGCAAATCCATTGCACCCGCGGCGCGTCGGCGAGACCGCCGGCAGCACGAGACAAGAGAAGGCGCACGCGATCGATGCGCCCGAGGACGCCGGGAGGTGTTTGTTCAACAGCATGTGAGGCTGCCATGTCTGCGGTCATGAAACCTGTCCCTTCCGCCATTGCCAACAACCTGCCCGCGACGGGCGACTCCGCCATGGCCGACCAGGCCGCGCAGGAAGCCGCCGTCGAAGCCGAGCGCCAGCGCTGGTGCGCCCTGGTCTCGCAAATCGGAGCCGAGATCGCGATGCCGCTGAGCGACGCGCTGGAGCGCGTGACGGCAATGACCGCCACCGGCCAGATCGACGTCGCCGGGCTGCGCGCGCTGCGCAGCGAGATCGACGGCGCCCGCTCGGCGGGCATGCTGTGCCAGCAAGTGGCCCGCCTGGCCTCCGGCCGCGTGCGCCAGTCGCACGAACGCGTGCACCTGACCAACACGCTGCAGAGCGTGCTCGGCCACCGCTCACGCGAGATGCAGGCGCGTGGCGTGCAGATCCGCCAGACGCTGCAAGCGGTCGAGGTCATCGTCGATGCCTCGCTGCTGTTCTCGCTGCTCAACACCGTGCTCGACTGGGCGATGTCCGTTGCCCAGGGCCCGATCGACCTGCGCATCGACACCAAGACCTGGCCGGTGCACGGCCAGTTGCACGGCCGCTTCGCCTGGCGCGCGCCGGATCGCGCGCAGGGCGACGCGGCGCCGGTGCTCGACACCCTGCTGTGGCGCCTGATCGAGGCCAGCACGCGGGTGCTGGGCGTGACCTACGAGCGCAAGGTCGAAGGCCATCTTGTCGAGATCACCATCGAATTCCCGCGCACCGTCAATGCATTGATCGACCTGGAGGCCGACGTGGTCCCCGGCGAGGCCGAGCAGGAAAGCGTCTATTCGTCGTCGGTCAACTCCAAGCCGCTGGCCGGCCAGCAGGTGCTGGTGGTGGCCGCGCGCCGCGACGTGCGCGTGCAGGTGCGCGAAGCGCTGCGCGACATGGGCCTGACGGTGGACTTCGTCAGCTCGGTGGACGAGGCGGCGGAGTTCTGCCGCGACGGCCTGCCGCACGCGGTGGTCGTCGACTCGGCCCACAACGGCGCACGCTTCAGCCAGCTGATGCGCACGCTGCGCGCGGATGCCCCGGGCATCGTCTTCATCGAGATCGGCGAGGACGGCGCCGACGTGCGCATCTCCACGCTGGACCGCGAAGGCTGCGCCCGCGTGGGACGCGAGGCCATCATGAGCTCGCTGGCATCGGCCGTGGTCTACGAGCTGACGCGCAATCTCTGAGCGCGGTTTAGAGGCTCCCGAAGACCTTCTTCAGGATTGCACTGCCGGTGCCGATGGGGTCGCGCCTGATGCGGCGCTCCTCCTCGCCGATCATGAAAAACAGTCCGTCCAGGGCCTTGCCCGTCACGTACTGCGCCACGTCGGCATCCTCGCCCTTGACGAGGCCGAACTTGGCGGCCTTGCCCGCGAGATCGTTGTACTTGCGGGCCAGCGACAGGCGATCGGTGCTCTGCCGCACGATGGGCAGGAAGTGCGTGGACAAGGGCTGCCGCGTCTTGCCGGCGAAGAACTCGGTGACCGAGGTGTCGCCCCCGGACAGCACCTTCTGCGCATCACTGACCGACATCGACTGTATGGCGTTGCTCAGCAGCGGCTTGGCCAGCGGCACGGCCGATTCGGCCGCGCGGTTCATCGCGGTCACCAGCTCGTCCATGCGCTTGCCCTGTCCGGCCGCACGCAGCAGGCCCGAGGCTTGATCCAGCGCAGTGGGCAGCGGGATGCGCACCCGATCATTGGCGAGGAAGCCGTCCGTCCTGCCCAGCGAACCGACAGCCGCCGTGGCCCCGCGCTGCAGGGCCTCGCGCAGGCCGGTCAGGGCGTCCTTCTGGGTCAGCACGGATGCGCGCACCAGTGCCGGCAAGACCACGCCCGCCGCCGCCAAGGCCGAGAGCCGGATAATTTCGCGTCTGTCCATCTGCGCCACTCCATGAAAGCCGTTCGATACTTGGCCGCCATCCTGGCGGCAGCCGCCCTCGCGGCAGCCGCGTATTTCACCCTGAACCGGCAGGAAAGCACACCGGATGTGAGCTTGACCTTGTTGAATGGCTCCGCGCTGCCCTTCAAACAACTGCAGGGACAGGTGACCGTCGTCAACTTCTGGGCCACGAGCTGCGCGACCTGCGTCAAGGAAATGCCCGAGCTGATCAGGACGCACGAGGCCTTCCGCGCCCGCGGCCTGCGCACGGTGGCCGTGGCGATGAGCTATGACCCACCGGCCTATGTGATGCACTACGCCGAGTCCCGCAAGCTGCCCTTCGATGTCGGCATCGACCACACCGGTGCCATCGCCCAGGCCTTCGGCAACGTGCAGGCGACCCCGACCACCTTCGTGATCGACAGGCGGGGGCGCGTGGTCAAGCGCTACGTCGGCGAGCCCGACTTCGCTGCCCTGCATCAGTTGCTGGAGCAGTTGCTGCAGGCCGCCTGAGCGCGGCCCGGCTACCAAATCTCCCCGATTCCCCTCGGCTGGGTGCCAGCCGGCTTGGCTGCGGGCGCGCGGAGTCGCTACACTGCGACCCCTGCCAAACGCTTGTTTTAATCCGGCGTTTGACATCGACGGGGCCCGCCCCCATCCGTTCCGCATTCATGGCGGCGCCCAACCGGCTCCCCCCGCACCATTTCTGAAGAGGTCTCTCGATGCCCCAGTACAAGGCCCCGCTGCGCGACATGCGTTTCCTGCTGAACGAGGTGTTCGACTACCCCGCCCACTACGCCAGCCTGCCCAATGGCGAGGACGCCACGCCGGACATGGTCGACGCCATCCTGGAAGGCGCCGCGACCTTCTGCGAAGAGGTGCTCTCCCCGCTGAACCTGAGCGGCGACCAGGAAGGCTGCACCTTCAACGACGGTGAAGTGACCACGCCCAAGGGCTTCAAGGAGGCCTATGCCGAGTACGCGGCCGGCGGCTGGCAGGGCCTGTCCCATCCTAAGGAATACGGCGGCCAGGAACTGCCGATGTCGTTGAACCTGCTCAAGTCCGAGATGATGGGCACGGCCAACTGGTCGTTCACCATGTATCCCGGCCTGAGCCTGGGCTGCATGAACACCGTCTTCCAGTTCGGCACCACCGAGCAGAAGAACCTCTACATGCCGCCGCTGGTCGAAGGCCGCTGGACAGGCACCATGTGCCTGACCGAGCCCCAGTGCGGCACCGACCTGGGCCAGGTGAAATCCAAGGCCGAGCCGCAGCCTGACGGCAGCTACAAGATCTCCGGCACCAAGATCTTCATCTCCTCGGGCGAGCACGACCTGGCCGAGAACATCATCCACATCGTGCTGGCCCGCCTGCCGGACGCGCCCAAAGGCACCAAGGGCATCTCGCTGTTCATCGTGCCCAAGTTCCTGGTCAATGCCGACGGCTCGCTGGGCGCGCGCAACGCGGTCAAGGCCGGCTCGCTCGAGCACAAGATGGGCATCCGTGCCTCCGCCACCGCGGTGCTGAACTTCGACGGCGCCACCGGCTACCTGATCGCCGAGCCCAACAAGGGACTGGAGGCGATGTTCACCTTCATGAACACCGCCCGCATCGGCACGGCCGTGCAGGGCGTGGCCCATGCCGAGTTGTCCTACCAGGGCTCGCTGCCTTACGCCAAGGAGCGCCGCTCGATGCGCGCGCTGTCCGGCAAGAAGGATCCGGACCACACCGCGGACGCCCTGATCTGGCACGCCGACGTGCGCCGCATGCTGCTGACGCAGAAGGCCTTCGCCGAAGGCGGCCGCTCGATGATCTATTTCGCCGCCAAGCTGGCCGACCACATGGTCTCTGGCGTGGCCACCGGCGACAAGGCGAAGTACGAGGAGTACGACGACAAGCTGGGCTTCTACACGCCCATCCTCAAGGGCTTCCTGACCGAGATGGGCCTGGAGGCGGCCAACATCGGCATGCAGGTCTTCGGGGGCCACGGCTACATCAAGGAACACGGCATGGAGCAGATCGCCCGCGACGCGCGCATCTCCACGCTGTACGAAGGCACCACCGGCATCCAGGCCCTGGACCTGCTGGGCCGCAAGGTGCTGCTGACCACGCGCGGCGCCTGCGTCAAGGAGTTCACCAACGACATCCTGGCCTTCGCCCGCCCGCACCTGTTCTCCGGCGGCGTGATGGGCAAGATCGCCCGCAAGCTCTATCGCCGCGCCTACCAGTGGAAGTGGCTGACCCTGCGCGTGATGCTGCGTGCCGCCAAGGACCGCGACGTCGTCAGCGCCGCCTGCCACGACTACCTGATGTTCTCGGGCTTCGTGACCATGGGCTATTTCTGGGGCCTGCAGGCCCAGGCCGCGCAGAAGAAGCTGGCCGATGGCACCGGCAAGGAGCCGGCCGAGTTCTACAAGGCCAAGCTGCAGACCGCCGAGTTCTATTTCGAGCGCCTGCTGCCCCGCGCCGACAGCCATGCCAAGTCCATGCTGTCGTCGACCGCGTCCGTCATGCAGATGGCCAACGACGACTTCAGCTTCACCTGACAACCGACACTCGAAGCACGGTCTTGCACAGGCCGAAGCTCCTTGGGCTGCCCTCACCGGCAGCCCTTTTTTGTGGCCGGATCACATCGCCTGTTGCGCCGCAACAAATGAATACCAAACAGGGCTCTTTTCGGGGTTGAAGATACAGAGTAATTACCCTATATTAGTGCTTACCCTAATCTCAACTTCAGAGGTCCCGCCATGCGTTCCACCCAACTGTTCGCAGTGGTCTTCCTGTTCAGCCTCGGCGTGATGGCGCTCATCGGCCTCGGTGCATCCGAGCCGATCTGGAGTGACCTGCCGCGCTTTGCCAGCGTTTCCGTCTTCGCCGCCCTCCAAGCGCTGGCGGTCACGGTGCTGGAAGCGCTGGCGCGCAGCCATCGCCGCGAACTCGACGCCCCGTCGACCCAAGCCCAGTTCTGACTGGGTGACCGGCTCGGCTCCTGGTGCGCCCAGGAGCGGGCCTCGCATCCGCTGCCGAACTCAGGCGGCGATGGTGCGGTTGCGGCCGCGCCGCTTGGCGCGGTAGAGCGCCTGGTCCGCCCGCTCGATGGTGGCATCCAGGGTCTCCTCGTAGCGCTGCTCGGTCAGCCCGCAAGAGAAGCTGATGCGCAGCTCCGGATGCGTGCTCGACACCGCGCAGGCAGCGACAGCCTCGTGGACCCGGTCCACCCCCTGGCGGGCCTGGTCGACGCGGCAATCGGTGAGCATCAGCAGGAACTCCTCGCCCCCCCAGCGGGCAACCACGTCCGAGTCGCGCAGCGAGTCCTGCACCGCCGTGGCGAAGGCGCGCAGCACCTCGTCGCCCACGGAATGACCGTAGGTGTCGTTGATGCGCTTGAAGTGGTCGATGTCGAG
>SCTQ01000426.1 GCA_004322345.1 Aquabacterium sp. | reverse complement strand
ACAGCTTGCTCAGCACCGTCGTGATCGCCGCCGTCAGCGTCGTCTTGCCATGGTCCACGTGACCAATCGTGCCCACGTTCACGTGCGGCTTGGTGCGTTCAAACTTGCCTTTTGCCATTTTTTGAGCTCCTAGCGGATCAGACGATGCGGGTCCGAGAGAACGGGGGACGTCGCGTATGAGAGGGTGGTGCCCATGGCGCGGATCGAACGCGCGACCTCTCCCTTACCAAGGGAGTGCTCTACCACTGAGCCACATGGGCATCGACACGGGTTTGTGGACCGGGCCCCGCAAAGCGCCCCATGAACAAACCGGTGCCGACGACTAGAACAGCAACTACAACCAACCGCAGAACCGCAACCTTGGAGCGGGAGACGGGAATCGAACCCGCGTCATTAGCTTGGAAGGCTAAGGTTCTACCATTGAACTACTCCCGCCCGGGAGCACCGCCTGAACCAACCGCACCCGGCGCCTTCGCAGCAGCCACGCCCCGCACATGCGGAAACCGGCGACTTCGAAGATCCAGGTGGCGCCTGGTGGAGGAGGCTGGATTCGAACCAGCGTAGGCGTAAGCCAACAGATTTACAGTCTGCCCCCTTTAGCCACTCGGGCACCCCTCCAAGGCGAGCCGGCGACTATAGCACAGCCTTTCGATATGTCTTCCCCGGCTGACGACGCGGGGGCTTCATCGGGGCGTCAAAAAGCCAGGATCCGGTCCAGGAACTCCCGGGCGCGGGCGGGCCGGCCCTCGGGGCGATCGAAGAAGTCCCCCACGGGGCAGTCGTCCAGGATGCGCCCGCCGTCCATGAACACCACCCGGTGCCCGACGCGACGGGCGAAGCCCATTTCGTGGGTGACGCACAACATCGTCATGCCCTCGGCAGCGAGGGTCGCCATCACGCCCAGCACCTCGCCGACCATCTCCGGATCCAGCGCCGAGGTCGGCTCGTCGAACAGCATGACCACCGGATCCATCACCAGGGCACGGGCGATCGCCACCCGCTGCTGCTGGCCGCCGGACAACTGGGCCGGGAAGCGGTCGGCGAAGCTGGACAGGCCCACCTTTCCCAGATAGTGGGATCCTCGCTCCCTGGCTTCGGCCAGCGAGCGCTTCAGCACGCGGACCTGCGCCAGGGTGAGGTTCTCCATCACGCTCAGGTGCGGGAAGAGCTCGAAGTGCTGGAACACCATGCCCACGCGCGAGCGCAGCCTGGACAGCGCGGCGGCGCCGCCCGCGCCCAGCTCGACCCCGTCGACCACGATGCGGCCCTGCTGCACCGGCTCCAGGCCGTTGATGGTCTTGATCAGGGTGGACTTGCCCGAGCCCGAGGGACCGCAGACAACCACCACCTGGCCGCGCTCGACCTGCAGGGAGCAGCTGTCGAGCACCTGCGTGGAGCCATACCACTTGCTGATCTTGTCTAGCTCGATGATGGGCATCGGATGGATCCTTCAGGTCCGCAAGGAGGTCGCGGCGCCGTCCCGGCGCAGCACCGCGACGACGCGCGACAGAGTGAAACACAGGATGAAGTAGGCTGCCGCCGCGCCGAGGAAAGCCTCGACGGGACGCCCCAGCGTGCGGCCTGCCGTCTCAAAACCCTTGAGCAGGTCCGTCGCGCCGATGACATAGACCAGCGACGAGTCCTGGAACAGCACGATGACCTGCGTCAGCAGCATCGGCGCCATGTTGCGCAGGGCCTGGGGCAGCACGATCAGCACGAAGGCCTGGCGCTGCGTCAGGCCCAGGGCCCGCGCGGCGTCGACCTGCCCGCTGCCGACCGAGGCGATGCCGGCGCGGATGATCTCCGCGAAATAGGCCGACTCGAAGAGCGTGAAGGTGATGAAGGCCGACACCCGCGGCCCCAGCGGCCGACCCAGCAGGTAGGGCACCAGCAGGAAGAACCACATGATCACCATCAGCAGCGGGATGGCCCGCATGCCGGTGACGTAGGCAGAGACCGCGCCGGACAACAGCGTCCCGCCGGAGCGCCTGATCGCCGCCAGCAGGATGCCCAGCGCCAGCCCGCAGGCGCCAGCCACCGCTGTGATCTGCAGGCTGAACAGGAAGCCGTCCAGCAGGAAGGGCTCCAGCTGGCTCCAGCGGTAGAAGCTCCAGTCCAGGTTCATGGCAGCGCCGGCGGCAAGGCCGCGGAGGCGGCCACGCGGTCGCGCCGCACCATGCGGCCGAACGCGGTCATCAGCAGGAAGGCCGCCATCGAGGTCAGCACGTAGAGCGCCGTGACCGCCAGGTAGATCTCGAAGCCGTGCGAGGTCTCCTCCTGCGCCTGCTGCGCGAAGAGCATCAGCTCGGAGATCGACACCACGAAGGCCACCGCCGAGTTCTTGACGATGCCCATGGCCTCGCTGGTCAGCGGCGGCAGGATCACGCGCAGGGCGACCGGCAGCAGCACATGCCGGTAGGCCTGCGGCAGGCTCAGCCCGAGCGCCAGCGCCGCCTGCCGCTGCCCGGCGGGCAGGGAGGCCAGCCCCGCGCGCACCTGCTCGGCCACGCGCGTGGAGGAAAAACAGCCCAGGGCCATCACGACGAGCCAGAACGGCGACCAGCCCTTGAAGCAGGGCAGGATGGCCGGCAGCACGAAATACCAGAGGAAGACGTGGACCAGGACGGGCACGTTGCGAAAGCCCTCGACCCAGATCGCCCCGAGCCAGCGCGGGACCCGCCCCGGCAGCGTGCGCGCGACACCCGCCACCAGGCCCAGCGCGACGGCCACCACCCAGGCCGAGCCGGCCACCGCGGCCGTCCAGCCCCAGGCCGAAAGCAGCCACTGCAGGTAGGTCTGGCCGCCGCCCGTGTCCTCCAGGAAGACGCGCCAGTTCCAGTCGTAGGGCATCGGCGGCAGCCCTCAGCGGAAGCCCGTCGCGTCCGCGCGGGGACTACTTGCGGACATAGTCCTCGGCGGGCCGATCATTCGGCTGGGCGATGGCTGCCTTCAGCGCGGGGCTCATCGGGATGTTGACGTTGGCGTTGCGCGGCGGGATGGGCGAGGTGAACCACTTCGCGTAGATGCGCTCGAGCTCGCCCGAGGCCATCAGCGCGCGCACCGCGCCGTCGACGGCGGCCTTGAACGCGGGATCATCCTTGCGGTAGGCGATCGCGATGGGCTCCTGCGACAGCGACTCGCCGACGATGCGGAAGCCCGACGGGTTCTTCGCGTTGGCGATGTTGCCGGCCAGGATGTTGTCATCCATCACGAAAGCGTCGGCCTGGCCCTGCTCGAGCAGCAGGAAGCTCTGCGCGTGGTCTTTGCCCAACACTTCCTTGAAGTCGATGCCGGCCGCCCGCTCATGGGCGCGCAGCAGCTTGACGGAGGTGGTGCCGGTGGTCGTGGCCACCGTCTTGCCGGCCAGCTGCGCGATCGAGCTGATCCCCGAATCCGCACGCACGGCGATGCGCACGTTGGTGATGAAGGTGGTCGGGGCGAAGCCGACCTGCTCCTGGCGCGCGCGGTTGTTGGTCGTCGAGCCGCATTCCAGGTCGATGGTGCCGTTGCGCAACAGGTCCAGCCGGTTCTGCGAGGTGACCAGTTGCCAGTTGACGGTCAACGCCACCAGCTTGAGCTGGGCACGCAGGGCGTCGGCCACGCGCTGGCAGACCTCGACGTGGTAGCCCACGTACTTGCCGCCGCCCAGCGAATAGGCCAGCGGCGCCGATGCGTCCCGCGTGCCGATGGCGATGGTCCGTTCGGACTGGATCTTGTCCAGCGTGCCCGCGGCCGATGCGCACAGGCTGGCCAGGGACAGGACGAAAGCGGCGCTCAGGCGCAGGTGCATCGCGAGCCTTCCGGTTGCGCGGCGGCTGCCGCAGGTGGACGGATTGTCAGTGAAGTCGCGGGCCGCGCCTCGCAGCATGCAGATGTTGCCCGCGCCAGCCCCCACCCCCTGCTTATGGAGGTTCTCCCTAAGACTTTGGATGGATCGATTTGGTGCGAGTTAACAAACTCGGCATGTCCACCCCAAAGCCCGCTCGCATGCGCACCGTGGCGGCTTCGAGAACGAAGCGTCGATGCGCGCAGTGAGCTTTTGCCCGTTGCATTCGGCCCCGGGGACCAGGACACCCCGCAAATCGACGGGGCGTGTGCCCGCAGGGAAGTCATCGGAACGGAATCTGCTTCGCAAAGAAAAGTGAAGCGGAGCCACTCCACCTTCGCGGACCCATCCACCGTTCAGGAGAGAGCCATGAGTGATACGGGAGCAGGGAAAGCCGCAGCGATGGGCAACGCGCAGGGCCTGTTGGGCCACGTGCCGACCGTTGCCGGCGCCGATCCGGCCTGGTACCAGCGTGCGTTCGAGATCGCCTTCGCCTTTGTGGTGCTGGTGCTCACGCTGCCGGTGATGCTGGTCATCGCATTGATCATCCGGCTCGACAGCCCGGGCCCGGTGCTCTTCTTCCAGAAGCGCGTGGGCAAGGGCGGCAAGCTCTTCACCTTCGTCAAGTTCCGCACCTTGTATGCAGACGCGCGGGAGCGCTTCCCCGAGCTGTACGCCTACAAGTACTCGCCGCAGGAGCTGTCGGACATGAAGTTCAAGATCGACGACGACCCGCGCGTGACGCGCCAGGGTGCCTGGCTGCGCCGCACCAGCCTGGACGAGCTGCCCAATTTCTGGAACGTGCTGACCGGCGAGATGGCGCTCGTGGGCCCCCGCCCGGAGATCCCGGAAATGATGCCGTACTACCACGACGAGATGCTGCTGAAGTTCAGCGTGCGCCCCGGCGTCACCGGCCCGGCCCAGGTCTCCGGCCGCGGCCGCCTGAAGTTCTACGACACCGTGGACTACGACATCGAGTACGTCCGCAAGCGCTCCTTCCGCTACGACCTGAAGGTCATCTTCCTGACCATCAAGGGTGTCCTGGCCCAGGACGGGGCGTTCTGAGATGAGCGCCGCACGCTCCACCAGCCTGGCTGGCATGCGCGTCCTGGTCACGGGCGCAGGCGGTTTCATCGGTTCGCACCTGGTGCGCCGCCTGCATGGGCAGGGCATCGCGGTGACGGCGCTGGACCGCGAGTCCGGCCGCCTGGGCACGATGGCGCCGCTGGCCAACTTCGTCGCCTGCGACCTGCGCAACGCCGAGTCGGTGCGCCGCGCCGTGCAGCAGGTGCGCCCGCAGGTG
>SCTQ01000425.1 GCA_004322345.1 Aquabacterium sp. | reverse complement strand
AGCCCGGAGACCGTCGATGGATGCCGCCGTGTTGCGCCTGGTCTGGGCGCTGCCGCTGGTGCTGGTGGTGGGCGTGGGCCTGATCTATGCGCTCAAGCGCCTGGGTCTGGGCACGGGTCCGTCACCGGCCGCCGCGGAGCTGTCCGTGGTGTCGCGCCAGCAGTTGAGCGAACACACGCAGGCGCTGGTGCTGCAGTCCGGCGCGCAGCGCTGGCTGGTGGTCGAGAGTACCGCCACCGTCAGCGTGCAGGCGCTGGGGCAGGGCGGGGCGGGGCAGGTGTCGCAACCGGCCTGGCCCCTGGGCACGGTGCGCCGCACATGACGCCGAAGACGAGGGCCGCGATGCTGCGCCTGGGCCTGGCCGCGGCCCTGGTGCTGTGCGGTGCCGCGGCCCACGCCGCCGAGCTGTCCGACGCCATCCCGCCGCTGAAGAGCGCCGATGTCTTCGGCGCGCAGAACGCCGGCCAGCTCGCGCCCTACCTGCGTGCGCTGGTGGGCCTGACGCTGCTGAGCTTCATCCCGGCCGCGTTGATGGCGATGACCTCGTTCACGCGCACGCTGATCACGCTGTCCTTCATCCGCCACGCCATCGGCCTGCCGGAGACGCCGCCCACCGCGGTGCTGGTCACGCTGTCGATCTTCATGACGATGTTCGTCATGGGGCCGACGCTGGAGAAGGCGCAGGCCCAGGCCTTCACGCCCTTCATGGACGGCAGGATGAATCTGCAGCAGGCGGCCAAGGCCGGCGTCGAGCCCTTCAAGCAGTTCATGTCGGCCCACGTGCGCGAGCAGGACGTGGCGCTGGTCTCGGAGATGGCGCGCAAGCCGCTGCCGGCCAAGGCGCAGGAGGCGGACCTGCAGGTGCTGGTGCCCGCCTTCATGCTGTCGGAGCTGCGCGTGGCCTTTTCGGTGGGGTTCGTGATCTTCCTGCCCTTCCTCCTGGTGGACTTGATCGTCTCCGCGGTGCTGATGTCGCTGGGCATGATGATGATGCCGCCGGCGACCGTCTCGCTGCCGCTGAAGCTGCTGCTCTTCGTGCTGATCGACGGCTGGGGGCTGGTGGTGCGGGCCATCGCAGGGTCCTACCAGTAGCGCCGCGCGCCCACGCCCGTCCATGACCTCGACGCCCGTCGCGCCGCAGGAACTCAGCCCCGAGGCTCGCGAACTCGCGGAGCGCCACATGCCGCTGGTGCACCGCATCGCGGCGGTGCTGTTCCGCGACCGCAGCTTCCACGGCATCCCGTTCGAGGAGTTCGTGCAGTTCGGGATGCAGGGCCTGCTGCAGGCGGCGATGCGCTTCGACGCGTCGCGCGGCTTCAGCTTCGAGACCTACGCCAGCCACCGCATACGCGGCGCCATCCTGTCCGGGCTGGACATCTCCACCGAGGTCAACCTGCAGGTGGCCGCGCGCCGCCGCCTGCTGGCCGAGCGCGTGGGCTCGCTGGCCGCGCCTGCCGAGGACGACGCGCCCGCGCAGCCCTCGCCCGAAGGCGCGCTGGGCCGCCTGGTGCAGGTGTCCATCGGCCTGGCCATCGCCTTCATGCTCGACGACACCACGATGTACGAGGCCGAGGGCGTGCATCATTGGGACGACGGCTCGGCCAACCTGGCCTACCGCCAGCTGCAGCGCCGCCTGCGCGGCGCGCTGGACAAGCTCAACGAGCAGGAGCGCCGCGTCGTCGAGGGACACTACTTCCTGCACGAGGCCTTCGAGGACATCGCCGCTGCCATGGCCTTGAGCAAGGGCCGCATCTCGCAGATCCACAAGAAGGCGCTCCAGCGCCTGCACGCCGAGCTGGCCAGCCTGCGGCTGGCGGACTTCGTCGCCTGAGCCGCAATCCGAACTTCACTCCAGAGACCCGCCATGACCACTCCCCAGGATTCCCGCGTGCAGCGCCTGCAGTCCTACCTGCAGGCCGATCCCGGCAACCTCAACCTGCTGCGCGACCTGGTGGGCGAGGCCCAGCGCAGCGGCCAGCCGGCCGTGGCGCTGGAGGCGCTGGACAAGCTGCGCGCCATGGGCGAGCTGGCGGCCGACGACGAGGCCGCGGCGGTGGTCGCGCTGCTGCGCCTGGGTCGCGTGGACGACGCCGTGGCGCATGCCCAGGCCGTGCGCGAGGCCGCGCCCGACGCGCAGGCCGTGCGCCTGGAGGGCGCCCGCGCGCTGCTCAACGCCCGGCGCTTCGACGAGGTGCTGCAATGGCTGGCCCAGCCCTTCGACGGCGACGACGCGCTGTCGCAGATGGCCGGTGAATTGAAGCTGCTGGCGCTGTGGCACGCGCAGCGCCAGGACGAAGGCGTGATCCTGGGCCGCGAGCTGGCCGCGCAATGGCCGGACAACCCGCGCATCCACGCTTGCCTCAGCGGCCTGCTCTACGACGAGAGCCTGGCCGCCGAAGCCGCGCAGCACGCGCAGCGTGCCTACGAGCTCTCACCCCAGCACGCCTACGAGGCCCTGCACGTGCTGGCCAGCGACAGCGTCATGCGCCGCGACACGGCGGCTGCGCACCGCTACCTGGACCAGGCGCTGCAGCGCCGCGACGGCGACGGGCGCATCTGGCTGCTGAAGGGGGCGACCCAGATGACCGAGGGCAAAGTGCCCGAGGCCGTCACCAGCCTGAACCGGGCGCTGGCCATCTTCCCGGAGCACCCCGGGACCTATCTGACGCTGGCCTGGGCGCACATTGCGTTGAAGCAGCTGGACGAGGCGCTGGCCGTGCTGAAGAAGGCCATCGAGGTGAGCCCGGCGTTTGGGGAGTCCCATGGGACGCTTGCCGTAGTGTTGGCGATGCGTGGGGAGCGCGAAGCTGCCGAGAAGGCGATCCGGCGGGCGACGATGCTGGACAAGGATGGGTTCGCGGCGAAGTACGCGCAGACGGTGCTGGATGGGACGGCGCAGCAGGATGTGGAGAGGTTGTTTGGGGAGGTGATGGCGAGGGTGAATGCCGGTGCGAGACCCCAGGGCTGACGCAGCCGGCCCCTGGCAGGCAGCTCGCAGCTAGGCCGCCGGCTGGTCTGCTGCCACCTCTGTTACGCGCCGCCCGTAAGCCAGCCTCAACCGATGCCGCAGCCGGTCCGCCGGCTTCTCGATCAGTTCCGCAGCCAGCCAGGACGCTGCCAGCGAGCCCGCGATCAGGGCGGGCAGGCTGGACCATCCGGTCAGGATGTGCACCAGCTCATGCAGCAGGAAGAGCGGGTAGGTCAGCGTGCCCAGCCGGCTGCCCAGCGCGTTCTCCTTGCGGGTGGCCAGCCACCTCACCATGGGCAGGGCGGCCAGGGTGCCGATGCAGACGTTGATGTTGATGCCGCTGGGTGCGTCCACCTGCAGGATCTTGCCGGCGGCATAGGCCACGAGCAGCGCCCCGATGACCGGCAGCAGGCCCGGCATCGAGCTGCGCCGGGCCACCAGCATGCCCACCACATACGCGAACAGCGTGCCCAGCGGGCCGGTGTAGGCCCACCAGGTCGAGTAGGGCAGCCAGGGGGAAACGGCGAACACTGCGATGCTGGCCCAGGCCACCAGCCGCAGGCGGCCGTTGTCCAGGCGGATCAGCAGCGGCGTCAGCAGGTAGTAGTGCATCTCCACGGCCAGCGACCACAAGGGGTGCAGCGCGGATGCGGACTTCCAGTAGGCCAGCGGAAGCAGCGTGAGGTTCTCCAGCGGATGGCGCAGCGCACCGGTGCCCAGGGCGAGGGCCAGGAGCGCGGCCCAGAACAGCGGCAGGACCCGCAGCAGGCGGTCGGGCAGGAACCAGCTCCCCAGCTTGGTTGCCTGCTTCTGCATCAGGTAGCCCGACAGCAGGTAGAAGCCGACGACGGCCCACTGGCCGGGATGGAAGCCCGCCTTGGTCAGGCCGAAATGGGACAAGGCCACGAGCATGGCCAGCAGAAAACGATAAGACCCGAACAAGAAGACTCCCTTCGATGGCACCGTCGCGGCGGCCTTGCGGCCGGACGGACGTCGTGAGGGCGCGATTCTTTGTAGTCAGAGCGGAGCTTGGTAACAACCCTGGATCCAGGCGGAACCACCGAAGCATCGAGATACGAATCCCGCATAACTGAAACGTATCTTCTGGATGCGCATAAGCAACGCAGCTTTCATTCGTTTCCCGATGGAGGGCCGATTCCTAGCATCCGCAGCTCAGTCGAACCAAAAGGATGCATTCCATGACCCGCTCCGCCACGCTGCGCACCGTCATCGCAGCCAGCCTGCTCTCCTTGTCCGCCGCGGCCGTCTGGGCCAAGGACATCGCCCTGCTCAACGTCTCCTACGACCCGACGCGCGAGCTCTACCAGGACTACAACGAGGCCTTCGCCAAGTACTGGAAGGCCAAGACCGGCGACACGGTGTCGGTCAAGCAGTCGCACGGCGGCTCGGGCAAGCAGGCGCGCTCGGTGATCGACGGGCTGGATGCGGACGTCGTCACGCTGGCGCTGGCCTACGACATCGACGAGATCGGCGAGAAGGCCAAGCTCATCCCCGCCGACTGGCAGAAGCGCCTGAAGCACAACAGCGCGCCCTACACCTCGACCATCGTGTTCCTGGTGCGCAAGGGCAACCCGAAGGGCATCAAGGACTGGGATGACCTGACCAAGCCGGGCGTCTCCGTCATCACCCCGAACCCCAAGACCTCCGGCGGTGCCCGCTGGAATTACCTGGCCGCCTGGGGCTACGAGCTGAAGAAGACCGGCTCCGAAGCCAAGGCCAAGGACTTCGTCGCCGCCCTGTACAAGAACGTGCCGGTGCTGGATTCCGGCGCCCGCGGCTCCACCACCACCTTCGTCGAGCGCGGCATCGGCGACGTGCTGCTGGCCTGGGAGAACGAGGCCCTGCTGGCCATCAAGGAACTGGGTCCGGACAAGTTCGACATCGTCGCGCCCCCGCAGTCCATCCTGGCCGAGCCGCCGGTGACGGTGGTCGACAAGGTGGTCGACAAGAAGGGCACGCGCGCCGTGGCCCAGGCCTACCTGGAGTACCTGTACTCCACCGAAGGCCAGGAGATCGCCGCCAAGAACTACTACCGCCCCATCGACCCCGCCGTGGCCGCCAAGTACGCCAAGCAGTTCCCCAAGGTCGGCCTGATCACCATCGATGAGGTGTTCGGCGGCTGGACCAAGGCGCAGAAGACCCACTTCGCCGACGGCGGTGTGTTCGACCAGATCTACACGAAGAAGTAAGGTCGCCGGTCATCCCGGGAGGAAGCGGGCGCCCGTCCGCCAGGGGAGGGCGGGCGGTTTCACCACCCCGCCTTCCCCGTCTTCACAAACCGCGGCAGCCCTCCGGGCGGGCCGCGGTTTAATCATTTTTCGCATAAGCAGCGACGTAACGATTCGTTTGTCGACGATGCTGCCGTCTCTAGCATGCGAAGCCTTTTGCCCGTCTCACGCCCACTCCACGGATCGTCGCTCATGCCCTGTTCCCCGTTCTCCACGCTGCGCCGCGCCCTTCTGGCCTCCCTGTTGGCCGCCGCCGGCGCCGCCCAAGCCGGCCCCACGTTGCTCAACGTCAGCTACGACGTGACGCGCGAGTTCTACAAGGACTACAACGCCGTCTTCGCCAAGCACTGGAAGGAAACGGCCAAGGAAGACGTGACGATCAACCAGTCGCACGGCGGCTCGAGCAAGCAGGCGCGCAGCGTGGCCGAAGGCCTGGAGGCCGACGTGATCACGATGAACCAGGCCAACGACATCGACATCCTGTTCGAGCGCGCCAAGCTGATCCCGCAGGACTGGGCCAGGCGCCTGCCCAACAACAGCTCGCCCACCACCTCGGTCTCCGTGATCCTGGTGCGCAAGGGCAACCCCAAGCAGATCCGCGACTGGACCGACCTGGGCCGCGCCGGCGTCTCGGTGATCATTCCCAACCCAAAGACCTCGGGCAACGGCCGCTATACCTACCTGGCCGCCTGGGGCGCCGGCATCAAGAACGGCGTGAGCCCGGACGCCGCCCGCGCACTGGTGGGCCGCATCTTCGCCAACGTGCCGGTGCTCGACGGCGGCGGCCGCGCGGCCACCACCACCTTCGCCCAGCGCAACATCGGCGACGCCCTGGTCACCTTCGAGAGCGAGGTGCCGCTGATCCTGGGTGAGTTCGGCAAGGACTTCGAGGTGGTCTATCCGAAGTGGACCGTGCTGGCCGAGAACCCGGTGACCGTCGTCGACAAGGTCGTCGACAAGAAGGGCACGCGCAAGCAGGCCGAGGCCTACCTGAACTTCCTCTACAGCGACGCCGGGCAGGAAGTGGCCGCCAGGCACCACATCCGCCCGCGCAGCGCCAAGGTGCTCGCCAAGTACGCGAAGGACTTCCCCAAGGTCGGCACCTTCACCGTCGACGAAATCTTCGGCGGCTGGAAGAAGGCGCAGAAGGACCACTTCGACGACGGCGGCCTCTACGACCAGATCGTCTCCGCGAACAAGCGCTGAGCGCCGGGGGGGCAACGTGCTGTTCTCTCGCACCCTGCTGCGGCGCCACAGCGTGCTGCCGGGCTTCGACCTGGCGCTCGGCTTCGCGCTGAGCTACCTGGCGCTGATCGTCCTGATCCCGTTGTCGGCGGTCTTCCTGAAGACCTTCACGCTGACCTGGCCCGCGTTCTGGGACACGGTGACCTCGCCACGGGTGGTGGCCTCCTACAGGCTGACCTTCGGCGCCTCGCTGGCCGCCGCACTGCTCAACGGCTTCTTCGGCCTCATCGTCGCCTGGGTGCTGGTGCGCTACGAGTTCCCGTTCAAGCGCGTGATCGACGCGCTGGTGGACCTGCCCTTCGCGCTGCCAACGGCAGTGGCCGGCATCGCGCTGACTGCGCTGTACGCGCAGAACGGCTGGATCGGCCAGTGGCTGCCCTTCAAGGTGGCCTTCACGCCGCTGGGTGTCTTCG
>SCTQ01000424.1 GCA_004322345.1 Aquabacterium sp. | reverse complement strand
GTCCTACGAGCGCCTGCTGCGCCTGTACAAGGAAGTCGCCGGCAAGTCGCCGTCCAAGGGCCAGCTGCCCTTCTCCACCGACTGGTTCATGACCTGGCAGCCGAACATCCACGCCTCGCTGTTCCTGAACATCCATGAGTACCTGAACAAGGTCGCGGCCCTCGACGAGATCGACACCGTGATCAAGGCCTACCGCCTGTACCTGGAGCAGACCCAGGCCCAGGGCCTGGAGCCGCTGCTGTCCGTCACCCGCGCCTGGCGCCTGGTGAAGTTCGTCGACAACGGCATGCTGACCATGACCTCCTGCTCCAAGTGCGGCGGCCACTTCGTGACCCATCCGCACGAGAGCCCGCGCCAGTACGTCTGCGGCCTGTGCAATCCGCCCGCCCGCGCCGGAAAAGGCAAGGCCGCCGGGTCCATCCATCTCCACTGACCTCAAGTTTCCGTCTTGAGCCGCCGACATTCCGTGTGAGCGGTTCAGAAGCGAAGCGCTCTGCTTGTCTCCTCCTAGCACGTCTTTGTGCTCTTGCGGACCCAGATGGGTCCGCTCTTTTTTTGGCCGCCCGCCACACCCCCCGATCACCGCGGATCGCCATCGCCGCCGGGGTGCTAGCGTCGCGGCCGTGAGCCCCCTGCCCGCCTTCGTCTCCCGCCTGCCTTGGCCGCTGCCGGCCGTGCTGGCGTGGGCTCTCGCGTGGCTGCTCTTCTCCGTGCTGGGCCGCATGGGCCTGCCGCTGGGGCTGGCGCTGGCCGCCGGCGTGCTGGCCGGCGTCGCGGCCAGCCTGTGGGGCGACACGCGCTGGCGCCGCATCTTCATCGCAGCAGGCTTCCCGCTGTCCTTGCTGGCCAGCGGCCTGGGCACCGGGGTGCCAGCCTGGGCCTGGTTGGCACCGTTGGCGCTGCTGGCCCTGCTCTATCCACTGAACGCCTGGCGCGACGCGCCGCTCTTCCCCACGCCCGCAGGTGCATTGGCCGGACTGCCGGCGCATGCGCCGCTGCCAGAAGACGCCCATGTGCTCGATGCCGGCTGCGGCCTGGGCCATGGGCTGCGTGAGCTACGCCGGGCCTATCCGACGGCCCATCTCTTCGGCCTCGAATGGAGCTGGCCGCTGCGCGTGGCCGCAGGCCTGCTCTGCCCCTGGGCCATGGTGCGCCGGGGCGACATCTGGCGCGCGGACTGGACCGGCTACGACATGGTCTATCTCTTCCAGCGGCCCGAGAGCATGCCGCGCGCGTGGCAGAAGGCCGTGCAGGAGATGCGCCCCGGCTCCTGGCTGGTGAGCCTGGAGTTCCCGGTGCCCGACGTGCCGCCCGTGGCCAGCCTGCAGCTCGAGGGCGACCGCCGCGTCTGGATCTACCGGCCCGCACCACCACAGCCCGTGGCCTGACCGCCCGGCGCCAACGCGCCGCAATGAGCCCGAACAGCGCGTGACGCATGCCGCTGTTCGCGCCTTCGGGCCACATGCCCGACCTCAATACTCGGCTCATCGCCCAGAACCTCAAGACCGGCACCGCTGCCGTCGATATGGCTTGCTGGCTGGCCCCTGTGTGTCCTGAAGGAACACCTCACTCATGAACGCGATCGTTGGTTATGTAGTTGCGCTTGGTTGCATCTTTGGCGCCTACATCGTCCACGGCGGCAACATGAGCGTGATCATCCATGCCCTGCCGACCGAGCTGATGGCCATCTTCGGCGGCGCGCTGGGCGCCTTCGTCGTGGGCAACCAGTCCAAGACGCTGAAGGCGACGATGAAGACGATCCCGCAGATGTTCAAGGGATCCAAGTACACCAAGGCGCGCTACATGGAGCTGATGGCGCTGCTCTACGACATCCTGCAGAAGGTGCGCAAGGAAGGCCTGATGTCCATCGAGAAGGACGTAGAGGACCCGCACAACTCCGCGCTGTTCAAGAAATACCCCACCGTCGGCTCCGACCACCACGTGGTCGAGTTCATCACCGACTACCTGCGCATGATGGTCTCGGGCAACCTCAACGCACACGAGATCGAGTCGCTGATGGACAACGAGATCGACACCCATCACCACGAAGGCTTCCAGGCCGTGTCCGCCGTCAACAAGCTGGCCGGCGCGCTACCCGCCTTCGGCATCGTGGCCGCCGTGCTGGGCGTGGTGAACACCATGGGCTCGGTGGGCCAGCCGCCTGCCGTGCTGGGCGGGATGATCGGCTCCGCGCTCGTCGGCACCTTCCTGGGCATCCTGCTGGCCTATGCCGTGTTCGAGCCCATCGGCGGCGTGCTGGAGCAGAAGCTGGACGAAGGCACCAAGGAATTCCAGTGCGTGAAGACGGTGCTGCTGGCGAGCATGCAGGGCTATGCGCCGCAGATCGCCGTGGAGTTCGGCCGCAAGGTCCTCTATTCCACCGAGCGGCCCACGTTCGCGGAGATGGAAGCCCACGTCAAGGGCAAGAAGTGATCGGGGAGTAGCGCCATGGCAGGCGATACCAAGAAGCTCCAGCCGATCATCATCAAGAAGGTCAAGAAGGCCGGCCATGGCCACCATGGCGGCGCCTGGAAGATCGCCTATGCCGACTTCGTGACCGCCATGATGGCCTTCTTCCTGCTGATGTGGCTGCTGGGCTCCACCACGGAAGGCGACAAGAAGGGCATCGCCGACTACTTCAACTCCCCGCTGAAGGTCGCCATGTTCGGCGGCAGCGGCGCGGGCGATTCGTCGTCCGTCATCAAGGGCGGCGGCATCGACCTCAGCCGCACCACCGGCCAGGTCAAGTCCGGCGAGATCGAGGCCAAGAAGCGCACCTTCAACCTGCAGGCTCTGAAGGAACAGCAGGCCGCTGCCGAGCGCGAGCGCATGAAGATGCTCAAGAGCAAGGTCGAGGAAGTTCTGGCCAACAACCCGGCGCTGGCGCCCTTCACCGACCAGATCAAGCTGGACTTCACCAGCGAGGGCCTGCGCATCCAGATCGTCGACGAACAGAAGAACCCGATGTTCGACAGCGGCAGCTCGCTGGTGAAGCCCTACATGCGCGACATCCTGCGGGCCATCGGCGGCGTGCTGGGCGAGGTGCCCAACAAGCTGACCATCGAGGGCCACACCGACTCCCAGCCCTTCTCCGGCGGAGACCGCGGCTACAGCAACTGGGAGCTCTCGTCCGACCGCGCCAACGCGTCGCGGCGCGAGATGACCGCCGGCGGCCTGCCCGACGACAAGATCGTGCGGGTGCTGGGGCTGGCAGCCAGCTTGCCCTACGACAAGGACGATCCCCTGGCACCGGTGAACCGGCGCATCAGCATCATCGTGATGAACCGTGATGCGGAGGATCGATTCCGGCAGGGTGCGGTCGCAGAGGGGGCGAACGGCACGCGCGAGGCCAATCCGCCCTCAAGCAGCGAGCACGGCAGCCGATAAGCCTCGGGCAGCCTTGCCCCATACAGGCCCCCCGCCATTCGCATGACAGACAGCGAGATCCGAGGAACAGCGCCATGAGCACATCCCCCGACATGAAATTCCTCATCGTGGACGACTTTTCGACCATGCGTCGCATCGTCCGCGGCCTGCTCAAGGAGCTGGGCTACAACAACGCGGAAGAGGCCGAGGACGGCAACGTGGCGCTGAACATGCTGAAGAACGCGCCCTTCGACTTCGTCGTCAGCGACATCAACATGCCCAACATGAACGGCTTCGAGTTGCTCAAGGCCATCAAGGCCGACGACACGCTCAAGCACATCCCGGTGCTGATGGTCACGGCCGAGGCCCGCAAGGAAGACATCGTGCTGGCCGCCCAGAGCGGCGCCGCCGGCTACATCGTGAAGCCCTTCACGAAGGCGACGCTGGAAGAAAAAGTCCAGAAGATCATGCAGAAGCTCGCCACGGCGGCCTGACCACGAGACGAGGGAAAACATGAAAGTCGAAGATCTCCCGACGACCTCGGTCGCACCGCGCGCCACGGCGCACGCCCACAGCGAAGACTCCGAGGAGATCTTCCGCCAGCTCGGCGCCCTGACCCGCCAGCTGCACGACACGCTGAACCAGATGGGCGTGCTGCCCAAGCTGCAGGACACCGTCAGCGGCCTGCCCGATGCGCGCAGCCGCCTGACCTACATCGCCCAGAAGACCGGCGCGGCCGCCGAGAAGGTGTTGAACCTGGTCGACCAGGCCAAGAAGGACCACGACCACATCGCCAGCGAGACCCGGCGCATGGCCCAGTCCATCATCGCCGACCCGGTGCGCGCAGTTGCCAGCGGCGCGGTGATGAACTTCGTGCAGGACGTCGAGGAGACGACCGCGCGCATCGACGGCCACCTGACCAACATCATGATGGCCCAGGATTTCCACGACCTGACCGGCCAGGTGGTGGCCAAGGTGGTCAACCTGGCCAACGACCTGGAGGCCTCGCTGGTGAAGATCCTGGTGCAGCATGCACCGGAGCACGTCATCCCCGCGCCCAAGGTCGAGCCTGCACTGTCCGGCCCGGTGGTCAACGCCGAAGGCCGTACCGACGTGGTGACCAACCAGGGCGAGGTGGACGATCTGCTGGCCAGCCTGGGCTTCTGACCCGCATCGCGACGCTCGTCGAGAAGAAAAAGGCCGCCCTCGGGCGGCCTTTGCATTTGGCGCGACGCAGGCTCAGCGCGCGTCCATGGCTTCCTTGACGGTCGCCACCTGGCGGCGCGAGACCGCCAGCCATTCGTCGGTGGGCGCGACGCTGACGGCCCAGCCCTCGCCGCCCTCCTCGTCATCGTGCCGGCGCTCGATGGCGCGCATGGCCTTGCGCGCCACCAGCGCGTTGCGATGGACCCGCACGAAGTCCGGCCCCAGCTTGTGCTCCAGCTCGGTCAGCGAGTCGTCCAGCACATAGGTATGGGTAGCCGTGCGCAGGGTGACGTACTTCAGCTCGGCCTTGAGGTAGAGCACCTCGCTCACCGGCACGCGCACGATGCGGCCGCGTTCGGTCAGCGTGATGGTGGGTGCGGGTGCCGCGGCACCGTTCTCGCCGGAGTGGGCCAGGCGCCTGGCCACGCGGCCCAGGGCCTCCTGCAGGCGCTCGCGCCGCACGGGCTTGGTCAGGTAGTCGACAGCCTCCAGCTCGAAGGCTCGCAGAGCATGCGCAGGGTGCGCGGTGACGAAGATCACCGCCAGTCCCGGCGCCTGCTGGCGCATGCGCTCGGCCAGCACCAGACCGTCCTCACCCGGCATCTGCACGTCCAGCAGCGCCACGTCGGCGCCGCGTGGGCCATGCTCGGCCAGCCAGCCCAGCGCCTCGCGGGCGTTGGCTGCGTCTCCCACCGCCACGGCCTCGGGTTCTCGGCAGTCCCCGAGCAGGGTGCGCAGGCGCAGGCGGGCCAGTTCTTCGTCGTCGACGATCAAGACGTTGAGGGTCATGACTCGATCCGTCTGGTTCAGCTCAGGGGCACGGCGATGCGTACCCGGTACTCGCCATCCTTGGTGCCGGCCTCGAAGTGCGCGGCGACATCGTGCATCAGGCTCAGCCGCTCGCGCACATTGCGCAAGGCGATGCCGTGCCCGGGCGCGGACGGCGAGTCCGGCAAGGTGTTGATCACCTCCACGTGCGCCATGCCCCGGTGCGCACGTGTTCGGACACGCAGCGTACCGCCATTGGCGCCAGGTTCAATACCGTGCTTGACCGCGTTTTCCACGAGAGGCTGTAACAGCAGCGGCGGCAACTTGGCCGGCGAGCAGGCCGGATCCAGGTCCCATTCGATGCGCAGGCGCTGGCCGAAGCGGATCTGCTCGATGTCCAGGTAGCGCCGCGCCAGCTCCACTTCCTGGGCCAGCGTCGCGCCGGCCTGCTCGCCTTCGAGCGCAACGCGGAAGAGTTCCGCCAGGTCCTCCAGCACGGCCTCGGCGCGGGCGGGATCCACCCGCACCAGGGCGATCGCGGTATTCAACGTGTTGAACAGGAAGTGCGGCCGGATGCGGGACTGCAGTTCCACCAGCCGTGCCGTCGCCGCGGCGGGCACCTGCATGCGCTGGCGGCTGCGCAGCCAGTGGAAGACGGCGGCGGCGCCGGCGGCGCCGGCCAATGGCAGCGGCAGCCCGTGCACCCAGGCGAAGCCCAGGTCCTCGACGCCACGCAGCGGCAAGCCGGCCAGCCAGGCGCACAGCGCCCCCAAGGCACAGGCCGCCGTCCATTGGAGGCCGACGCTCCAGCGCGCCAGCAGCTTCTTCCCGGCGCAGGCCAGGAAAAGCCACAGCAGCACGGCCGGCAGCGACACGGCCATGCTGGAGGCCAGGTTCAGCACGGCCGACTGCAGGCCGCTGCTGACGAAGCTCACGCCGATGCCGACCGCCACCTGCACCAGCAACACGGCGCGCAGCACGACGCCGACATGGCAGACGTCCAGCGTCAGGGGGGCCGTTTCCAGCTCGCCGTCCAGGCTGGGACCGAGTTCGGTGTTGCCGAAGGTGGTGCTGTCGCCGTGCCCGCTGCCATGGCCCGACTCGCCGGGTGGCCGGGTGCGCATGCGATCGGCGGCACGCCTGGGAGGCGGTGTCTTGGAGTGGGAGATGCCTGAGCTCATGGTGTCGGCCGGGGCGGCTGCTGCAAGGGCGTGGGGACCGCAGGCGCGAGCCTACGCCGGCCGCGGCCCGCTCACTGCCTAGAATCCGAGGATTTTCCCTGTTGAACCACAGTGGCCGCCGGCCCTGTCGCCCCCGCCATGAGCCAACTGCACAACAAGACCCAAGCCTGGTCCGCCCTCTTCTCCGAGCCGATGAGCGAGCTGGTGCAGCGCTACACGGCCAGCGTGTTCTTCGACAAGCGCCTGTGGCGGGCCGACATCCAGGGTTCTCTGGCGCACGCCGAGATGCTGCAGGCCCAGGGCCTGATCAGCCCCGTGGACTGGGCCGACATCCAGCGCGGCATGGCCCAGATCACCGAGGAGATCGAGTCCGGCAGGTTCGAATGGAAGCTGGAGCTCGAGGACGTGCACCTGAATATCGAGGCACGGCTGACGGCCCTGGTGGGCGACGCCGGCAAGCGCCTGCACACCGGCCGCTCGCGCAACGACCAGGTGGCCACCGACGTGCGCCTGTGGCTGCGCGGCGAGGTGGACGACATCGTGACCCTGCTGGGCGCGCTGCAGAAGGCGCTGGTGACCACCGCCGGCCAGTACGCCGACACCATCCTGCCCGGCTTCACCCACCTGCAGGTCGCGCAGCCGGTGAGCTTCGGCCACCACCTGCTGGCCTACGTGGAGATGTTCGCCCGCGACGCCGAGCGCTTCGTGGACCTGCGCAAGCGCGTGAACCGCCTGCCTTTGGGCTCGGCCGCGCTGGCCGGCACCAGCTATCCGCTGGACCGCGAGCGCGTGGCCCGCACCCTGGACTTCGAGGCCGTCAGCCAGAACAGCCTGGATGCGGTGAGCGACCGCGACTTCGCCATCGAGTTCACCGCGGCGGCCTCGCTGGTGATGGTGCACGTGTCGCGCCTGAGCGAGGAACTGATCCTGTGGATGAGCCAGAGCTTCGGCTTCATCGACCTGGCCGACCGCTTCTGCACCGGCTCGTCGATCATGCCGCAGAAGAAGAACCCGGACGTGCCCGAGCTGGCGCGCGGCAAGACCGGCCGCGTCGTCGGCCACCTGATGGGCCTGGTCACGCTGATGAAGGGCCAGCCCCTGGCCTACAACAAGGACAACCAGGAGGACAAGGAGCCGCTGTTCGACACCGTGGACACGGTGAAGGACACGCTGCGCATCTTCACCGAGCTGGCCGGCGGCATCACCGTGAAGGCCGAGGCAATGGAGCGTGCCGCGCTCAAGGGATACGCCACCGCCACCGACCTCGCCGACTATCTCGTGAAGAAGGGCCTGCCCTTCCGTGACGCGCACGAGGTGGTGGCGCATGCGGTGAAGAGCGCGATCGCCAAGGGCGTGGACCTGGGAGAGTTGTCGCTGGCCGAGTTGCAGGCCTTCCACCCCGGCATCGACAACGACGTCTACGCAGTGCTGAGCCTGCGCGGATCGCTGAATGCCCGCAACCTGCTGGGCGGCACCGCGCCGCAGCAGGTGCGCGCGCAGGTGGCGCGCCACCTCGCACGGCTGGGCTGAGCCGCCTCAGACCAGCCCGTTGCGGATCGCGTAGACGGTCAGCTCGGAGTTGTTGGACAGGCCCAGCTTCTCCAGCACCCGGGCGCGGTAGACGCTGACGGTCTTGGGGCTGAGCATCAGCTGCTCCGCGATGTCCGACAGCCGCTTGCCCGAGGCGATCATCACCAGCGTCTGCAGCTCGCGGTCCGACAGCTTCTGATGCGCCACCTCCGGCGCCGGCGTGGTGAGGTTCTCCACCAGCATCTGCGCCATCTCCGGCGTCACGTACTTGCGGCCCTGGGCCACCGTGCGCACCGCGGCGACGATCTGAGCCGGCTCGCCGCCCTTGTTGACGTAGCCGAAGGAGCCCGCGCGCATCGCGCGGATGGCGTACTGCTCCTCGGGGTACATGGACACCACCAGCACCTTCACGGTGGAGCCCTCCTCCTTCAGCACGTGCAGCACGTCCAGGCCGCTGCGCCCGGGCAGGTTGATGTCCAGCACCAGCACGTCGCAGCGCTTCTCGCGCAGAAGGGTGCGCAGCTCGCCGTAGTCGCCGGCTTCACCGACGACCTCGATGTCCGGACAGTCGGACAGCGTGTCGCGGATGCCGCGGCGGATCAGCGCATGGTCGTCGCACAGGATCACGTGGATCATTCGTTGCCCCAGGAGGTCGGGTCATCCAGCGAGCCGGCACCCGTGGTGGGCGGCTCGTCCGGTTCAGGCGGTTCGTCGTCGGACCCGATGGTATCCAGCGGGATCGACAGGATGAGCGTGCTGCCGTTGCTGCCGCTGCTGAGGTCTATCCAGCCCCCGACCGTGCCCGCGCGCTCGTGCAGGCCGCGGATGCCGAAGGAGCGCGCCTTGGCCAGGTCCAGCTGATTCAATCCGCGGCCGTTGTCGGAGACCTCCAGCGACAGCACGCCGGCGGCCAGCGTCAGGTCCACCTGCACCTCGGTCGCCTGGGCGTGCTTGGAGACGTTGGTCAGCGCCTCCTGCGCCATGCGATAGGCCACCAGCGGCACCCCCGCGGGCAGCTGCAGGCTTTCGTGGCTGGTGCGGAAGATGGTGACGATGCCCGTGCGGCGCTCGAAGCGCTGGCTCATCCATTGCAGCGCGGCCACCAGGCCCTGCTCCAGGATGGCGGGGCGCAGGTTGTGCATGATGCGCTGGGCCGCCTCGATGGCGTGGTTCACGGTCTCCAGCGCCTGGGTCACGCGCTCGGACACGGCGGGATTGTCGGCGTGGCGGGCGATCCAGGCCAGGTCGAACTTCAATGCGGTGAGCGAGCCGCCGACGTCGTCGTGCACCTCGCGCGCGATGGCCGCGCGCTCCAGCTCGACGCTGGTCTGCAAGTGCTGGGCGAGCTCGCGCAGCCGGTCCTTGGACTGGGCCAGGTCCAGGTCGGCGCGCTGCTTGGCCCGCAGCACCTCGCTGGCATCGATGGCGTGCAGCATCGCGGGTACCAGCCGCGCCAGGTTGTTCTTCAGCAGGTAGTCGGAGGCGCCGTTGCGCATGGCCTGCACGGCCAGGTCCTCGCCGATCTCGCCTGAGACGAGGATGAACGGCAGCATCTTGCC
>SCTQ01000423.1 GCA_004322345.1 Aquabacterium sp. | reverse complement strand
CCGGGCAGCAGTAGGCTTTGGTTCAATGGTCACACGGTCGATGCACCGCGGATTCCCTGCGGTGCAAGACACCGCGGAGATGCGTACCGGAGGTCCAGATGGGTTCACGAGAGTTGGTTCCTGTGCAACGCGAGCAACTGCCCAGCAAGCAGGACCGCCAAGGCGGCAAGAACATGCCGATCGCCCATCTGCGCGCCGTATACCGCCTCGAAGACGTCGAACGTCGTCTTGAAAAAATTCCCCGCCGCGAGCACGAAAGCCTGCGCGCCACCTACGAGCGCATGATCGAACGCGGCCCCGAGCGCTTCCAGGTCAAGCCTGCCGGCCTGCCCTCGCTCGAACACCTGTACGACGAGCTGCCCAACTTCGAGGAAGTGCTCGACGACCTCAAGCGCCAGCTCGCGCTGTGCGAGGACAGCCAGGACGCGCTGGAGATCACCCCCATGCTGCTGCTGGGCCCGCCCGGCGTCGGCAAGACCCACTTCGCGCGCCAGATGGCCAAGCTGCTGGGCACGGGCTTCGGCTTCGTCTCGATGAGCTCGCTCACGGCCGGCTGGGTGCTGTCCGGCGCCTCCAGCCAGTGGAAGGGCGCCCGCCCCGGCAAGGTCTTCGAGACCCTGGTGGACGGCGAGTACGCCAACCCCGTGATGATCGTCGACGAGATCGACAAGGCCGGCGGCGAGCAGGCCTACGACCCGCTGGGTGCGCTCTACAACCTGCTGGAGCACGACACCGCCGGCAACTTCATGGACGAGTTCGTCGAGGTGCCCATCGACGCCAGCCAGGTGATCTGGGTGGCCACCGCCAACGACGCCCGCATCATCCCGGACCCGCTGCTCAACCGGATGAACGTCTACGAGATCCAGCGCCCGGACGTCGATGCCGCGCGCAAGATCGCCGCCAAGCTCTACCGCAGCATCCGCGCCGACCACGACTGGGGCCGCCGCTTCGACACCGAGCCCGGCGAGTCCGTGCTCGACGCGATGAGCGAACTCGCCCCGCGCGAGATGCGCCGCGCCTGGATGACGGCTTTCGGCAACGCCAAGCTGGACGGCCGCTACAGCATCGACGCCGACGACCTGCCCAACCTGGGCGGCCGACGCCAGTCCATCGGCTTCGGCAGCTGAGCCTGCCTACCCGCGCGGCGCCCATGGCGGCGCCCGCGGGACTATCCTGCGCAGCTTCGCTCCTCCACGGGCCGACTGCGATGGACGACTTCTTTGCCCTGCCTGCCTTCAAGCCCCAGGACGCCCTGGTCAACCTGAGGCGCCAGCTGCGCGAGCTGAAGCTCACGGAACGCGCCGGCGGCGAGCTGGTGCGCTTCGAGCTGGCCGGCGACACCGTGGTGGAGCTGAAGGCGGAGGCCGACGCCATCGCCGCGCGCATCGCCCGCCGCCCGGCGCGTACGCCGGAATGGGACAGCCGCCGCATCGCCAGCAGCGCTGACCTGCGCGCCTTTGCCGATGACGCGAAGAAACGCGTCTCGCGCTGGGCCGAAGACCGCGATTGAAGGCAGTGCGTCCCTCGACCGGCAGGTACGCCGATGGGTCCCCGTGTGGACGCGCCTGGGCTGGGGGCGGTCCGGCGCTCGCGGCTTAAGATCGCGCCATGCCCATCACCCTGGACGGCCAGCTCGTCGTCGCGATCTCCTCGCGCGCCCTCTTCGACTTCGAGGAGGAGAACACTCTCTTCGAAGGCGCTGGTTCCGACGACCGCGCCTACATGCGGCTGCAGCTCGACCGCCTGGATACGCCGGCCAAGCCCGGCGTCGCCTTCTCGTTGGTCAACAAGCTGCTCGCGTTCAACCAGGGCGGGCGTCCGCAGGTCGAGGTGGTGATCCTCTCGCGCAACGACCCGGTCTCGGGCATGCGCGTCTTCCGCTCGGCCAAGCACTACGGGTTGACCATCCAGCGCGGCGTCTTCACCCGCGGCC
>SCTQ01000422.1 GCA_004322345.1 Aquabacterium sp. | reverse complement strand
CGCCGGCCTCCAGGCGGGCCAGGATGTCCACCCGCTGTGCATCCGTTGTCTTGGGCTTGCGGCCCAGCCTCTTGCCTTCCGCCTTGGCCCGGGCGAGACCGGCCTGGGTGCGCTCCACCAACAGGTCCCGCTCCATCTCGGCCACGGCCGACAGCATCGCAAGCATGAGCTTGCCGGCCGGCGCGGTGAGGTCGGCACCGCCGAGGGCGTGCACGACGACCCGGACGCCTCGGCCTGCTAGGTCTCGCACCGTCTGCTGCACGTCGATGGCGTCGCGACCCAGGCGGTCCAGCTTGGCGACCACGAGGGTCTCGCCGGGACGGATGCGCTCCAAGAGCCGCGAGAACTCCGGGCGCTGGCTCGCCGGGACGCTGCCGGACACGCCCGTGTCCTCGTGCCAGTAGTCCAGGCGGTGCCCGGCCTGCTCCAGCTCCAAGCGCTGGTTCTCTGTTGTCTGCTGCGTCGTCGAGACGCGACCGTATCCGAAGACTGCCATAGCTCCCCCAAGAGTTGTCGGAAAACGGTGTCAGTATTGCGGACTTGACGGAAAGTGTCAAGTCTAGATTTCCGACAGTCTTGCGACGTGGTCCCGGAGGTGTCGGGAAACGGTCGATTTCCGTCAAGTGTCTTGGGGTGTCATTACCTCTTTGTCGTCGGAGATGTGCGTTGCGTTGTCAGCGACGCGGCACTCTCTTCGAGACACCAAAAATTTGTATTTTTGCCAGTGCCTGACAGCATGCATTCCTCGGGCGTCATTTCGTGTCGGGTTCGCTAGTTCACAAATTTGAACACCCGAATCTGTGAAGAATACCAAGCCAATGGGGACGATATGTTTTGGATGGAGGTTGATGATGCTTTTTTCATTTTCCTCATTGTCTTTCGAGTTTTGAACCTCAAACGCGAAACCATCGGCTCCAGGATAAAAAAGGGCGGCGGAACCTGGGGCGTAAGACTGATTCCAGCCGCCCGCTTCAATGTGGATCAATCCGGCTTCTTGTAGCCTCAGGAATCCATCGTAGGATCCTAGTCCAAGCTCACCGAGACAAACGTTACTCACATCGAAAATGAGAGGATAGAAGCCCGCGCCTCCCAAGCTTCTGAAGGAGCCTTCGCAGAGAGTTGCAAACAATTGAGCCTCGGTCTTGGAAAGCTCTGACAGGCGAGCCAGGGTGCGGACAGAATATTTGCCAGGCTTTGCAGTTTCTCCGGCCAATATTTTTCCCCATAGGGACTGCATTTGCGCATCCGAAACGTCCTGGCAATAGTTGAAGAATCGACTGGTCCAGTCTTTCTCCACAGGTTCCGTGGATATTGTTTGTCCTGGCGCCGACAGAGCTTCTTCGGCGTTGCCTACGATAGCTTCTATATTTTCTTGGCGTTGAAGTTCGACATGAGATATGCGCTGCTGGGCTCGCTTCTCTAATTCAAATTGGGTTTCTTGTTGTATGAGCGCGGCTTCGCCGTTCGCGCGAGCCATTCGCCGCGCATGGGTCGGTTCATAGAGCTTGCCGATGCCCTGAGATACCACCTCAACCAGCTTCGTCAGAGCTTGTCCGTCGATGGTTACGATGCTTCCCATGAGGCCCCTTTATTGATGCGCAGAGCGCAATGGTATGCTTCAATCTTTCGATACTCTCAGCTGTGTCACCAGAGCGCAAGGCGACAACGCTAAGTGCTTGATTCACTGGGAAAATTTCGGTGAGAGGACGAATCCCGCCCTCTCCGCCAAGACTTGCGCCTAGTAGTTGAAGTTGAAGACGGGCGGCCCGGCAGCAGCTTGGCCGCCCGTTGTCTTGTTTGCCTGGACCATCTTCAAGGACCGCCATGCCGCGCAAAGCAGCTGCCGCAGAGAAGAGCCCCGCGCGCTCCGGCCCGGCACGCTCCAGCCCGGCACGCTCCAGCCCGGCACGCTCCTATGGCGGCCTGGCCGCGGAGGAGCGGCGCGAGCAACGGCGGCAGCGCTTCATCGAGGCGGGCATCCAGGTCTTCGGCACGCGCGGCCTGCCGAACTCGACCATGCGCGACCTCTGCGCCGAGGCACGGCTGACCGATCGCTACTTCTACGAATCCTTCCGCCGTGTCGAGGATGTCTTCGACCTCGTCTACGCCGAGCTGAGCAGTTGCCTGATCGTCCGCCTGGGCACGGCGATGATGGGGGCGCCGCTGCAGATGGACGCGGTGGCTGAGGCCGGCCTGCGGGCCTTCTTCGGCTTCGTGCAGGAGGACCGGCGCCGCGCGCGCATCCTGCTGGTCGACTCCATGGGTGTCTTCTTCTCGGCGCCTCAGGGCTCGGAGCTGCCCATCGGCGAGTACGTGGACCTGCTGCGCCAGCTCTACCAGGCGCTCTATCCGCAGGCCGAGGGCCTGGACATCGACGTGGACTTCGTCGTCAAGAGCCTGCTCGGCATGACGATCAACTCGGCCGCCTTGTGGGCCCATGACGGTTTCGACAAGAGCCTGGACGAGGTGGTGCGCCACAACCTCTTTGCCTGGCGCGGGCTGGACGGCTGGATACGCGAGCTGATCGAGCAGCGCGCGTCCGCGCAGGTCGCTCAAGCGAAGAAGCCCAGGCCGGCGGCCAGGCGCCCGCGCGTGGCCTGAGGCCCGGCCTCAGGACAAGCGCGAGGCCAGCCGGCCGCCTCGCCCCAGCAGGTGCTGGATGCGGTCGGCGATGAAAACCCGCTGCTCGGTGGACTCGATCATCTCGATGTGCTCGCAGGCGATGACCTCGTCGTGGAAGTCGCCGACGAAGACGTCCGGGCGCGCCGCGGTGGTCTCGAAGTGCCGCGAGTCGACGAAGGTCTCCGCGCTGAAGGACAGCACGCGGCCGGCATAGGGCGCGGGCTGGTAGCGCATCATCGCGTCGCGGCAGCGGAAGAACAGGTCGTCGGTGGCGATGCCGATGCTCGAGCTCAGGCGCTTGCGCACCCAGGAGGCATACCAGCGCGTGCTGCGCGCGATCGCGGCATGGCCCTGGGCGGCGATGGCCCAGGCGCGCTGGGCCATGAAGGCCAGCTTCTCCTTGCGGTTGCGCCGCCGCGGGAAGCGGGCGTCCAGCATGACCAGGCAGGAAACCTCGCGGCCGGCCCGTGTCAGGAGCTGGGCCAGCTCCAGCGCCAGCGTGGCGCAGAAGGAGTGGCCGCACAGCACATAGGGCCCGGCGAGGCCGCGCTCCTCGATCTGCTCGAACAGCGCCTGGGCCATGTCCTCCACGCGCAGGCGGCCGGGGCGTGCCAGCAGCTGCACCGGCACGTCCAGCTGATGCCAGTTGCCGCGGTCGGTGCTCAGGGCCTGCGGGATCTCCTCGGGCCAGCGCCACAGGCGCCAGGGATAGGCCAGGGTCAGCACGGTGGGTTGGCCGGCGGCTTGCGTGGCGCCGGCTTGCACGGCGCGCGATGCGGGGGCCGCGCTGCGCACGGCGATCAGTGCGGCGAGCTGGCGCAGCGTCGTGCCGGGCGCGACATCGTCGACGCCCAGCTCGACGCCGAAGCGCGTCTCCACCTCGATGGCCAGGTGCATCAGCGCCATCGAGTCCACGTCCTGCAAGGCCTGCGGGTCGTCCAGGTCGGCCCGCTCGGCCTGGGCCAGGCGGCACCACAGCTCGCCCAGGCGGGCCTCGATGGAGTCCTCGACGGACGACGATGCGGCCGGCACCGCGGGGGCGGTGAACAGCGCCAGCAGGGCCGCACGGTCCACCTTGCCGGCGGGGGTCAGCGGGAAGCTGTCGACACCGCGCACGGCCGCCGGCACCAGGTAGCGCGGCAGGAAGGCGGCCACGGCGTCGCGCAGCTGGGCTTCGACGACGGGCCGGTCGCTCATCACCACGGCCACCAGCTCCTTCGTGCCGAAGGGCGTGGGGCGGCCCAGCACGACGGCGTCGCGCACCTGGTCCAGTCGGCACAGCGCGGCGGCGACCTCGGCCGGCTCGATGCGGTAGCCGTTGATCTTCAGCTGGTCGTCGGCGCGGCCCAGGTATTCGAGCGTGCCGTCGGCGCGGCGGCGGCAAAGGTCGCCGGAGCGATAGGCGCGGCCGTCGCCGCCTCCGGCCAGGCCCAGGGGCAGGGCGACGAAGCGCTGGGCCGTCATCTCCGGCAGGTTGACGTAGCCGGCAGAGACGCCGGGGCCGGCGATGTGCAGCTCGCCGACCTCGCCGTCGGCCGCCTCGGCGCCGGCGGCGTCCAGCACGTGCAGCCGCATGCCCTGGGTGGCGCGGCCGATGGGGATGACGCCCGCGTCGACGTCGGCCAGGCTGACCTCGTGCCAGGCGGCGTAGATGGTGGTCTCGGTCGGGCCGTAGGCGTTGACCACGCGCTGCGGCGGCCGGCGCGAGCGCAGCACGCGGCCCAGGGCCTGGGCGTCCGCGGCCTCGCCGGCGATCAGCACCGACTTCACGCCGCCGAAGGCATCCGGGCGGGCCAGCGATACCGCGTTGAACAGGGCCGTGGTCGGGCACATCGCGGTGATGCGCTGGTTGGCCAGGAAGCGCGCGAACTCGGCCGGCGAGCTCAGCAGCGGCCGCGGCACGGCGACCAGGCAGGCGCCGTTGAGCAGGGTGCTCCACAGCTCGTACTGCGACACGTCGAAGGCGAAGTTGCAGCACTGCGCCATGCGGTCCTCGGGCTCGATGGGCAGCAGGCGGCGATCGCGCGCCAGCAGCGGCACGCCGCGGTGGGGCACGCGTATGCCCTTGGGCTTGCCGGTGGAGCCGGACGTGTAGCAGAGGTAGGCGATCTCGTCGGCGTCCAGCCCGTGTTGGGGCATGAACTGCACGGACGGCACGCGCGCGGTGTCCAGGCCGGCGAAGGGCCGCAGCAGCGGCATGCCCGCGGGCACCACGTCGGCCGGGAAGCCGTTCTCGGCCAGCACGACGCGCGCCGACGCGTCGGCGAGGATGCCGGTCAGGCGGCTGACCGGATAACGCGCGTCCAGCGGCAGGGCCGCAGCGCCGGCGCGCCAGGCGGCCAGCAGGCCACAGGCCCAGTCGATGATGTCGCCGGTGGCCACGGCGACGACTTCGCCGCGGCGCACGCCGTGCTCCAGCAGCAGCGCGGCCAGCTCGCGCGCGCGGCGGTCCAGGTCGAGGTAGCTGACGACGCGCCCGCCGCTTTGCAGGGCCGGACGATGGCCCCAGCGGGCCAGGCCATCCGCAAAGGCGACGTCGATGCGGTTGCTCGCGGCCATGGCAGAGAAACCGGCGGTGGCCGGTGCACTGGACGAAGCATGGACGTGAGCTTGCAAAGCGCTTTGCATATCTTTGCAATCTAGACGCAGCTGCAGCAGGGTGGTCCCGGGGGATTCGATGAGACGGGCCCGTCCGCCCCCGGAACATGGGGAGCGTTTCTCACTAGGGCTGCTTCAACGAGCGTGAGGTTTGCCGCAATGCCGCAACAACCTGTATGCAGCGGGGGCGTTCAGCGGTTGCTTTCCCCCACGATGACCCAGCGCGATCCCTCGCGTTTCCAGGTCAGCACCTTGTCCGCGCGGTCGCTGAAGTCCTGCGAGCCGTAGGCCTGGCTGAAGCGGGTCTCGGCGCGGTCGGGCGCCAGCAGGGTGGTCTGCACGGCCTCCACGGCCACGGTGATCGCACCCGGCTTGGCCAGCGCGCGCTGGCGGGCGGCCACCCATGCGGCGCGCCCTTGCGCGGGCGCGTAGTCGGCGGCGTAGAAGGCCTTGTAGCGCTCGAAATCCTTGGCCGACCAGGCCGCGGCCCAGTCGCGCACCTGGGGCGACAGGTCGATCGCGGCCGATGCCGGCAGCGGCCGTGCCTCGGGGGCGGAGGCCGGGGCCACCGGCTGCGTGCGGGCGGCCGACTGCATGGCCGCGGCGCGCGCGTCCAGCGCGGTCTTGTCGACGGGCACCAGCGCGGTGGCCGAGGCCGGGCAGCGCTGGGCGCCGTCGCTGCCGGCATCCCAGCCCTGGGCAGCCTGCGCGCTGCCGCCATCGTCGGGGCGCACCAGGCCCAGGGCCTGCACCAGCCGGTTGCCCGATGCATGCACGCGTGCGTAGGCGATGTCGAGGTCGTACTCGGCGCCGGTGTAGGAGCGGCGTGCGGTGTACAGCTCGTTCTCGGCGTTCAGCAGGTCCAGCAGGTTGCGCTGGCCGATCTCGAACTGCTGCCGGTAGGCGTCACGCGCCTTCAGGATGGACAGCACGTTGCGGTCCAGCTGCTCCAGCTGGGCCGCGAGCTTGCGCAGGTCGTTGCGCGCGATGGCGGCGGTCTGGCGCACGTCGCGGCAGGCCTTGTCGCGCTGGTCGGCGGCCTGGTTCAGCAGGTCGCCGTACTGGCGGATGCGGGCGCGGTCGGAGCCGCCGTTGAAGAGGTTCCAGCTCAGCGAGACCTCGGCCGCGGTGTCCCGCTTCTGGCCGTCGACGCCGTCGAAGTTCTTGCCGCCGCCGCTGCGCACGCGGGCCTCCACCTTGGGCTGCCAGGCCAGGCCCTCGCGGCTCTCGACCTGGGCACGCGTGGCGCGCAGGTTTTCCACCGCGGCGCTGATGCCGGCATTGCCGGCCAGCGCGATGCGCACGGCCTCGTCGTCGCTGGCGGCGACGCCCTGGTTCAGCGGATCGCCGGTGCGCGCGGCCGGCGGCGGGGCGCCGATCAGGCGCTCGTAACGCGCGCTCACGTCGTGCAGGTTGGCGACCTCGGTGGTCAGGTTGGACTCGGCCAGCGACAGGCGGGCGCTGGCCTGCTCCATGTCCACGCCGCGGCCCACGCCGGCCTTCACGCGCGACTGCAGCTGGTCATAGGTGTACTTGTGCTGGACGTAGTTGTCCTCGGCCAGCTCCACCAGGCGGCGGTAGCGCTGCACGTCGTAGTAGGCCCGAGCGGCTTCCAGCGCGGCCTGCTCGGTGGCGTCGACGAACTCGAACCAGCGCACCAGGCGGGCATGGCCCAGGCGCTCGATCTCGCGGTAGGTGGCCTTGCCGTCCCACAGCAGCTGGTTGACGGACAGGGCCACGCCGTTGCGGGTCAGGCTGTCGGATTCGTTGGGCCGGCGGCCGGTGATGCGGTCGCTGTCGCGGCCCACGCTGGCGCTGAGGTCCACGCGCGGGTAGAGGCCGCCGCGGGCGACGTCGATCTCGTTGACGGCCGCGCGCAGCGCGTTCAGCCGCGCGGTGACATCGGGGTTGGTGGTGATGGCCTTCTGCGCGGCCTCGCGCAGGGCCGGATCGTCGGCGCGCGCCGGGCTGCCCGCGAGGGCCAGGAAGAGGATGGCCGCGAGGGCGGCGGGTGTGCGGGCAGCGTGCATGGAACGAGCGATCTTTCTTCGTTGCCGGTACTTGTCGGCGGCGACCCGGGGGTCTGAAGCCGATGGCGGGACAGCCAGGGCAATTGTCGGTTTAGCCCCTCGCGTTCCGTGACCCAGTGCACGCGTGGCAAGGCGATCTGTGCACGCCGGGCAACAAGGGGAATGTCCCTGCGGCAATGCGTGGCAGGCCGCTCGCGCAGGGAGACGGGCTGCCTCAAGTCCGCCACCCGGGCAGACGACAACCGAAGGTCCGTCACGCGCGCGTCCAGCAGGGCCGCGGCACGCAGCCGGACGCCTCTCCTGCTCCATGCTCCTTCGCCTGCTTCCCCTCCCGACCGGCCTGCCCGCGCGACGCGCGTTGCAGCGCCTGCGCGCCGCTGGCCGGCGCCTGGGGCCCAGGCTGCTGCTGGCTGCCGCGCTGCTGTTCCCGCCGCTGCTGGAGGCCTGGGATCCCGAGCGCACGATGCACTCGGCCGAGCGCCTGGGCGCCCGCGCCCAGTCCGAGGCCCGGGCGCTGCTGAGCCTGATCAACGAGGCCGCTCGTGCCGACGAGGAAGCCAAGCTGCGCAACATCAACCAGTTCTTCAACCAGCACATCCTGTTCCGCGAGGACATCGACAACTGGGGCCAGGTCGACTACTGGGCCAGCCCGCTGGAGTCGCTGAACCGCGGCTACGGCGACTGCGAGGACTACGCGATCGCCAAGTACTTCAGCCTGATCGCCGCCGGCGTGGCGCCGCAGAAGTTGCGCATGGTCTACGTCCGCGCGCAGGTCGGCGGCCAGGTGCTGGCCCACATGGTGCTGGCCTACTATCCCGACCCTTCGGCGCTGCCGCTGATCCTGGACAACCTGGTGGGCGAGATCCGCCCGGCCTCGCGCCGGCCCGACCTGGCGCCGGTCTTCAGCTTCAATGCCGAGGGGCTGTGGCAGGGCGTGGGTGCCACTTCCGCGGGGGACCCGCTGGCGCGCCTGTCGCGTTGGCGCGACGTGCTGAACAAGGTGAAGCAGGAAGGCCTGTGGTGATGAGAACAATCCCTGCTGCACACAGAGGTGGCCTGCGGTACACGAGCCACGAGGAGACCCCATGTCCCTGATCCGACAAATCTGGTCCTTGCTGCTCGGCACGGTGTTCATCGCCTTCGTCGGCAGCTTCTTCGTCTGGATGGCCTCTTCGCGCATCTACCTGGAGACGCAGCTGGCGGTGAAGAACAGCGACAACGCCCAGGCGCTGGCGCTGACCCTGTCGCAGCAGCACGGCGACCCGGCGCTGATGGAGCTGGCCGTGGCCGCGCAGTTCGACACCGGCTACTACCGCTCGATCCGCCTGACCGGCGCCAACGGCAAGCTGCTGATCGACCGCAGCTCGCCCGAGGACACGGCCGGCCGCTACGTGCCGGGCTGGTTCGTGCGCCTGACGCCCATCGCCTCCGCGCCCGGCGTGGCCCAGGTGTCCGACGGCTGGCGTTCGCTGGGCACGCTGGAGGTGGTCAGCCATTCGTCGTTCGCCCACATCCAGCTGTGGAACGGCAGCCTGCAGACGGGGATGCTGCTGCTCATCGTCGGCGTCATCGCCGGCGGCCTGGGCACCTGGGGCGTGCGCCGGCTGCAGCGCCCGCTGCAGGCCACGGCCGAGCAGGCGCAGGCGCTGATGGAGCGGCGCTTCATCACCGTCAAGGAACCCAAGGTGCCCGAGCTGGCCCGGCTCACGCGTGCGATGAACGCCGTGGTCGAGCGCCTGCGCGCCGTCTTCGACGAGCAGGCCACGCAGGTCGAGGCCCTGCGCGTGCAGGCCTATTGCGATCCGTTGACCGGGCTGTCGCACCGCCGGCACTTCCTCAGCCAGTTCGGCGCCGAGCTGTCGCGCCACGAAGGCAGCGGCAACGGCGTGCTGCTGCTGGCCCGGGTGATGCATCTGGCCGAGCTCAACCGCGACCTCGGCCATGCCCGCACCGACCGTCTGCTGCAGACCATGGGCCAGACACTCACCACGGTGCTGAAGGCCGGCGGCGGCGAGGCCATCGGCCGCCTGAACGGCTCCGACTTCAGCCTCAGCCTGCCGCCCGGCGGCTCGCTGCGCGATCAGGCCGAGGACGTTGCCCAGCGCCTGCGCCAGGCCTGCTCCGGCGTGGCCGGCGAGGCGGCCATCGTCGTGGCCGGCGTGTCCTGGCAGCGCGGGGTGAAGGTGCACGAGGTGCTGTCCGCCGCCGACGAGGCCCTGGCCCGCGCCGAGAGCCGCGGCGCCTATTCGGTCGAGGTCTTCGAGGGCGAGGTCGGCCAGCGCGCGCTGCACGGCGAGGACGAATGGCGCCGCCGCATCTCCATGGCCGTGGCCGAGCGCCGCGGCCAGCTCGCCCGCCTGGCCGTGGCCGCGCGCGACGGCCAGCTGATCCACCACGAATCCCCGCTGAGCCTGCAGATCGACCTGCAGAACGGCTTCGACGCCGCCGCCCACTGGATGCCGTTGGCCCTGCGCACCGGCCTGATGCCCGCGGTGGACGAGCTGGCCGTGGGCCTGGCGCTGGAGCAGATCGCCAGCGACGGCCTGCCGCGCTGCATCGATCTGTCTCCCGCCTCGCTGGCCGACAGCGGCTACGTGCCGCGCCTGCGCAGCCAGCTCACCGCATCACCGCGCGCCGCCACCAAGCTCTGGCTCGCCGTGGCCGAGTCCGCCGCCGTCGAACGCTTCGAGCTTGTCCGTGAGCTGTGCAAGCAGCTGCGCCCCTTCGGCGTGCAGGTGGGCCTGGACCACGCCGGCGAACGCCTGGCGCGCATCGGCAACCTGGTCGAGCTGGGGCTGGACTTCATCAAGCTCGACGCCTCGGTGACCGAGGGCGTGTCCACCGATGCGGCCCGCGCGGCGCACATCCGCGGCATCGCGTCGATGGCGCATGGGCTGGGGTTGAAGGTGTATGCGGAGGATGTGGCGTCCCCGGATGACGCGAAAGCGTTGTGGGGCTGTGGGCTGGACGGCATTCGGACCGCCTGAGCCCCTTCATCTCGCTCTTCCCGGGCTGTTCTCTTCGATTGATCGGAGGGTGCCGGGTGCGCCGCCCCGAGCCGGCCCCGCCCCCCCGGGGGACCGGTCAACGCATTCGTTGACCGAGGGGCTCCATCAACCCGCGTCCGTCAGCAGCTTGCCCCGGTTGATCAGCTCCTGGATCACCTGGTTGTCGGTGGACGCCGCCGCCAGCCCCATCGCGCTGCGCAGGTCCACGCCCTGCAGCACGATGCGCTGGTCCTCGTTGCCGCTGGCGTAGGTGCCGGAGGCGAAGCCGCCGGTGGAACTGATGCGGATGATGGTGCTGCCCGGGGTGGAGGTGGTGTCGAAGTCCAGGTAGTTCTGCAGGTTGCCGGTGCCGCCGGTGGTGTTCTCCCCGGAGAGCAGGTCGCGCAGGTCCAGCACGTCGCCGCCGGCCGACTTGGATGAGGAATCGAAGTCGGTGATGGTGTCCACCGCGCGGCCGCTGCCGCCGGTGCCCTTGTCGGCGAAGTTCCAGGCGAAGACGTCGGCGCCGGTCCCGCCGGACAGCGTGTCGTTGCCCGCGCCGCCGTAGAGCGTGTCGTTGCCGGCGCCGCCGCTGAGGCTGTCCGTGCCCGCGCCGCCGCGCAGGATGTCGTCGCCGCCGTTGCCGTTGAGCACGTCGTTGCCGTCGCCGCCCATCAGGATGTCGTTGTTCGAGCCGCCGTTGATGGTGTCGTTGCCGGCGCGGCCCATCAGGAAGTTGGGCAGGTTCGCGTCGCCCGTGATGGTCTCGCCGCCGGTGCTGCCGGCGGAGACGTTGGTGTGGTCCACCGTCACCGTGATGCTGGAGCCGGTGGTGTCGCCGTCGCGGTCGGTCAGCACGTAGTCCAGGCGTTCGTTGACGGTGCCGGACACGCCCGAGTCCGGCCCGGTGTAGACGTAGGTGCCGTCGTCCATGTCCACCACGTAGTGGCCGCCGGAGTTCAGCGTCACGTTGATGGCATTGGTGGCGGTGTCGAAGGTGGCGTGGCTGGTGCCGCCGGAGACCGTCATCGCGTCGGTCGCCGGGTTGTAGGTGTAGGTGACGCCCTCGACGGTGATCGAGTGCACGTAGCCGCCGTCCGCGCCGATGCCGCTGGCGCCGCCGGTGATCGTGCCCCCGGCCAGGATGGCGCCGCCCACCGGAGTGCCCACGGTGCTGGCCAGCACCTTGTCCAGCTGCGAGAAGCTGGTGACGGCCAGGCCGTTGAGGTTCTCCGACGACTGGCCGTCGTAGGCCACCGGGTTCAGAGACGTGACGTCCACGCCCGTGCCCAGGCCGATGGCGTAGGACTTGACCAGGTTGCTGTTGAGGAAGCTGATCCAGCTGGTCTCCTCCGAGGTGGAGACGCCCGCGCTGTTGTTCGGCAGGTTGGGCTCGCCGTCGGAGAAGAAGTAGAGGACGTTCTGCGCGCCCGTCAGCTTGCCGGTGCTGTTGAAGCCGGTCTGGGCCGAGGACAGGGCTGCGTCGTAGTTGGTGTTGCCGCCGGGGCCGTTGGCCAGGATGGTGGCCAGCTGGCTCTTGGCCGTGGCCACGTCCGTCCAGGTCGAGCCCACGGTGCCCGCGGTGCTGGAGAAGGTGATGATGCGCACCTTGACCGAGCCGAAGGCGTCGTAGGAGTCGATCAACGTGGTGATGGACTGGACGGCGCTCTGCAGGCGGGTCTGTCCGTTCACGCCGTCGGTGGTGGCCATGCTGCCGGAGATGTCCAGCACGATCTCCAGGTTGGTGTCGGTCATCGACAGGTGGGCCGACTGCGCGGCCACGGACACCGGCGAGTCGTCCTCGACGTTGACCGTCAGCGTGCCGGTGGTGTTGGTGCTGCCGTCGGCGGCGCGCACGCCGAAGGCGATGGGCAGCACGTCCTCGGCACCGGCCACCGGGTGGTCCACCGGGCCGGACAAGGTGAAGCTGTACTGGCCGGCGTTGTTGACCGTCAGCGTGGCGATGGTCTTGCCGTTGGCGGTGCCCACCAGGGTCTGCGTGCCGCTGCCGCTCCAGCTGACGGCGTAGCCGCCGGAGGTGAGGGTGGTGGTCGGGGCCACCAGCACGACGGAGGTGATGGTGTCGCCGTCCGGGTCGGTGATGCTGATGCTGCCGCTGGCGGTGGTGCTGTTGGTGGTGTCGGAGGTGCCCGTCGTGTCGGCGTTGCCGCCGGACAGGCCTTCCTCGGACACGGTGGCAGTGGCCGCGCTGACCACCGGCGCGTCGTTGGCACCCTGCACGGTGACCGTCAGCGTGGTCGATGCCGTGCCGCCGTTGCCGTCGCTGACGGTGTAGGTGAACACGTCGTTGACGTTCTGGCCCGCCTTCAGGCCCTGGGCCGCGGCGCCGGGCACGTAGGTCCAGTTGCCGTTGGCGGCCAGGGTCAGCGTGCCCCAGCTGCCGGCGATGGCCGTGCCCACGTTGCCGCTGGCGCTGCCGGTGCTGCCGGGGACCACGCCGGATACGGTGAGCGTGTCGCCGTCGGGGTCGCGGTCCTGGCCGGCGGTGCCCGGGGTCACGTCGCCGGTGGCGTTGGCGGCGTCCTCGCTCACCGTGGCGGTGTCGGCCACGGCGATGGGGGCGTCATTGGTGCCGGTGACGGTGATCGTCAGCGTGGTGGTCGCGGTGGCGCCGTTGTTGTCGGTGAGGGTGTAGGTGAAGACCTCGCTGGCGGTCTGCCCGGCCTTCAGGCCGTTGGTCGAGGCGAGCGTGTTGTCCAGCGTGTAGGTGTAGCTGCCGTCGGCGGCGATGACCACCGAGCCGTAGCTGCCGGCCACGCTGGCGCCCACGTTGCCCGAGGCACTGGCCGCGCTGCCGGCGGCCACGCCGGTGACGGCGAAGCTGGCGCCGTTGTCGACGTCGCGGTCCTGGCCGGCGCCGCCCGGGGTCACGTCGCCGGTGACGGGCGTGGACGCGGTGCCGGTGCCCTCGGTGACGGTGGTGACGTCGGCCACGGCGATCGGCGCGTCGTTGGTGCCGTTGACGGTGACCTGGACCTGGCGCGTCGTGCCGTCGGGCGTGGCGACCGTGAAGGTCTCGACGTGGGACTCGCCCGCCGCCAGGGCCTGCACGTTGGCCGAGGCGTTGGACAGCGTGTAGGTCCAGGCGCCGCCGGCGTTGATCGAGAAGCTGCCGTAGGTGCCCGCCACGCCGCTCTGGGCGACGAAGCCGCTCTGGCCGGCATCGGCATCGACGGCGCTCAGCGTGCCGGTGGCCACGACGGTGCCGTCCTCCGTGACGGTGCCGGTGGAGGTGCCGGTGATCACCGGCGCGTCGTCGGCGCCGTTGACGGTGAGGGTCAGCGTGGCGGTGGCGAAGCCGCCGTTGCCGTCGCTGATGCGGTAGGTGAAGACGTCCTGCGCCGTCTGGCCCGTGACCAGCGCCTGCGCGGCGCTGCCGGGCACATAGCTGTAGGCGCCGTTGGCGGCCAGCGTCAGCGTGCCGTAGGCGCCGGCGATGGCACTGCCCACGCCGGTGGTGGGCGTGCTGCCGGTGCCGGCGGCGACGCCGGTCACGCTGAGCGTGTCGCCGTCCACGTCGCTGTCGCGGCCGGCGGCGACGGCGCCGCTCTGGATCACCCCGTTGGCGGCGCTGACGGTGAGGGTGCTGTCCTCGCCGGTGGTGCCGGCATCGGGGCGGGCGACCGGGGCGTCGTTGACGGCGGCGACGTTGATCGTGAAGGTCGCGCTGGCCGTGCCGCCGTGGCCGTCACTGACGGTGTAGGGCAGGGTGAAGCTGCCGTTGTAGTCGGCAGCGGGGGTGAAGGTCAGGCGGCCGTCGCTGCCCAGGCTGATGCTGCCTTGCGCGATGGCGACCGGCGAGCCGACGGCGATGGCCTGGCCATTGACGGTGGTGATGCTCAGCGCATCGCCGTCCACGTCGCCGTCGTTGGCGCGCGGGTCGAAGGTGACGGCCGTGTCCTCGGTGGTGGCCACCGTGTCGTTGGCGGCCACCGGCGCGTCGTTGACCGGGGTGACGACCAGGGTGAAGGTGTTGGGCGTGGCGTCCAGGCCGCCGGCGCTGTCCTGCACGCGGAAGGAGAAGCTGCCGTAGGGCGAGCCGTTCTCATTGGCGTCGGGGGCGAACTGCAGGTGGCCGGCGTTGATCTCGGCGACCGGGACGAGCTGGCCGGCGGTGACGGCCACGCCGTTGAGCAGCAGGCGGCCGTCGGTGGGCAGGGAGGCGATCTGCAC
>SCTQ01000421.1 GCA_004322345.1 Aquabacterium sp. | reverse complement strand
CCGCCCGGCCCCATCGTGTCCGACCTGCCCCCCGGCTACCAGAGCTACTGGGTCGGGCCGGACCTCTACTTCTATGCCAACGGCGTGACCTACGTGTCGGACATGCACGGCGGCTACCGCGTGGTCTCGGCGATGCCGGGTGCGCCCATCGGCGTGCCGCAGCAGGCCGCCGCACCGGCCCAGCCCGCGCAGCAGAACGCCCGCCGCGGCTCGGTCGACGGCCTCGTCGTCTACCCGGCGAAGAAGCAGACCAAGGCCCGCGCCTCGTCCGACCGCAAGGCCTGCATCAAGTGGGCGCGCGAGGAGACCGAGTACGACCCGGACGAGGTGGACGACAACGGCGAACGCGACGAGGCCGGCTTCTCCGAGTTCCAGCGCGCCGTCACGGCCTGCCTGGAGGCGCGGGGCTACACCGTGAAGTGATCCCGGCCGATCGAGAGCAGGCGAGGGCCCTTCGGGGCCCTCGCTGCGTTTGCGGCAGAAAACCCGTTCAGCCCCGGCGCTTGCGGCGCACCCCTGCCAGCGCGCCAAGGCCGGCCACCAGCATGGCCCAGGTCTGGGCCTCGGGCACCGGGGCGCTCAGCACGTACAGCTCGGGGTTCTCGCCCACGAGGTAGATCGTGCCCTTGTCGTCGATGGTCACGCCCTCGATGTTGTCGGCCATCGAGGACAGGTCGATGCTGCCCAGCACCTGGCCGCTGCGGCTGACTTCCATCAGGCGGGCGGATTCCTGGCTCAGGATCAGCAGGTTTCCGTTGGACAGCACCTGCACGTCGGACAGGTCGGCCGTGCCCAGGTTGGGAACGAAGAGGTTGGACACCGTGGCGCTGGCGGCCGCGAAGTTGATCGAGACCGCGTACACGCCCTGGGGCGTCTTTTCCTTCACGGCGACGAAGCTGCCGTTGGAGGCGTCGTAGGAGATGCCTTCGATGCCGACGTTGCCCACCGTCGGGCCCAGCGAAGCGGACGGCAGGCTGCTGCGCGCGACCGTGCCGCCGGCCGTGTAGCTCAGCAGGTAGGCGTCCTGCAGGCGCTCTTCGGTAACGACGAACTTGCCGCCGCCGATGTACGCCAGGCCTTCGGTGTCGTCGAAGCCGGTCAGCGTCATGGCGCTGACCTGGGTGCCCTGCAGGGTCACCTCGACCAGCGCGTCACCTTCGTCGCCCAGCACGAAGAGGTGGTTGCTGTCGGCGTTCCAGGTGACGGCCGAGGCCTCGGACGCGGTGCCGGCGGGCAGCGCGTAGGTGCCCGTCAGGTGGTAGCTGGACAGGCCGAGGCTGGCCGCCTGGGCGCCGAAGCCGGCAAGAGCCAGGGCGATGGAAAGGCCGAGTTTGCGCATGATGTGGCAGGTAATGGAATGAACAACCCGCCTAAGCTAGCGTCGCGCGATTGAGGGCATATTTAGCCGCCGCACGCCGAGCGGATCATGGAAGTGCCGATGTGCACCTGCCACCCCCGCGCCAAGATCCGCCCTGCCAACACCGCCCCACGCGAGGACGACATGGACACCCCCACCGGCACCGAACGCACCGCCTACCGCATCTGCCCGCTTTGCGAAGCCTGCTGCGGCCTGGAACTGAAGATCCAGGACGACCAGGTGATCTCCATCCGCGGCGACGACGCCGATGTCTTCAGCCGCGGCTACATCTGCCCCAAGGGCGTCGCGCTGAAGGACCTGCACGAGGACCCGGACCGCCTGCGCCAGCCGCTGGTCAAGCGCGACGGCAAGTTCGTCGCCGCCACCTGGCAGGAAGCCTGGGACCTGATCGCCCGCCGCCTGCCCGCCGTGCAGCAGGCCCACGGGCGCGACGCGCTGGGCGTGTCGATCGGCAACCCGTCCGTACACAAGATCGGCCTGATCGGCTACTTCCCGCGCCTGGCCAAGGCGGCGGGCAGCCGCAACGTGTTCTCGGCCTCCACGCTGGACCAGATGCCCAAGCAGCTGTCCTCCGGCCTGATGTTCGGCCACTGGCTGAGCGTGGCGGTGCCCGACATCGAGCGCTGCGACTTCCTGCTGATGCTGGGCGCCAATCCGCTGGCCTCCAACGGCAGCATGTGGACGGTGCCGGACTTCCGCGGCAAGGCCAGGGCGCTGCGCGCACGCGGCGGCAAGCTGGTCGTCGTGGACCCGCGCCGCACCGAGACCGCCAAGGTGTCCGACCAGCACGTCTTCATCCGCCCCGGCGGCGACGTGTTCTTCCTGCTGGGCCTGGTGCACACGCTGTTCGACGAGAAGCTGGTGCGCCTGGGCCGCATGCAGGCGCACGTGGACGGCGCGCAGGTGGATGCGCTGCAGTCCGCCGTCGCCGCCTTCACGCCTGAGGCCATGGCCGCCCATTGCGGCATCGATGCCGGCACCCAGCGCGCGCTGGCCCGCCAGCTGGCGAACACGCCGCGCGCCGCGGTCTACGGCCGCCTGGGTACCTGCACCCAGCGCTACGGCACGCTTTGCAGCTGGCTGATCGACGTGCTCAACACGCTGACCGGCCACCTGGACGAAGCCGGCGGCGTGATGTTCCCCAAGGCCGCCGCCTTCGCCGCCAACACACGCGGCAAGCCGGGCACCGGCAAGGGCATCGCCACCGGCCGCCACAAGAGCCGCGTGTCCGGCGCGCCCGAGGTCTTCGGCGAGTACCCGATGACCTGCCTGGCCGAGGAGATCGAGACCCCGGGCGAAGGCCAGGTGCGCGGCCTCATCACCGTGGCCAGCAACCCCGTGCTGTCCGCGCCCAACGGCCCGCGCCTGGCGCAGGCACTGGACACGCTGGACTTCATGGTCAGCGTGGACATCTACCTCAACGAGACCACGCGCCACGCCGACGTCATCCTGCCCGGCCTGTCGCCCTTCGAGGAGCCGCACTACGACATCGCCTTCCCGCAGCTGGCCTACCGCAACTACGCGCGCTTCAGCCCCGCGGTGTTCCCGCCGCCCGCGGGCCAGCCGGCCGAGTGGCAGATCCTGCTCAAGCTGGCCGCCATCCTGCAGGGCCGCGGTGCCGATGCCGACCCGCTGGCACTGGACGACGAGCTGACCGCCGACGACGTGCGCAAGAGCGCCGGCCCGATGGCCGATGCCGTGCTGTCCGCCGTGGCCGGCAGCACCGGCCCCGAGCGCGGCCTGGACCTCGCGCTGCGCACCGGCCCCTATGGCGACCAGTTCGGCGCCAGGCCTGCGGGCATCAACCTGGACCGGCTGCGCGAGCAGCCCCACGGCATCGACCTGGGCGAGCTGCAGCCGCGCATCCCCGAGGTACTGCGCACGGCATCCGGCCGCGTCGAGCTGGCGCCCGAGCTGCTGCTGGCCGACCTGGAGCGCGTGCGCGCCGAACTCGGCGCCGCGCCTTCGGACGAACTGCTGGTGGTCGGCCGCCGCGACGTGCGCTCCAACAACAGCTGGCTGCACAACGTGCCCACGCTGGCCAAAGGTCCCAACCGCTGCACCGCCTTCGTCCATCCCCAGGACGCCGTGCGCTACGGTGTCGGCAGCGGCACCCGCGCGCGGCTGACGGGCGCCCAGGGCCACGCGGTGGAAGTGGACGTGGAGATCACCGACGAGGTCATGCCCGGCGTGGTCAGCCTGCCGCACGGCTGGGGGCACGACCTGCCCGGCATCCAGCTGCAGGTGGCGGCGAAGCGGCCGGGGGCCAACCTGAATGCGCTGACCGACGACCGCCTGCGCGATCCGCTGTCGGGCAACGCGGTCCTCAGCGGCGTGCCGGTGCGGATGGAGGCCGTCGCCTAGGGTACGAAGCGGTAGCCCACCGCCGGCTCCGTCAGCAAGTGCCGCGGCTGGGCCGCGTCGTCCTCGATCTTCTTGCGCAGCTGGGCCATGTAGACGCGCACGTAGTGCGCATCCTCGGCATGCCCCGGCCCCCACACTGCCTTCAGCAGCTGGCGGTGCGTCAGCACGCTGTGCGGATGCGCGATCAGCTGGGCCAGCAGGCGGAACTCGATGGGCGTGAGGTGCAGCGGCTCGCCGTTCTTCTCCACCGCGTGGCGCGCCAGGTCCACGCGCAGGGCACCGAAGCGCACCTCGCTGCCCGCGCCGCCGCCTTGCAGCGTGCGGCGGCGCAGTTGCGCGCGCACGCGGGCCAGCAGCTCGCCGGCACCGAAGGGCTTGACGAGGTAGTCGTCGGCGCCGGCGTCCAGGGCCTCGATCTTGTCGGCCTCGCCGCTGCGCGCGGACAGCACGATGACGGGGATGTCGGACCAGGTGCGCAGGTCGCGGATGAAGTCCACGCCGCTGCCGTCGGGCAGGCCCAGGTCCAGCACCACCAGGTCCGGGTGGCGCGTGCCGGCCTCGATCAGCCCGCGCTTGACGCCCTCGGCCTCGAAGACGCTGCAGCCCTCGGCCTCCAGCGCCAGCTTCACGAAGCGGCGGATCTGGGCCTCGTCCTCGACGACGATGACGGTGGCCTGCAGCGGGTTGGCGGGTTCGTTCACGGTGCGATTGTGGCGGCGGGCGGCTCGGCTTCTATAGAAGGCGGCGTGCCGCGCGGCAGCGTGAAGACGAAGCTGGCGCCGCCGCTGTCGCGGTTGTGTGCCGTGATGCGCCCGCCGTGCGCCTCGACGATGGCACGGCAGATCGCCAGCCCCAGGCCGACGCCGGGCGTGGCGCTCTCCTTCTCGCCGCGCTCGAACTTGTTGAAGATGGCTTCCTCGCGGCCCGCAGGCAGGCCGGGACCGTCGTCCTCGACACGCAGCTCCACGGCATCGGGCAACGCACGCGCCGCGACCGTGATGCGGCTGCCCGCGGGCGTGTACTTCGCGGCGTTCTCCAGCAGGTTGGCCAGAACGCGCTCCAGCAGCGTCGCATCCACCTGCACCAGAGGCAGGTCATCGGGCAGCTCTGCGGCCACCACGTGGCCGGCCAGCGCCTCGGCCACGGCCGCTCGCGCGCTGCCCACCACCTCCTCCAGCGGCAGCCACTGCCGGTTCAGCCGCACCGCGCCGGACTGCAGCCGCGCCATGTCCAGCAGGTTCTCCACCAGCGCCGCCAAGCGCAAGGCCTTGTCGCGCAGCTGCTGGTGCAGCGCGGGCTGGGCGGATTGCTCCAGGGCCATCGTGTCGGCCAGCGCCACCAGCGAGGCCAGCGGCGTGCGCAGGTCATGCGAGATGGCCGACAGCAGCGAGTTGCGCAGCTGCTCGGACTCCATCTGCACCGTCGTGCGCTGGGCCACGTCTACGTAGTGGATGCGTTCCAGTGCGATGGCGATCAGCGAGGCGCAGGTGTCCAGCAGCCGGCGCTGCTCGGGCGATATCAGCGCCGCCGGCACGCGCGTGCGCAGCGCCAGCACGCCGCGCAGGCGCATCGGCGCCTTCAGCGGCAGGTAGAGCACCGGCGCGGCGGGCAGCGTGCCGGTGCCGGCGCCCGCGGGCTCGCCGTGGTCGTAGGCCCATTGCGCGATGCTGCGGTCCAGGCCATCGACACGCGCCGCGTCGCCGGTCTCCAGCAGGCGGTCCGACTCGTCGGCCGGCAGCAGCGCGGCGCTGGCGTCGAACTCGGCCTCGACGAAGCGCGCGGCGATCTCGGCGATCTGCTCGCCCAGCAGCGCGCCGGAGAGGTCGCGCGACATCTCGTAGAGCGCGCGCACGCGGTCCTCGCGTTCGGTGGCGATGCGCGCCTGCTGCGTCAGCCCCGCGGTGAGCTGGCCCACCACCAGCGCCACCACCAGCATCACCGCGAAGGTCAGCAGGTACTGCACGTCGCTGACAGCCAGCGACAGGTGGGGCGGCACGAAGAGGAAATCGAAAATCGCGACGTTGACGAAGGCCGCCAGCACCGCCGGCCCGCGACCCACGCGCCAGGCGGTGAAGACCACTGCCAGCAGGAAGACCATCACGATGTTGGCGAGGTCGAAGTAGGGCCGCAGCAGCCAGGCGGCCAGCGCCGCCGCGGTGCTGGCCAGCAGGCTGATGCCGTGGCCGCGCCAGGCGATCCGCGGCCCCTCGGGCTGCTGCGGCGCCGTGCTGGCCTGCGGCAGCGCGCGCTCCGCGGCGCCCGCGTTGCGCGAGACCTGGATCACGTCCAGGTCCGGCGCGCGCCGGGCCAGGCGCGCAGCGAAGGGCTCGCGCCACCGGGCCAGGCGGTCGAGGCTGCCGGTGCCGCGGCCCACCACCACCTTGCCCAGGTTGTGCCGGCGGGCGTAGCGCTCCACCGCGGCCGCGGGATCGGCGTCGGCCAGGCTCTCGGTCTGCGCACCCATGTCCTGGGCCAGCTTGAGCACGCGCAGCACCTGCTGGCGCCGCGCGTCACCGCCGCGGCCCAGCGCGGGCGTCTCCACGTGCACCACGTGCCAGGGCGCGTCCAGCCGGCTGGCGTAGCGCGCGGCAGCGCGCACGATCTTCTCGGCGCCCGGCTCGGCGCCGATGCAGGCCAGCACGGCGTCGCGCGTCTGCCAGACCTGGCTTACGGAGCGGTCGCGCCGGTACTGCAGCATCTGGCCGTCGACGCGGTCGGCCGTGCGGCGCAGCGCCAGCTCACGCAGGGCGATCAGGTTGCCCTTGCGGAAGAAGTTGCGGATGGCGCGCTCGGCCTGCTGCGGCAGGTAGACCTTGCCCTGCTTCAGGCGGTGCAGCAGCTCGTCGGGCGGCAGGTCCACCAGCACGACCTCGTCGGCGCGGTCGAAGACCTGGTCGGGCACCGTCTCCCAGACACGTATGCCGGTGATGCCGCTGACGATGTCGTTCAGGCTTTCAAGGTGCTGTACGTTGACGGTGGACCAGACGTCGATGCCGGCGGCCAGCAGTTCGTCCACGTCCTGCCAGCGCTTGGGATGGCGCGATCCGGCCACGTTGGAATGGGCCAGTTCATCGACGAGGATGAGCTGCGGCCGGCGCGCCAGTGCCGCGTCGAGGTCGAACTCCTGCAGCGTGACGTCGCGATGCGGGATCTCCTTGCGCGGCAGCTGCGGCAGACCCTCGACCAGCGCCATGGTCTCGGCGCGGCCGTGCGTCTCCACCAGGCCGATGAGCACGTCCCGCCCCTGTTGCTGCGCCTGCTTCGCCGCCAGCAGCATCGCGTAGGTCTTGCCCACGCCGGCCGAGGCGCCGAAGAAGATCTTCAGCTTGCCGCGGGCGGCCTGGGCTTCCTGCTGCTGCACGCGCTGCAGGAGTTCGTCGGGATCGGGACGGGACGGCGTCATGTTCACAGGCTGCGGGCTGCCGCTACAGCCAGTCGATCTTCCTCAGCTTCCAGTACAGCGCGCCGCAGGCCGCGGTGATCGCTGCCAGCGCGGCCGGGTAGCCGTACTTCCATTTCAGCTCGGGCATGAACTCGAAATTCATGCCCCAGATGCCGGCGAAGGCCGTGGCCACCGCGAAGATCCCGGCCCACGCGGCCAGGCGCTTGGTGACGTCGCCCTGGTCGATGGCGACCATGGACAGGTTGACCTGGATGGCGGTGCCGATGGATTCGCGCGCGGCCTCCAGCGAGGTGGCGATGCGGATGAGGTGGTCGGCCACGTCGCGGAAGTAGTGCTCGGTGCGCGAGCACAGCGCGGGCACGCGGCCGGCGTAGAGCTTGCCCAGCGCCTCCAGCAGCGGCACCACCGCATGCTTGACGACGACGAACTGGCGCTTGAGCGCATACAGGGCTTCGATGTTGGCGCGCGCGGCGCCGGGCTCGAAGATGCGGTCCTCGATCGCCTCCAGCTTGCCCTCCAGCTCGTCGATGACGGGGAAGTAGCGGTCCACCACCGCGTCCATCAGCGCGTAGGCGACGAAGGCCGGCCCCTGCTTGAGCATGTCCGGCTCGCGCTCGCAGCGCTCGCGCACGCCCAGCAGGTTCTGCTGCGTGCGGTTGCGCACCGACAGCACGTAGTTGATGCCGAAGTAGATGTTGACGTCGCCCGCGTGCGGCTCGCCGTTGTCCATCTGCAGCATCTGCACCACGGCGTAGATGCCGTCGCCGTACTCCTCGATCTTCGGCCGCTGGTGGCCGTGGCGCGCATCCTCCACCGCCAGCTCGTGCAGGCCGAAGTGGCGCTGCATCTGGGACAGCTCCTCGTCGGTCGCATCGGCCAGCGCCACCCAGACAAAGCAGCCGGGACGGTTCAGCCATTCGGGGATCGCCTCCACCGGGATGTCGGCCAGCTTGTTGCCGTCGACATAGGCAGCGCAGTTGATCAGCATGTGGGCCCTCGGAGCTACGGGAGCCCCGCAGTTTACGGACGGCGCGCATGGCTTGCCCGCGGCGCTGCCTCAAGGCCGCGTGGCCTGGTCCAGCGCCAGGTTCAGCGCCAGCACGTCGACGCGCGGCTCGCCGAGGAACCCGAGCTGGCGGTCCTCGGTGTGGCGGCGGACCAGCTCGCGCACGTGGTCGGCCGTCAGGCCGCGGGCCTGGGCCACGCGCGGGATCTGCCAGGCAGCGGCCGCGGGGCTGATGTGCGGGTCCAGGCCGCTGGCGGAGGCGGTGACGAGGTCGGCCGGCACCGGCCCCTCGCCCACCGGGCCCGCCTTCTTCAGGGCGGCGATGCGCTGGGCCACTGCCTCCTTCAGCGCCGGGTTCAGCGGCCCCAGGTTGGAGCCCGACGAGCCGGCCGCGTTGTAGGCCGGCGAGGTGGCCGAGGGCCGGCTCCAGAAGTAGCCGGGCTTGACGAAGCCCTGGCCGATCAGCGAGGAGCCGACGGCCCTGCCCTCGTGCTGGACGAGGCTGCCCGCCGCCTGCTGGGGGAAGAGGACGCGGGCCACGCCGGTGACGGCCAGCGGATACGCCAGCCCGGTGACCAGGCTGAGCAGCACGAAGAGCGAGAGCGCGGGACGGATGAGCGTGTTCATGATGGGGTCTCCACGAGGTTCAGGCCAGGCCGGCGGCGGCCAGCAGCAGGTCGATCAGCTTGATGCCCACGAAGGGCACGACCAGCCCGCCCAGGCCGTAGACCAGCAGGTTGCGCCGCAGCAGCACGGCCGCGCCCAGCGCGCGATAGGGCACGCCGCGCAGCGCCAGCGGGATCAGGAAAACGATGACCAGCGCGTTGAAGATGACGGCCGACAGGATGGCCGAGCCCGGGCTGGCCAGCTGCATCACGTTCAGCGCCTGCAGCTGCGGATAGGTGGTGACGAAGGCCGCCGGGATGATGGCGAAGTACTTGGCCACGTCGTTGGCGATGCTGAAGGTGGTCAGCGAGCCGCGCGTCATCAGCATCTGCTTGCCGGTCTCGACGATCTCGATCAGCTTGGTCGGGTCGCTGTCCAGGTCCACCATGTTGCCGGCCTCCTTCGCGGCCTGGGTGCCGGTGTTCATCGCCACCGCCACGTCGGCCTGGGCCAGCGCGGGCGCGTCGTTGGTGCCGTCTCCGGTCATCGCCACCAGCTTGCCCTCGCCCTGGTGACGGCGGATCAGCGCCAGCTTGGCCTCGGGCGTGGCTTCGGCGAGGAAGTCGTCGACGCCGGCCTCCGCTGCGATGGCCGCGGCGGTCAGGCGGTTGTCGCCGGTGACCATCACCGTCTGGATGCCCATGCGGCGCAGCTCGGCGAAGCGCTCGCGGATGGCGGGCTTGACCACGTCCTTCAGCTCGATGGCGCCGAGCACGCGCGCGCCGTCGGCCACCACCAGCGGCGTGCTGCCGCGCCGCGCGATGTCGTCGACGGCGCGTTCCAGCGCCGGCGGGAAGCTGCCGCCCAGCGCGACGACGTGCGTGCGGATCGCATCGGCCGCGCCCTTGCGGATGCTGCGGCCGGGCAGGTCCACGCCGCTCATGCGGGTCTGCGCCGTGAAGGGCACGAAGCTGCCTCCCTCGCCCGACTCGCGCGCCTGGAAGCGCTGGTTGGCCAGCGTCACCACGCTGCGCCCTTCGGGCGTCTCGTCGGCCAGCGAGGCCAGTCGCGCGGCCTCGGCCAGCTCTTGTTCACCCACGCCGGCAGCCGGCACGAAGGCACTGGCCTGGCGGTTGCCCAGCGTGATGGTGCCGGTCTTGTCCAGCAGCAGCACGTCCACGTCGCCCGCGGCCTCCACCGCACGGCCCGAGGTGGCGATCACGTTGGCCTGCATCATGCGGCTCATGCCGGCCACGCCCACTGCCGACAGCAGGCCGGCGATGGTGGTGGGGATCAGGCAGACCAGCAGCGCGACGAGCACCGTGATGCCCACCGGCGCGCTGGCGATGCCCGAGGCGCGCGCCAGGTCGGCGCTGAAGATGGAGAACGGCAGCAGCGTCACCGTGACGACGAGGAAGACGATGGTCAGCGCCACCAGCAGGATGGTCAGCGCGATCTCGTTGGGCGTCTTCTGGCGCTTGGCGTGCTCGACCATCGCGATCATGCGGTCGACGAAGGTCTCGCCCGGGTTCGCGGTCACGCGCATCACGATCCAGTCCGACAGCACGCGGGTGCCGCCGGTGACGGAGCTGAAATCCCCGCCGGCCTCGCGGATCACCGGCGCGGATTCGCCGGTGATGGCGCTCTCGTCGACGCTGGCGGCGCCCTCGATCACCTCGCCGTCGGCGGCGATCACGTCGCCGGCCTGAACCAGCAGCACGTCACCGCGCTTCAGTTCCTCGGACTGCATCGTGTGCCAGGCGCTGCCATAACGCGGCTCGTGCAGCTTCTTGGCCCAGGTCTGCTTCTTCAGGCCGCGCAGCGCGGCGGCCTGGGCCTTGCTGCGGCCCTCGGCCAGCGCCTCGGCGAAGTTGGCGAAGAGCACGGTGAACCACAGCCACAGCGCGACGGCGCCGATGAAGCCGGCGCGGTCCTGCGGGTCCGCCGCAGGGCCACCTGCATGGACGCGGATGGCCTGCAACCACAGCAAGGTGGTGAGGATGCTGCCGACGTAGACGACGAACATCACCGGGTTGCGCCACTGCACCCGCGGGCTCAGCTTGCGGAAGGCGTCGGCCGCGGCGGGGCGCAGCAGCGCGGCGTCGAACAGAGAGAAGCTCTTGCGTGTCATGGGAATCTCCACGGCCGGCGCGTTCAGCGCGGCCACAGCGTCAGGTGCTCGATCACCGGCCCCAGGGCCAGCGCCGGCACGTAGTTCAACAGCCCCACCAGCAGCACCGTGCCGATCAGCAGGGTGACGAAGAGCGGGCCGTGCGTAGGCAGGGTGCCGCCGGTGGCGGCCAGGCGCTTTTTCGCCGCCAGGCTGCCCGCGATGGCCAGCACCGGCACGATGACCGCGAAGCGGCCGAACCACATCGCCGCAGCCAGCAGCAGGTTGAAGAAGGGCGTGTTGGCCGACAGGCCGGCGAAGGCGCTGCCGTTGTTGTTGGCGGCCGAGGTGAACGCATAGAGCAGCTCGGAGAAGCCATGCGCGCCTGGGTTGGCGATGCCCGCGCGCCCCGCCGCCGCCATCACCGCGACGGCTGTGCCCAGCAGCACCAGCAGCGGCGTGACCAGCACCACGATGGAGGCCATCTTCATCTCGTAGGCCTCGATCTTCTTGCCCAGGTACTCGGGGGTGCGGCCGATCATCAGGCCCGCGATGAAGACCGCCAGGATGGCGAAGACCAGCATGCCGTAGAGCCCCGAGCCGACGCCGCCGAAGACCACCTCGCCCAGCTGCATCAGCACCAGCGGCACGCCGCCGCCCAGCGGGGTGAAGGAGTCGTGCATCGCGTTGACGGCACCGCAGGAAGCCGCCGTGGTGATCGCCGCGAAGAGGCCCGATTCGGCAATGCCGAAGCGGGTCTCCTTGCCTTCCATGTTGCCGGCTGCGGCATCCACGCCCAGCGCGGTGAGCTGCGGGTTGGCCTGCTGCTCGAAGTGCATCGCGCCGATGGCGCAGACGACGAAGATCAGCGTCATCGCGGCC
>SCTQ01000420.1 GCA_004322345.1 Aquabacterium sp. | reverse complement strand
GCGCCCACGCCGCCGGCCACCACCAGGCGCTTGAGGCCCGTGCGCTTGAGCGCGGCCAGCGCCTTGGCCGACAGCACGTCGACGATGGCCTGCTGGGTGGACGCCGCCAGGTCGGCGCGCGATTGCTCGCAGGGCTGGGGGCCGAGCTTGTCCAGGGTGACGCGTACGGCGGTCTTCAAGCCGGCGAAGGAGAAGTCCAGGTTGCCCGCGCGCAGCAGCGGCCTGGGCAGGTCGAAGCCGGCCGCATCGCCGAACTCCGCCAGCCGCGCCAGGGCCGGTCCGCCCGGATAGCCCAGGCCCAGCAGCTTGGCCGACTTGTCGAAGGCCTCGCCCGCGGCGTCATCGATGGTCTCGCCCAGCAGTTCGTAGCTGCCCACCGCGTCCACCCGCATCAGCTGGGTGTGGCCGCCGGAGACGAGCAGCGCGACGAATGGAAACTCGGGCGGGTCCGCGGACAGGAAGGGGGACAGCAGGTGGCCCTCCAGATGGTGCACGCCCAGCACGGGGCGCTGCAGCACCAGGCCGAGCGCACAACCCACGCCGGCACCCACCAGCAGCGCGCCGGCCAGGCCCGGGCCGCGCGTGTAGGCGACGACGTCGATCGCCTCGACGCCCAGCTTCGCCTCGGCCAGCACGCTGCGCGCCAGCGGCAGGACGCGGCGGATGTGGTCGCGCGAGGCCAGCTCGGGCACCACCCCCCCATACGCCTGGTGCATCTCGACCTGGCTGTGCAACGCATGAGCCAGCAATTTAGGCACACTCCCGCCCGCGCCGCCGGCGTGGAACTCGACGAGCGCCACCCCCGTCTCGTCGCAGGACGATTCGATACCCAGAACTCTTTGGACGCCCTGCGCGCCCAGGCCAGCGGTAGTCATGCGCGCAGTTTAGGTGCCGCAGACAGGGCGGGCCGGATGCGGAAAATGACTGCCTCTTACAACCCGCACCGACTACCGGCCCGCTTTCCGCCCACCAGCCACTGGCGTACTTGTTGCAAGATTCCGGCATGACTCCCCCGCCCGCCCTGCGCCTGGTCATCGTCGCCCCCGCGACACTGGACCCGGACCCCGAGGACGAACAAGCGCGCATCGAGGCCGAGCGCTCGCGCAGCCTGCGCATCGGGCTGCTGGAGAACGGCTACAACGTCATCGCGGTCCTGCCCATCGATGCCTACCTGCCCGAGCGCATCGACCAGCTCCAGCCCGACATGATCATCGTCGACGCCGAGAGCGGCGCCCGCGACACGCTGGAGCACGTCGTGATGGCCACGCGGGAAGAACGTCGGCCCATCGTGCTGTTCACCGACGACCAGGACACCACCCACGTCGGCGACGCGATCGCCGCCGGCGTCACCGCCTACATCGTCGCGGGCCTGGCGCCGGAACGCATCCGGCCGGTGATCGACGTGGCGATGGCGCGCTTCCAGCACGAGGAGAAGATGCGCCGCGACCTGGCCGACGCCCGCACGCAGTTGGAGGAGCGCAAGGTCATCGACCGCGCCAAGGGCCTGCTGATGACCCGCCAGGGCTGCACCGAGCAGGAGGCCTACTCCCGCCTGCGCAAGACAGCGATGGACAAGGGCCTGCGACTGGTGGACGTCGCCCAGCGCCTGCTGGACGTGGCCGACGTGCTCGGCTGAACGCAGGCCGCGCACGCTTTCAGGCCGGACGCCCCAGCCCCGGGCGCACCGAGGTCCTCGCACCAAAGCCAGGCGGCCGCCACCGCACCTGCGCATGCGCCCCGCCCGCGGGCGCAAGCGACATCGACGTGCCGCGCGCACCGCGTCCGCGCCTGACCGCCCGCAGGCGGTGCGGCTTTCGCCCCGATGCGTGACATCGCGCACGACCGAGGGCCTTTTCCATGCACCTCCGTCCGGCAGGAAAGCCTGGCACGGTCATTGCGACATAGGTCTCGCAGGGCCGACGTTGGCTTTGCATCAGCGGTGCGGGCTCCAACGGCGGAGGCCACACCCAGACGATGGCGTCTTCGCCTGTCGCTTCCGAGTGTGGAGCTGGCAGGTGCAGACGCCTTTTTCTTTTGTCTTCGCAAAAACGCTGCCCCACCTATGACTGACTCTCAGGACTTCAAGATGACTCGTCGTTCGGTTCTCATGGCCGCCGCCGCCGCGGGCGCCTCCGGTGCCGTCCCCGGCCTGAACACCGCCGTCTGGGCAGCAGGCTCGGACAAGCCCGAGAAGGAAGAAGTCCGCATCGGCTTCATCCCGCTGACCGACTGCGCCTCCGTGGTGATGGCCTCGGTCCTGGGCTTCGACAAGAAGTACGGCGTCAAGATCATCCCGACCAAGGAAGCCTCCTGGGCCGGCGTGCGCGACAAGCTGGTCAACGGCGAGCTGGACATGGCGCATGTGCTGTACGGCCTGGTCTACGGCGTGCACCTGGGCATCAGCGGCCCGAAGAAGGACATGGCGGTGCTGATGACCCTGAACAACAACGGCCAGGCCATCACGCTGTCGAAGAAGCTGGCCGACAAGGGGGCGGTGGATGGTGCCTCGCTGGCCAAGCTGATGGCCAGCGACAAGCGCGAGTACACCTTCGCCCAGACCTTCCCCACCGGCACCCACGCGATGTGGCTGTACTACTGGCTGTCCACCTATGGCATCAACCCGATGAAGGACGCCAAGGTCATCACGGTGCCGCCGCCGCAGATGGTGGCCAACATGCGCGTGGGCAACATGGACGGCTACTGCGTGGGCGAGCCCTGGGGCCACCGCGCGATCATGGACGGCATCGGCATCACCGGCGTCACCACCCAGGACATCTGGAAGGACCATCCGGAGAAGGTGCTCGGCACCACCGGCGACTTCGTCAAGAAGTACCCCAACACCGCACGTGCCGTGATGATGGCCGTGCTCGAGGCCAGCAAGTGGATCGACGCCGGCCTGCAGAACAAGATGAAGATGGCCGAGACGATCGCCGACAAGTCCTACGTCAACACCGGCGTGGACGCGATCAACCAGCGCATCCTGGGCCGCTACCAGAACGGCCTGGGCAAGACCTGGGACGACCCGAACCACATGAAGTTCTTCAACGACGGCGCGGTGAACTTCCCCTACCTGTCCGACGGCATGTGGTTCCTCACCCAGCACAAGCGCTGGGGCCTGATCAAGGACCACCCGGACTACCTGGCCGTGGCCAAGCAGATCAACCAGGTCGACCTCTACAAGCAGGTCGCCTCGGCGATGAAGATCAGCGTGCCCAAGGACGTGCTGCGCACCTCGAAGCTGATCGACGGCACCGTGTGGGACGGCAAGGATCCTGCGAAGTACGCCGACAGCTTCAAGATCAAGGCCTGAGCGCCGCCCCCTCCACGCCCCCAGCCCCCTGAAGGAGCACCGACATGGTCAGCGCCGTCTTCCACAACCCCAGCGGTGCCGCGACTGCGGCCGCCGCCGCCTCGCAACCGGGCGCAGCGGCCAAGCCGGCTGCCGCCCCCGTCAAGAGCGAAGCACCCGCCTCGTCGATCGACTGGCAGGCCTTCGCCCTGAAGGTCCTCGCGCCGCTCGCCGGCCTGGGCGTGCTGATCGGCATCTGGGCCCTGCTGACGATCAAGGGCGACGGCCCCTTCCCGACCCCGGCCGCCACCTGGGCCGAGGCGGTGAGGCTGTTCTCCGACCCGTTCTACAGCAACGGGCCGAACGACCAGGGCCTGGGCTGGAACATCCTGTTCTCGCTGCAGCGCGTGGCCATGGGCTTCGGGCTGGCGGCGCTGGTGGGCATCCCGCTGGGCTTCGCGATCGGGCGCTTCGCGTTCTTCAACTCGATGGTCTCGCCCATCATCAGCCTGCTGCGCCCGGTCTCGCCGCTGGCCTGGCTGCCCATCGGCCTGCTGGTGTTCAAGGCCGCCAACCCGGCAGCCATCTGGACCATCTTCATCTGCTCGATCTGGCCGATGATCATCAACACCGCCGTGGGCGTGCAGCGCGTGCCGCAGGACTACATGAACGTGGCCCGCGTGCTCAACCTGTCCGAGTGGAAGATCATCACCCGCATCCTCTTCCCCGCGGTGCTGCCTTACATGCTGACCGGCGTGCGCCTGTCCGTGAGCACGGCCTGGCTGGTGATCGTCGCCGCCGAGATGCTGACCGGCGGCGTGGGCATCGGCTTCTGGGTCTGGGACGAGTGGAACAACCTCAACGTCGCCCACATCCTGATCGCCATCTTCGTGATCGGCATCGTCGGCCTGCTGCTGGAACAGGCCCTGGTGGCCATCGCCAAGCGCTTCAGCTTCGAGTAACCCCTTCGCTTCGACGAATCCACAGGAGCCTCACATGACCCAATTCATCGAAGTGCAGAACGCCGAGATGGTGTTCCACACCAAGAAGGGCCGCTTCCACGCACTGCGCGAGATCAACCTCGGCATCGCCAAGGGCGAGTTCATCGCGCTGATCGGCCACTCGGGCTGCGGCAAGTCCACCTTGCTGAACCTGATCGCCGGCCTGCTCGTGCCCACTTCCGGCGCGCTGATCTGCGACAACAAGGAGATCAACGCACCCGGTCCGGAGCGTGCGGTGGTCTTCCAGAACCACTCCCTGCTGCCCTGGCTGACCTGCTTCGAGAACGTCTACCTCGCGGTGGAGCGCGTTTTCGGTGCGAACGAGCCCTCGGCCAAGCTGAAGGAGCGCACCCAGGCAGCGCTGGAACTCGTCAACATGGGGCACGCCTCGGCCAAACGCCCGCACGAGATCTCCGGCGGCATGAAGCAGCGCGTGGGCATCGCACGTGCCCTGGCGATGGAGCCCAAGGTGCTGCTGATGGACGAGCCCTTCGGCGCGCTGGACGCGCTGACCCGCGCCCACCTGCAGGACGAGCTCCTGAAGATCGTCGCCCGCACGCAGAGCACCGTGGTCATGGTGACCCACGACGTGGACGAAGCCGTGCTGCTGTCCGACCGCATCGTGATGATGACCAATGGCCCGGCCGCCACCATCGGCGAGATCCTCAAGGTGGACCTGCCGCGCCCGCGCAACCGCGTGGAGCTGGCCGAGGACACCACCTACGTGCATTGCCGCAAGGAAGTGCTGGACTTCCTCTACACCCGCCACGGCCTGTCGGCCGACCGCAAGGTGGCATGACGTTTGCAACTGCTCAGACGGCTGTCATCACAGCTGTTGAGTGGAACGTGTCTTGTCTCCTCAGCGGGGCATAGGGTAGAGCGGCCTGCCTCGTTTTTCGGCCCCCGGTGTCACAACCGGGGGCCAATTTTTTGGTGCCGCCGGCCGCATGCGCCGGAAAAAGGCGTGGGGGATAATTCGGGCCCCTTTCGTGACCCGCCCCGCCCCCAAGATGCCTGCATACCGTTCCAAGACCTCCACCGCCGGCCGCAACATGGCGGGCGCGCGCTCCCTGTGGCGCGCCACCGGCATGAAGGATGAAGACTTCTCCAAGCCCATCGTCGCGGTGGTCAACTCCTTCACCCAGTTCGTGCCCGGCCACGTGCACCTGAAGGACCTGGGCCAGTTGGTGGCGCGCGAGATCGAGGCCGCCGGCGGCGTGGCCAAGGAGTTCAACACCATCGCCGTGGACGACGGCATCGCGATGGGCCACGACGGCATGCTGTATTCGCTGCCCAGCCGCGACATCATCGCGGACTCGGTGGAGTACATGGTCAATGCGCACTGCGCCGACGCCATGGTGTGCATCTCCAACTGCGACAAGATCACCCCCGGGATGCTGATGGCCGCGATGCGGCTGAACATCCCCGTGGTCTTCGTCTCGGGCGGCCCGATGGAAGCCGGCAAGACGCGCCTGGCCAACCCGCTGACCAAGGTCATGGAGTTCAAGAAGCTCGACCTGGTGGACGCGATGGTGATGGCGGCCGACAAGTCCTACTCCGACGCCGACGTGGCCGAGGTGGAGCGCTCCGCCTGCCCGACGTGCGGCTCCTGCTCGGGCATGTTCACCGCCAACTCGATGAACTGCCTGACCGAAGCGCTTGGGCTGTCCCTGCCCGGCAACGGCACCGTGGTGGCCACGCACGCCGACCGCGAGCAGCTGTTCAAGCGCGCCGGCCGCCTCGTCGTCGAGCTGACCCGCCGCTACTACATCGAGGAAGACGAACGCATCCTGCCGCGCTCGGTGGGCTTCAAGGCCTTCGAGAACGCGATGACGCTGGACATCGCGATGGGCGGCTCCACCAACACCATCCTGCACCTGCTGGCCATCGCGCGCGAAGCCGAGATCGACTTCACGATGGACGACATCGACCGCCTTTCCCGGGTCGTGCCGCAGCTGTGCAAGGTGGCGCCCAACACCAACAAGTACCACATCGAGGACGTGCACCGCGCCGGCGGGATCATGGCCATCCTGGGCGAGCTGGAGCGCGCCGGCAAGCTGCACACCGATGTGCCCACGGTGCACGCCCCCACGCTGGGCGACGCGCTCGCACAATGGGACATCGTGCGCACCAAGGACGCGGCGGTGAAGCAGTTCTACCTCGCCGGCCCGGCCGGCGTCCCGACCCAGGTGGCCTTCAGCCAGAACACGCGCTGGCCCAGCCTGGACACCGACCGCGCCGAAGGCTGCATCCGTTCCTATGAGCACGCCTTCTCCAAGGAGGGCGGCCTGGCCGTGCTGAAAGGCAACATCGCGCTCGACGGCTGCGTGGTGAAGACCGCCGGCGTGGACGAAAGCATCCTGGTGTTCGAAGGCACCGCCCACGTCACCGAGTCTCAGGACGAAGCGGTGGAGAACATCCTCGCCGGCAAGGTGAAGGCCGGCGACGTGGTGATCGTGCGCTACGAGGGCCCCAAGGGCGGCCCGGGCATGCAGGAGATGCTCTACCCCACCAGCTACATCAAGTCCCAGGGCCTGGGCAAGGCCTGTGCGCTGCTGACCGACGGCCGCTTCTCGGGCGGCACCTCGGGCCTGTCGATCGGCCACTGCTCGCCCGAGGCGGCGGCCGGCGGCGCGATCGGACTGGTGCGCGATGGCGACCGCATCCGCATCGACATTCCCCGGCGCACGATCGACGTGCTGCTGTCCGACGAGGAACTGGCGCGCCGCCGCACCGAGCAGGACGCCAAGGGCTGGAAGCCGGCCAAGTTGCGCCCGCGCAAGGTGTCCGCGGCGCTGAAGGCCTATGCCAAGCTGGTGATGTCGGCCGACAAGGGCGCCGTGCGCGACCTCTCGTTGCTGGACGACTGAGCCGGCTGCCCCGCGCTGCAGAAGCCGCTCCCCGGAGCGGCTTTTTTCATGCGGCCGCCGGCTGCGGCTGGCGCCGCGCCCAGCCGATGATCGCCAGGCCCGCCAGCACCATGGGCACGCACAGCCACTGGCCCATGCTGAGGTTCAGCGCCAGCAGGCCCAGGAAGGCGTCGGGCTCGCGGAAGTACTCCGCCGTGAAGCGCATGACGCCGTAGCCGACGAGGAACCAGCCCGAGACCATGCCCAGCCGGCGCGGCTTGCGGCTGTAGAGCCACAGCAGCGTGAACAGCAGCAGGCCTTCCAGCAGGAACTGGTAGATCTGCGAGGGATGGCGCGGGATGTCGGTGCCCGACTGCGGGAAGACCATCGCCCAGGGCAGCGAAGCGGGCGCCTCGCGACCCCACAGCTCGCCGTTGATGAAGTTGCCCAGGCGCCCCACCGCCAAGCCCACCGGCACGCAGGGCGCGACGAGGTCGGCGACGTCGAAGAAGTGCCGCCCGCGCAGCCGCCCGAACAGCGCCATCGCCAGGATCACGCCGATCAGCCCGCCGTGGAAGGACATGCCGCCCTGCCACACCGCGAAGACCTCCAGCGGGTGCTGCAGGAAATGAGTGGGCTTGTAGAACAGCACGTAGCCCAGCCGCCCGCCCAACACCACGCCCAGCACGCCGAAGAACAGCACGTCCTCCACGTCCTTGGCCTGCCAGCCGCGCCCGGCGAAGGGCTCGCGCCGCGCACGCAGGCGGCCCAGGCCGAGGAAGAGGACGAAGGCCAGCAGGTACATCAGGCCGTACCAGTGGACGCTCAGCGGCCCCACCGAGAACGCGATGGGACTGAATTGGGGATGGACCAGCATGGAGCAGCGCGCGGGATCAGGGGGAGCGAACGATACCGCAGCGATGTCGCGCGCCCCGGTTCAGAGGTCGTTGCGGATGAACTCGACGAAGCGCCGCACCACGGCCGATGCATCGTGGCGCCAGACCAGGCTGGTCTCGCAGCGCGGCCCGTCGGCCGCCAGCGCCGGTGGCAGGCCGCGATAGACCACGCCGGGACGCTTGAGCTGGGTCACCACCTCCGGCACCCAGGCCACGCCCAGCCCGGCGGAGACGAGGTTGACGATGGTCTGCATCTGGATGGCCTCCTGCGTGATCGCGGGCGAGGCGCCATGCTGGTGGTAGTAGGCCAGCAGGCTGTCGTAGAGCGAGGGGGCGATCTCGCGCGGGAAGATCACCAGCGGCTGGTTGAGCAAGGTCTTGCGCGTCAGGCGCGCGCGCACCAGGGGATGCGTCTGCGGCAGGGCCAGCACCATGGGCTCGCTGCGCACCGTCAGGTTGGGCAGGCCGTCGGGCGGCATGCCGGGCGCGTGGAGCACGAAGCCGGCGTCCATCTCGCCCTCCTCCAGTGCCTGCAGTTGCACGTCGGTGGTGGACTCTCGCAGCGTCACGCGCACGCTGGGGTGCTCCTGGCGGAAGACACGCAGCCACTGCGGCAGCGGGCCGAAGCCGATGGTGGAGACGAAGCCCAGGCGCAGGTGGCCGATGCTGCCCTGGCCCACGGCACGCGCCAGGTCCGGCAGGCGCTCGGCCTGGCGCAGCAACTGGCGCACGGGCTCGACCAGCGCGGCGCCGGCGGCGGTCAGCTCGACGCTGCGGCGGGTGCGATCGAACAGCGCCACGCCCAGCCGCTCCTCCAGTTGCTGGATGGCCATGGTCAGCGGCGGCTGGGTCATGTGCAGGCGCTCGGCGGCACGCCCGAAGTGCAGCGTCTCGGCCAGGGCCAGGAACTGGCGCCAGGCCCGCCACTCGATCGGCGCGTTCTTGGGCGGGGCTTTCTTCATCTGCGCGGCATATTAATCCGGGTCGATCAATATATTAGACAGGCCCGCGGCGGCACTCCAATACTGCGCCGCTGTCCCATCCCCCGGCACTCCAGAGACCAGAGGCACCCCATGAGCCTGAACGAACGCTCCAAGCACATCACCGAAGGCGTGGCCCGCGCGCCCAACCGCTCCATGTACTACGGCATGGGCTACAAGCAGGAAGACTTCGGCAAGCCGATGATCGGCGTGGCCAACGGCCATTCCACGATCACGCCCTGCAACTCGGGCCTGCAGAAGCTGGCCGACGCGGCCGTCGAAGGCATCGAGGCCGCTGGCGGCAACGCGCAGATCTTCGGCACGCCCACCATCTCCGACGGCATGGCCATGGGCACCGAGGGCATGAAGTACAGCCTGGTCTCGCGCGAGGTGATATCCGACTGCATCGAGACCTGCGTCGGCGGCCAGTGGATGGACGGCGTCATCGTCATCGGCGGCTGCGACAAGAACATGCCCGGCGGCCTCATGGGCATGCTGCGCGCCAACGTGCCGGCCATCTACGTCTACGGCGGCACCATCCTGCCGGGCAGGTACAAGGGCCAGGACCTGAACATCGTCAGCGTGTTCGAGGCGGTGGGCCAGTTCACCGCCGGCAAGATGAGCGAGGAGGACTTCTGCGAGATCGAGAAGCGTGCCATCCCCGGCACCGGCTCCTGCGGCGGCATGTACACCGCCAACACGATGAGCTCGGCCTTCGAGGCGCTGGGCGTGAGCCTGCCCTACTCCTCGACGATGGCCAACGTCGAGGACGAGAAGACGGAATCGACGAAGGAGTCGGCGCGCGTGCTCGTCGAAGCCATCCGCAAGGGCATCAAGCCGCGCGACATCGTGACCAAGCAGGCGATCGAGAACGCCGTCGCCGTCATCATGGCCACCGGCGGCTCGACCAACGCGGTGCTGCACTTCCTGGCCATCGCGCACGCTGCCGGCGTGGACTGGACCATCGACGACTTCGAGCGCATGCGCAAGAAGGTGCCGGTGATCTGCGACCTGAAGCCCTCCGGCAAGTACCTGGCCATCGACCTGCACCGCGCCGGCGGCATCCCGCAGGTGATGAAGATCCTGCTCAACGCCGGCCTGCTGCACGGCGACGCGCTGACCATCACCGGCCAGACCCTTGCCGAGGCGCTCGAGGACGTTCCTGACCAGCCGCGCGCCGACC
>SCTQ01000419.1 GCA_004322345.1 Aquabacterium sp. | reverse complement strand
GCGAGCCCGCTGCTGGCCTTGCAGCGCTCGGCGGGCAACCTCGCCGTGCAGCAGATGCTGCAGCCCGGTGGCGTAGCCGTGCAGCGCGACGAAGACGAAGGCGGCTGGCTCGGGGCCCTGGCCGGCCTGGCCGGCGACGCGGGCGCGGCGGTATCGGGCTACGTCGGCGACAAGTACGCCGGCATGAAACGCGACGCCGCCAGCGTGCACGAGGCCGGCGCGGCGGTGGACTCCGGCATCGACTGGCTGGAGGACCAGGCCAGGCGGCCCGGACACTGGCTGGCCGAGCAGGCCGCCGGCATCCCGGTGCTGGAGCAGGTCGCCGACGCCGGTGCGTCCGTCGCCGACGGCGCGGTGGACTTGCACGGCGGCGTGCTCAAGGGCGCCAACACGCTGCTCGGCGGCCTGGCCGGCGCGGTGGCCAACCCGGTGGACACCGCTGCCGGCCTGGCGACGATGGCCGAGCACGTGCCCGGCCTGGGCGCGCCCTTGAAGTCGCTGCACGGCGCCTGGGACCTGGCCTTCGGCGACGAGAGCGCGCAGCAGGTCTTCGAGCGCACCAACGACCCGCTGGCCGACGCGAAGTACTGGGGCGGCGTCGGCTCCGCGCTGTGGGCGCCGTATGCCAGGTCCATCGAGGACGGCAAGCCCTTCGAGGCCCTGGGCCGCGGTGCCTTCGACATCGGCAGCCTGCTCATCGGCGCGGGGGAGACCCGCGGCGCCGTGACCACGGTGGAGACCTCGATGTCGCGCCTGGAGCACCTGGCCGAGATCGCCGACAGCGGCGCGGTGCGCGGCGTGGCCACCGATGCCGAGCTGCAGGTGGCCTGGGAGCGCGCCCAGGCCACGCGGCGCGGGCCGTCGCCGGACACCTACGACAAGCTGCGCAGCCGCATGAACACGCAGATCCGGCGCGGCGGGGGCGTTCCGCCCAGCGGCGACTGGCACCACTGGCTGTACCAGGAGATCTTCCCCGAGCACGCGATGGACCCGGCCAACCTCTTCCCCACCGAACGCACGGCGCCCGCGGGCAGCGCGATCGAACAGCACATCAACGCCGAGACCGGGCTGCCCTACGAGCCGCACACCCAGCTGCACCAGGTGACGGACGTGCCCGGCACCTCGCGCTTCCAGCAGATGGCCGACTGGGCCATGCCCACGGAGGTGCGCGACATGTTCAATTTCTGGAACAACGACATTCCGCTGAGCGAGGTGGCGGACCACATCGACGACTTCCTGCGTCGCAGGGGCGGACCGTGATCCAGGACCTCGACGACACGCTCGGGCGCCTGCTGCGCGCCAGCCTGCCCAAGGACTGGGCCGACAAGGTGCAGATCAGCTTCGCCGCGCCCGACGGCGAGTTCCCGCCGCAGTCGGTGGCGCTGCCGGCCATCGACCTCTTCCTCTACGACGTGCGAGAGAACCTGGAGCTGCGCAGCAACGAGCGCTTCGTGCGGCGCGACGACCAGGGCCGCGCCGTGCAGCAGGCCGCGCCGGCGCGCGTGGACTTCTCCTACCTGATCACGGCCTGGCCCAGCCAGGCGGTGAACGACCCGTGGAAGGACGAGCACCGCCTGCTGGGCGAGGTGATGCGCGCGCTGCTGAAGCATCGCAACATCCCGCGCGCCCTGCTGCAGGGTGAACTGGCCGGCCAGGACCTGCCGCTGCCGGTGGCCATGCTGCAAAGCGGGCTGCTGCAAAGCCCCGGCGAGTTCTGGCAGGCGCTGGGTGGGCGGCCCAAGGTGTCGCTGCACTACACGGTGACGGTGGCGGTGCCGGTGCTGCCGGATGTCGAAGGCCCGCTGGTGCTCGACAGGAACCTGCGCATGGAGCTGCTGCAGGCGTCGAAGGAGACGGCATGAGGCGCGTCCACGCAGGGCCGCACGGGCAGCGCGACGCGCACGAGCGCCCCGGTGCGCAGGCAGCTGCCGCGCCGCCGACGGGCCTGCCCGCCACCGCGCTGCGCCTGCAGCGCACGCTGGGCAACCTCGCGGTGCAGACCCTGGTCGACGGCGTGCAGCGCGAGGCCGGGGAGGACAGCGAGGCGCTGCCCGGGGCCGCCGGGCTGGAACTCGAACTGCAGCGCCGCCGCGGCGCCGGCAGCCCGCTGGACGAGCAGGCCCGCGGCTTCCTGGAGCCGCGCCTGGGCGCGGACCTGGGTGCCGTGCGCGTGCACACCGGCGGCCCGGCACATGCGCTGGCCCAGGCCGTGGGCGCGGTGGCCTTCACCAGCGGCAGCGACCTCTACTTCAGCGACGGCGCCTATCGGCCGCACACGCCCGAGGGCCTGCACCTGCTGGCCCACGAGGCCACGCATGCACTGCAGCAGGCACGCGGCCCCGTCAGCGGCCAGCGCCTGCCGGGCAGCGGCGTGTCCGTCAGCGACCCGGGCGATGCCTTCGAACGCGAGGCGGAGGCGGCCGCCGACGCGGCGATGGCGATGGGCGAGGCCGCACCGGTGGCGCCGCAGACCGCCGTCGCCCACGCGGCACCGGCCGCCGTCCAGCGCGAGGAGGACGAGGGCTGGCTGGGTGCGCTGGGCCATCTGGCGGGCGGTCTCGGCACGGCCATCGGCGACGGCGCCAGCCGCGCCTGGGACGCCGGCGCCGAAGCCGTGGGCACGGCCGGGGCGATGCTCGACGGCCTGCCCCTGCTGCAGCAGACGGCACCCGCGGCGCAGGAGGCGGGGCAAGGCGCGCAGCAGCCCGGGATCCTCGAACGCGCACGGCGCGCGGCCGCGGACTCCAAGGCCTTCCAGTTCGGCTCCGGCGTGGTCACCGGGGGCATAGCCGGCGCGGCG